>JAQVHZ010000084.1 GCA_028695965.1 Thermoguttaceae bacterium | reverse complement strand
TCCGAAGAATCAAGGAGTTCAGAAGAATTGCAACTCGTTATGAAAAGTTGGACATAACCTTTATAACGTGTTTGGTCTTAGCTTTCATTTTTATTATGTTACAAAACTAGTGTCAACACGCCCTAAAAAATATCGTCAATTGAAGATTCATTTCAACAATGCGTTGTTTTACTCTTGTGAGAACTCGACCCAAAGGTAGGTGCTCGTTCGATGAGGACAGAAAACAAATCTATCGAGAAAGCGTTATTAGTCTCCGCCTAAGATTAATCGAACTGAAACTCAGACGCTGTCTAAACGCTTAAAAACAAAAGTATCGTCGTTAATAAAAGACAACAACATAACAAGCAACGAGCTGATTAAGCCGCTCGAAACCGAGAAGAACGCCGCTCGCTCAAACTTATAGGGCTAACTGGCAGAGCAGCATTCTTCAAGTAAATCAACTCTATTCCAAGGAAATAATCGACAGAGAATAAGGCTTATCCGTCGCTTGGCATTTTCCTGTATCGCCAACGGGACAGTCTTGATTAGAAATAATCAATTTTCCGTCGACAACGCGGCATTCGCAAGGCAGATCAAGCAGACCGTCAGTTCCGTCCGTATCGTCGTTTTCCCATATGCGCTCGATCTTCGGAGTCTCGTCCCACGGTACCGCCTTAACCGCCCAGATAGCGTTCTGCGCTGAATCAGTTATGTAGACTTTGTTCGTCTTGGGATCGTAACAAATGCCGTCGGTGCAGCGCATCGGTTCGCCAGCGTCAAAAATCTTTTCTACTTTCTCAACGTTGTTATCACTATCAAAACGGAAACGATAAAAAGCGCCGTCGCCGTAATTGCCAAAATAGAACACGCCGTTTTCATCGCGGCAGATTCCGTCAGCGCCGCAGTTGTTGCCGCGGATATTTACGGTATCTTCAACAATAATCAGCCGAGGATCGCGCGGCTTGGAATCATCGCGTCTTACGTCGATCGCTCCGTGCGCTTCGTCAGAGCCGGCTTTAAGAATATCGGACGCTGCAAAACGCCAAACTCCGCCTGAGCCGTACTTGCCGGGCTCGTCTAAAATCGTGTCAGTCACATAAACCCAATCGCCGTCCCAAAGAATTGCGTTAGCAACTTTCAGTCCAGAAACAACCAGCTCCGGTTCTCCGACGGGGTTTCCGTTTTCGAGGCGAACGCGCCATACGCGCGACTTAAAATCAGTGTCAAAGAAATACTGATTGTCGCAAATATAAAGGTGTCCGTCAGGCCCCATATCGAGCCCCATTGCGCCAATTTTCGTTTCGCCCTCGAAGATAGGAAATTCATACGCCTTTTTGATTTCCCTGTCTTTGTTAATCATGACGATGAAGGAGGAAGTTTCAGGCAGGTCTGATTCGCCAAAGAGAAAGTTGGGAACGGTAAGATAGAGGATTTCCGTCTTCTCATCGTAGTACAGCGCGTCAGGACCATACATATCGTCAGGAAGGGACACAAAAAGGGACGGACGATGTTTCTCGTCAATAGGATACTTGGAGTTATCAGCGCCCCGTGCAGCACAAGCTGAACTAACAACTAATAACGCCAACACTGCAATAGTCAATTGTCTCATTTTCAACACATCCTTACATTCTAGTAATTTAGGACGTCCTAAACTACGCCAAAATCCCTTCTGCTGCTTTCAGAAGAGAGTATTAAAAACCTAAAAAGCCAGAGACTTTTAGGAGTCTTCGTGAAACAAGCCTTTTTCGTCGTCAAGTCGTCAAGACGCCCTTGCGCATATTAGTAACAGCAGCGTCCACTCATTCAACAAGACAATTAAAAGGACGTCGCGATCTAAGGACGTTCCTCTGACTGCATTGTCGCAACACAGCTATTCAAGTCAAGTTCAACGTCTAAAGCATAAAGGCATATATGTAATTTTAGTCTTTGTCGCTTCTAATTGCAAGACCCTAAAAGAACTAATCCATCTGACAGCTTTTTCACAAAATACCCTCTTTGAGTCTTTCTTATTTGACAGAAGCGTTATAATGACTTTAATCGTCAAATCATTCAAGACTTAACAACGCGGCGTTCAATCAACGTCTCCTCCGAATTCTGACAAAGAACGAACTGCGTACCTATGAAAAGGTAGTTTCATATGTTATCGGGCATGTGGTTTCTCATAGTTTTTGCAGTCCTTATCGTCCTTATGGTTGTGGCGATCAGCGTCCTCCATATCCATCCTTTTCTTTCGATGATGGCAACCGCTTTCATCTTAGCGTTTCTGTGCTTAGATCTTGATAAAATCGTCGACGCAATTACCGCGGGCTTTGCGACTGCTTTTGCAACTGTTGGTCTGCTTATCTTTCTCGGTTCTTTGATCGGTCTTATCCTCGAACGCACGGGCGCAGCGTTTAAAATGGGCGAGTTCGTCGTGAAAATCGTCGGAAAAAAGCGTCCCACGACCTCAATTGCTCTTATGGGCTGGTTCACCTCGATGGTTATTGTCTCCGACTCTGGATTTGTCGTTTTAAATCCGGTGCGGAAAGCGATCGTCATGCGCATTGGCGTCTCCTCTGTCGCCATGACAACGGCGCTCGCAACAAGCCTAGCCATTTCTCACTGCATGATTCCGCCTGCGGCGGCGCCTCTTGCTGCAGCAAGCATCCTCGGATTAGAAAACAAGCTCTTGTGGATTATATTTTTCGGCGTTCTAGTTTC
This sequence comes from Thermoguttaceae bacterium, assembly GCA_028695965.1. Lineage (GTDB taxonomy): Bacteria > Planctomycetota > Planctomycetia > Pirellulales > Thermoguttaceae > RUG369. Next base: position 11,817 of record JAQVHZ010000084.1, on the reverse strand, counting down.
TATTCCGGCGCTTATCGTCACGCTCCTCTATGCCAACTTCATTGGCAAGCGTATAAAATCCGAAACAGAACTGAAAGTAAAAGAAACGTCTGTCCTCAAGACCTACGAAGAACTCCTTGCTTCCTACGGCAAGTTGCCCAATACTTTCATGAGTTTTCTCCCAATACTCATTCCTATGGCGCTTATGGGAACTTCGTCCATTTGCGCGATGAATCACATTGAACAGCCGATCGTCGAATTCCTGGGCAAGCCAGTCATCGCTCTGACAGCTGGTCTATTCGCAGCCCTAGCGTTGCTCCGATCGTGCAAAAAAAAGAAAACGCTTTACGAATTAACCTCAAACGCGCTCAACATAGCGGGCTCCATCCTATTTATCACCGGCGCCGGATGCGCGTTAGGCAAGGTCGTCAGTGAAAGCCCGCTAATTCCCTTCCTGACGAATCATCACGGTTTACTCGACGCCTTGGGAATCTTTTTTCCGTTCATCTTTGCGGCCATTTTAAAGACGTCGCAAGGCTCCAGCACTGTTGCCGTCATGACGACGTCGAACGTTGTTTTGCCGCTGTTGCCGCAGTTAGGGCTCGATTCGCCGGCGCTTATGGCCCTGACCGTTACCGCTATTGGAGCTGGAGCTATGACAGTCTCCCATGTCAACGACTCCTATTTCTGGATCGTCTCAAAATTAGGAGGCATACAGAAGACGGAAGACGTCTTTAAAACGCTCACAATCTCAACCTTACTCGTCGGCGTTACGTCCATCTTAACAATCTTTGTTATTAGTCTGTTCCTATAATTCCCAAGGAGCTCGCAATGAACGTATTGCAGGACGTCGATAGAATTGTACAAAACGCTATTCAAGCGACGGCTCCCGATGAAGCCGTAAGAAAAGCGCTTGCATACTTGCCCAGGTCGCAAGGCAAAACCATCCTTATCGCTATTGGCAAAGCCGCGTGGCAAATGTCGGCGTCCACTTGCGACACGCTCGACAATAGAATTGCCGAAGGACTTGTTGTAACCAAATACGGACATTCGCAAGGACCTATCGGAGACCTTAAAATCATAGAAGCAGGTCATCCTGTTCCCGACGAAAATTCTTATTTAGCGGCCGAAGAAGCAATACGTCTTGTCGAAGCGCTTGGAGAAAACGACCTGGTCCTTTTTCTCGTTTCAGGCGGCGGATCGGCCCTTTTTGAAAAACCTTTAATACCCGAAGAAGAAATTAAGGATATCACGCGTCAACTCCTGGCGTGCGGCGCTAACATTATTGAGATTAACACGCTGCGTAAAAGACTGTCTGCTGTCAAAGGCGGTAAGTTTGCAAAAATTTGCGAGCCTGCAAAAGTTTTTTCAATCGTTTTGTCCGACGTCGTTGGCGATCCGCTTGACGTGATTGCCTCCGGGCCCGCGTATCCGGACGCGTCAACCTGTGAACAAGCGATAAATATTGTCAAAAAATACAATCTTATCCTTTCGCAAAACGCCATGCGGCTATTGAACGAAGAGACGCCAAAATTTCTCGAATCTGTTGAAACGCATATTACCGGTTCTGTCCGAGAGCTGTGCGATTCGGCGGCAAGAACGTGTAAAGAACTGGGCTATACGCCGATAATTTTAACAGATAGACTATCCTGCGAAGCGCGAGAAGCAGGAAGTTTTCTTGCCGCAATAGCGCAATATCATGCGGAAGCCGCTAGTTCCCTTGCGTTCATCGCGGGCGGCGAAACGATCGTTCGTCTGAATGGAAAAGGATTGGGAGGACGCAATCAAGAGCTTGTGCTGAGCGCGGCGGCAGGAATAGCGGGAATAAAAGACTGCGCCGTTTTTTCTATCGATTCTGACGGAACCGACGGACCCACCGACGCTGCAGGAGCCGTCTGTACGGGAGAAAGCGCTGAAGAACTCGCCAAGTTGGGCGTCGACATATATGCTACGCTTCGAAACAACGACTCCTATCACGCGTTAAAAAGAATCGGCGCGTTAATCGTAACAGGCCCCACCGGAACGAACGTTAACGATTTATCTTGTGTGCTCGTCAAAAGATAAAACGCCTAAACGCATCGAAAACATATGCCAACAAAAAAACGCCGAACCGTTTTCTGATTCGACGTTTTCTAAAATCTGATCCTCAATCAAACGAAGAACGTTCTGCTCTAATCTATCGAAACGTCCTCGACGTCGTCAAGCCTATGCTTGCCGCGTCAAAACCTCGTACTTTTCTGACGCCGCAAACAAAACTCAGTACGTTTGAGCGCTCCTCCAAAGCTAATAGACAACAACCCAAAGTCAACGCCTCTGGCGCTCGCAAAAGCGATCAGATTCAAATCTTCATAAAACGCAGATTTCATATGATGAAATTGTGCGTTACGACGCTCAACTCGTTGGGTGGATTTCAGTGATCGAACGACCAAGTTTGCGTTGACCGCTGCTAGAACTTGAAGAAGAAACGCGGCGACGAGTCGTCGTAGAAGTAGCTTCTGTTTCGTCTTTCAAAAAGGTCATGATTTTGTCGCGAGCCTGTTCAGGGTCATGCGGAGTACCCATCGTCTCGACGGCGTCAGACACGCCCATCAACACAGAACGCTTCACACCCTCGCGAATCCATTCAAAAAAGTTGAAATCCATTTCGTTCCTCTCACATTTACGCGCGCTGCGCGCTCTCTTAGGGATAAAGACGCAAGAACGACAAAGCTCCGACGAAATCGTTCGCGTCTTCTTTATCGCATACAACCTATAGCGAGAGAATACTCAAAAGAAAAAGAAAGGTCCAGACCAATATTATAAAAAAGCGTTCGCGACCAAAAACAAAGACGTCGAAGCAAATTTGACGTCTCTCATTGACTACGCAGACTTAACTAAGGAAACTGCCTGAGGCAAAACATCTCCAATAGACTCATAAAACACAAGCGCCGCCTCAGAATCCAAATATGTTGGAGTCTTGTTAATGATGACGAAAGGCGTGTCGGCGGGACATTCTCGCGGGAGGAGCGCGGCAGGAGTAACCTGCAAAGACGTGCCGACAACTACCAGGAGCTCAGCCTCTTTCATCGCGCTGCGCGCCTGGACAAACGCGTGTTCCGGCAACATTTCGCCGAAAAACGTAACGTCCGGCTTCAACGCTCCCCCGCAGGAGCAACGCGGTACGCGCCCTGAACGCATATCCGGTTCAAAATAATCCTGCGAATATTGCTTTGCGCACTTTAAGCACGACGCCGTACGCAGCGTGCCGTGAACTTCCGCAACGCTCGTCGACCCTGCGGCGCTATGTAATGCGTCGATATTTTGCGTTACCACGTCGATCAGCTTGCCGCAACGCTTCTCAAGTTCGGCTATTGCCAAGTGCCCTGTGTTCGGCTTAGCGTCTGCAATTCCCGCATAGAAATTGCCAAAAATACTATAAAACCACTCTGTATTCGCCAAAAAACGATCGATTCTAAAAAGATCTTCCGACGTCATTTGGTATATTCCTGTCGACGAACGAAAATCCGGAATCCCGCTGTCCGTGGAGACGCCTGCCCCCGTCAAAAATACAATTCGATTCGCAACAGACAATTTCCCTGCTAACAACTGAATCTTGGCGTCCAAAACAAGATCGGGTTCGGAGTTATACTCAGAGTTAGAATACAAATTATCTGTCATATTATGCCCTTACTTCAAAGGTCGTCGTCTGATTCGTCGTCAAATTCATCGGCGAGTTCAAACTCCCTTTCATCGTCGACGTCATAACGATGGCGTTCCTTATCCAATTCGTCCGTTTCAACGTCTAAGTCGACAACTTCTGTAGACGCGCGGAGGAAATCCTCGATTCGTTCGTCGTTAGCAATGGCGGCTTGATACAGCCAAGCGTTTCCAGTATCGTCGTCTGGGTAATCGTCGTCGCTGCGGCGCCAATTCCGTTCTTCTTCCTTTCGACGCATACGTTCGTACTTACGTCTAAGATATTCTCGTTCCTCTTGCTCGCGAACCTCTTGTTCTGACAACTTCTGCTCGAAATGCGCTTCGTCCTCTTCATCGCTCCAATCGTCTTCTTGACCAGTCAAGTTAGAAACAAGCGTATGAGTCATTGCGTCGAAAATATCAGCTCGCGAATCTGAATTGTCGTCTGCGATAAGGTATTCGCAGGTCTGCCAAAAAATTACGTACCCGCGGCGTTCGTCTTCAAATTTCAAAGCTGTCGCCGTGCTCGTCAAGTCGAGATAGAAAAAGTCAATTTCATACCCGGTCAATACGTAGTCTGCGACATAACGCTTAATCTCGCGCTCTTCCATGTCGTCATATTCCGCGTTCATCGTTCTGACGATATCTTGCGCCGCTTTGTCGAGGTCCACTCCTTTGGGCATGATTGACAGCGTCCAAAAGCTTCCCTCAGGAGTGTCTACCGTTATGCTATACGTGCCCTTATCCCAAGTCTCTGTACGAACAAACCAGTTCTTAGGATAGATAAACCGAACCCCCAAATCGTCGTACTCGTTATAATTCCTTGCCATGATAAGGCTCCAATCTACAGCATTATATTTGCCACAACTTAGGACTTTGTCCTGGTGCGTCCGTCGTAAAACAAGCTCGAGACGCCAATTTAGCCGGGTTAGTTTTGTTCTTTTAATACGTCGGCAACAAAACGGTTGTTGCCGACAACTTCTACAATCAATTCCGTTGTAACAGGCGCGATAATCCCGTTCTCAGTAACGATACCGGCAATCAATTCTGCCGGAGTAACGTCAAACGCCGGATTATAAATATCAACTCCGTCGGGCGCCGTCTGTTTTCCAAATCCCCGACGAATTTCTTCCGGATCTCGTTCTTCTATCGGAATACTAGAGCCTGTTTCTAAAGTAATATCGAAAGTCGATAGGGGCGCCACAACGTAGAAAGGCACGTTATGCGCCCTAGCGCACAATGCAACCATATAGGTTCCAATCTTATTTGCCGTGTCGCCGTTGCGAGCAATACGGTCCGCGCCAACGAAGACTGCGTCAATCTTTCCCTGACGCATGACAACAGCCGCCATGGAATCGCAAATCAACGTTACGTCAATTCCATTTTCACGCAGTTCCCATGCGGTCAAACGAGCGCCCTGAAGAAGCGGACGCGTTTCATTCGAATAAACGCGAATCTTCTTACCCTCTTCTTCGTTCGCCCAATAGAACGCCGCTAACGCCGTCCCATATTCGCCCGTGGCAAGGCCGCCAGCATTGCAGTGCGTTAAGTAACCGCCCCCGTCTTTTACAAGGCTCGCGCCATATTCGCCCATCTTACGACAGAGAACCTTGTCTTCTTCATGGATCAATTTCGCCTCGTCAAGCAGAAGAACCGCTATTTCTTCAACGGTCTTCTGACCGCGCAGCGACTCGCCCTTAGCCTTCATGCGATCAAGCGCCCAGAAAAGATTCACCGCCGTCGGCCGACTCGTCGCAAGATACGACGTCGCCTCTTCCAGACGAGCAAAAAACTCTTCTTCACTCGGCGCGCGGCGTGTTCCATCAACGTCGTAAAAGAGTTTCTGGAGACCGACGCAAACGCCGTAAGCCGCAGATATGCCAATAGCCGGAGCGCCGCGAACGCGAAGAGCCTTGATTCCCTCCCAGATCGTTTCGATCGTACGACAATCGATCGTCTTCAACGTCGTCGGCAGAAGCGTCTGATCAAGCATTTCAAGCCAGCCGTGAAGGAAAGCGTCAAAGGCGCTCGACGTCTCCGCAGGGGCTTTCCAAGCTAAAGAATGAAGTTTATGCTTTGAGCTCATTACCAGACCTTCTATATCTATACAACCCAGGAAAAGGCAAACCGACAAGCAAAACCGTCTGTCGTTTCGTCAATCATATTATAACGACGTTCAGACGGCCATGCAACGTAAAAATTCCCAAGAACAGCAAGACTAGTCCAAAAAGAAAACGCTAATAACGCGTTAGCTCTAAAAAATAATCGGCAAAAAACGCTTTAAAGTAATTCTGAATAAACCCGTTCAACGCGAACTTCGAAGAAACCTCACTAAAGTCCCTTAGGAACTAAAAGGCAATTGAAGCGCGGGATACTTTCCTTACTTCTTCATATTGATTTTCAATATTGGCAAAGGTATAATTTCTGGAGTAGTCTCGATGGAGACTGTTTTAACACAAGCGCCTAACGTTCGTCATAGAAACGTTGCGCTGCTGAAATATTTTTTCGAGGTTACAAAGTTGGCGACGCGCCGTTTTTTCAATTTAACATTCGTAAGGAGTCGGTAATGGTTAAACATTCATTGAAGCTCCGACGTCTAACTGCGTTGGCGTTCCCCTTATTGTTGCTACCGTTGGCGGCGTTTTCTGTTTTTGCAGAAGAAACTCCTCAAACAGACGCTATTATCTTCGACTTTGAGTCGGGCAATCTTGAAGAAGAAGGCTGGTTGATCGTCGAGGGCGCTAACACCAAGCCGATCGGTTCCCGATCCGCTGAATTTCATGACGAGTCAGTAGCTTACCAAAAACAAGGAACATACTACCTCACAACGCTCGAATCAAATGCAAACGCCGCGCCGACTGACAACACGTTATGCATTATTGAATCGCCCGTCTTTGTAATAACCGGCGACAAAATAACCTTCCTTGTTGGAGGAGGAGGCGCCAGGAAACACGTTTGCGTCGAATTAGCGCTGCTCAAGGACGACGGCGACGTCGAGCCGGTGTTGGAAGCGCGAGGAAAAGATAGCCAGAAACTTGATCTCGTCGAATGGGACGTCGCTCAATATAAGGGTAAAAAAGCGTTAATCCGCGTCGTCGACCAAGAGACAGGAAGTTGGGCGCATATTAGGTGCGACAACTTCCAGATTGCCGGAACGCTCGATCCTGATGGAACTGCCCTGCGGAAAGGGGCGTTTGAACGCATCGCCGCTGAAAAAGCGGCAAAGGAAAAGGAAATGCGCGAACAGGCGCTGGCGAACGTTCCAGAAGCCGTGCTTTACGTTCGGCGCGCGCAATTCCGCCCGGATCACCATAATACCGCAACTATTTTTCAGTACGGAGAAATCAATGAAAATAGCTTCGTAGGCAACACAGCGCTTGTCGTATGGTTCAAAGAAGACGATTCGACGAAGACGCTCTTGGAAATGCCCGACGGAGTTGTGCGCGACCCATGCCTCTCTTTTGACGCCGATAAAGTCCTCTTTTCATTTAGAAAATCCAAAGAAGACGACTACCATGTCGCCGAAATGACGCTCGACTATGATCGGCCTGCCATCGTTATCAAGGCGGACACGACCCAAGAGGAAATTTCTCAACTGGAAGGTTTCAAGCAGTTGACCTTTGTCGCCGGAGCAAGCGACATTGATCCTATCTACCTTCCGACTGGTGAAATCGTATTCTCATCGACCCGTGAGCCGAAATATTGTATGTGCAACAGGCACATTATGTGCAACTTGCACAAAATGAACGCCGACGGTTCCAACATCGAACAAATTGGAAAAAGCACGCTTTTCGAGGGACACTCAGCGCTACTTTCTGACGGTCGTATCATTTACGACCGCTGGGAATACGTCGATCGGAACTTCGGCGACGCGCAAGGCGTCTGGGTCGCCAATCCTGACGGAACGAAACATGAAATCTTCTGGGGAAACAACACGGCCTCTCCCGGCGGCGTCATTGACGCGCGGCCAACCCCGGACGACGACTCGCTCTTCGTATGCGTTTTCTCCTCTTGCCACGACCGTCCGTGGGGCGCGATCGCTTTAGTTGATCGAAGACTCGGCATTGACGGCAAAGCCCCCGTCCTGCAAACGTGGCCCCCGGAGACTATTGAATGGGTTACCGACGAACCTGCCGCCGACCCATTCTTGGAAACTTACAAGTACGACACGTTCGTCAAAATGCCGCTCAAATTTGAAGACCCCTTCCCCCTTGAAGACGGATATATTCTCGCGTCCGGTCAAACAGGAAACGGCGAAGAAATGGGGATCTACATTCTCGATCCGGACGGGGGTTCAACGCTCGTCTACACCGACGCTCCAGGATGTTACGATCCTCTGCCGATTCTCCCTACAGACCCGCCAAAATCTATTGCCGAACGGGGCAATCCCAACGATCCTAACGGATACTTCCACGTCTCAAACGTCTACGAAGGTTTTGGGATGGATAAGGTCGAAAAAGGAGCGGCTAAGTACCTGCGCGTTGTCGAATCGCCTGAAAAACGATTCTGGACCAACCCCGACTGGCAAGGGAGCGGAACCCAAGCGCCCGGTATGGCTTGGGACGACTTCAACAATAAACGCATTCTTGGGACTGTGCCCGTCAAAGAAGACGGAAGCGTTTCCTTTGCGGTACCTGCCGAAAAATTCGTCTACTTCCAGCTACTCGACGAAAATCAGATGCTCATTCAGTCGATGCGCAGCGGGATTATGGTTCGCCCTGGCGAAACGAACGCTTGCGTTGGGTGTCACGAGAGCCGCCTTGACGCTCCTACTTCTGGAACGATAGTTGGCGCCGCCGATTCGGGCGAACCGCAAAAGCTTGAACCCTGGTTCGGCGAACCGCGACTATTCAGCTATCGCGAAGAAGTCCAACCGGTCTTCGACAAGTACTGCGTCGAATGCCACGACTACGGCAAGCGGGCGGGCGAAACCCTTATCCTCGCGGGCGACCGGAACGCCGCATTCAACGCGTCGTACTGGCAGCTTCGCGCGAAGGGGCTTGTTCGCGTCCCCGGCGCCGGCCCGCACAATAAGTTCGAGCCGTATTTCTGGGGCTCGAGCCAAAGCAAACTCGTCAAGATCTTTCTCGAGGGACACCCCGATCCGGAAATCGACGCTAAACGCAAAGAAAAAGGCGTTTACGTCGACAAGACGACCGATCCGGAAGCGTTCCTGCGCGTCATAACTTGGATCGATATCAACGGTCCATACTATCCGACCTATGGTTCTGCCTATCGGGACAATCCCTACGGCCGTTCGCCTCTTACTTTTGCAGAAACGGCGCGTCTAGAAACTCTTACCGGTCAAAAAGGCCTTGCGCTGGCTCAAAATATTCTTTTTGATCGTCCGGAACTCAGCCCCTGCTTGAACCAGTGGGGCGAAGACGGAAAGACTTCTGACGACTACAAGGAAGCGCTTGGGCTCATTGTTTCTGGTCAGAAGCGTCTTGCAGAACAAGGACGCGGCGAAGAAAGCGATTTCAAACCGGTCGCTGCTGTTGAAATCGACCAACAAAAGCGTTACGACTATTTCCAACTCCGCGCAAAAACGACTCGAGACGCTAAACAACGAGGCGAAAAGCTCAACGATCTTGATCTCGACAAGCTCCTTGGCGCGTCGTGGCGCGTCGACTGATACTTGTCAGACCGTCTAACCGAAAACGGCGTTAAATAGAACACGCTCGGCGTCTTCCCATTGGAGACGCCGAGCGTGTTTCTATCATTCCTGCAAAGGTATTGCAGACGCAGCGATCAAACAAGCTGTCGACGAGGCGGCGCTATGGATGCTGTGAAGGATTGAAGGGTTCAGGTCTGAGACCCATGTTTGCTCTTATTTCGTTCCTCGCATTGTCTCAACTTGTGTTTTCTGGTTTAATCTGAACTTTAATGGATCCTGAATTCCGCTTAAGATCGCTGGAAATAGCGTTGACGCGCAAATACAGTTTCCCAGTTTTCGAAGGAGTGAACCTAACCGTCATTGTCGAAAACTCAACTCCTGAATTCCAAGGATAGAGCGCGTTATAAAGCGGAGCTTGCAACGAAAATTGACCTGTTCCGCGTCGGCTGGTCCGGCTTCCTTCTAATAAAGCCGACTCGTCGTCAAAACCGCTGGAATTCTCTCCAAATCGCGTGCGATTGGAACTCGCTCTCATTTTTTGAAATGCGTTGAAGCGAAAGCCGCTAAGATTGTCTGGTCGCTTCCCTGATTCTTCGTCGTCTATGCCGTATATCTGATAAAACGTCAGTTCATCTGTATCCGGAACGACGACCGCTTCCAAACGTCCGATCGGTTTGCCATACGCATACTGACAAGTCGCCCCTGTCCCTTCAAAATCAAAGACGCGTTTCGCCTCCGAAAGATAAAACTTGAAACGCCCCGCGCACGCCAGTCTATAGGACGAACCTGCATGAAGACGAAGACCGGAATCTTGCCACCCGCGGCTCGCGTCAATTTCAACCCTTGCTTCGTCTCCAACTTCTTCCGTTTCAGAAGGCTTGAGCGCGGCGCCTATTGACGACGCCTGAAAATCGTAATTGTAGTCGATTCGGCCAATAAAATCAGCCCAATCGTTTTCCAATTCGTTCCAACGTTCTCCTATCGCGTCGACAAAAAGGCGATTTGGTTCTTCTGTAATCGACCAATAGGGCAAGACTTCCGCTATTTCCTTATATTTAGGGGAGTTATTAAGAAACATAACAAACGCCCAACTCCACGAATAAGTAGAAACGTTTACAAAATCACGAGGTTCAAAATTCAATATTTCAAAGAGGGTTGGAGCTCGTTTGCTCGCAACGATCTCCTGAATTTGACGCAAGCGACCAAAACCGGGAGTCGATTCCGCCGATTTCGGAATCTGCGCTATCTTAATTTCTTTACGTTTGGAATCCCATTCATGCAGTGCGAGATACTCCGCCGACCCTTCGGAAAACCAACGCGGACGCAAATCGCCAAAAATCTCATGCATCAGCGAGTGAACAAGCTCGTGCAAAAGCAGAAAACGATTATAGTAGCCTAGCTTTTGATCTTTTGCATAAATACGATCTCCCTTCGAATAACCATAGAGAAATCTTGGCGGTCCGTTAAGCGCGTGAATCTCAATAAACGGATTGACGTCCCCCATAAGAAACGCTTCGACGCGCAAGTTGTCAAACCGAGACTCGTCAATTTCGAAAAACTTGCAAATATGCGGAATCGCCGCGTCGAGCGCTTCAGGAATCTGGTCGACCTCCTCAGATTTCGGCAGATCGGTATACATAAGAATACGACCGCTTTCGACTGTGCGAAGTCCTAGGGACTCCGCTTTCTTAACGTCGATTTTCGGAAAGTCGGGCCAAGCCTCGCGGTAACGTCTTGCCGTTTTAAGCGCTTCTGCACGCAGTTCCTTCAACTTGACGGGATCAAACCAATTTTGCGCGTCGTTAGCCTCTTCAGACAGTTCAAAAAAACCTTGTTCTGACTCGGGCAAAGCCCCGTCGTTTATCTCCTGAACCAGACGGGAACGGGCCGCCTGCGGGGAATCAGCAGACTTCTTGCCTGCCGTCTCTAATTCTCGCGCTTGCGCTTCCACGTTCTTCTTTTGTTGCGCAGAATCGGCAGCAAACGCCGTTTCAAATATCGTGAAGAAAAACGTCGGCAAAACGATCAGCGTCCAGAAGACTCTTAATCCTCTGTTCGAACAGCGTCGTTGAAAAAAATCATTCATCAAGCATCTCCAATTCCGTCTGCCTGCGTCTGAAAGAGGAGTCTCCTCTTCGCGGTTATCCCAATGTATAGCGCTATTCTACTATGTTCCAGAACGAATATCAACAACAAATCAACAAGTTCAACCGTTGTCGCAGCCGTCATTAAGCGCTCCTAATGAAAGGTTTAAAACATTTAATATCTTGTTCTGCCTTTATAAAAGAGTATAATAACCGCCATATTAGCAAAAGTGTTAACTCATTTTGCACAAGGGACGACGTCGACTCTTGGCGCCTCTAAATTCACCCATAATTCCGCTCGTACTAAGTTCTGTTGAACAAGTAGGATAATTTTATACTGCACTTTCCCCATTTTTTACGTTCCCATTCCTAGGAATCTCGCGAGCCAAAGAATTTTCTCTCGAAATACCCCGTTTTTTGCCTCGGGGATAATCCTTGAAAAAATCTCAAACCCTATTTTTC
>JAQVHZ010000083.1 GCA_028695965.1 Thermoguttaceae bacterium | reverse complement strand
TTTCTGATCGTTCCCAGAAATCGATTATGCAGTTTGCAAACGGCTCGCCAAACGAAGTTCAGTATGAAGATATTTCAGCGCTGTTACGTCAGGTGCTTTCTACGGATCGCGCGTCTCAAAAGAAAGCCAAGGCGAAACTCGACGCAGAGGCTGCCGTTGAAGCCTTGGATTCTGGCGAATCACGCAGCTTGTAATTGTGTTTTAAATAGAGAATAAACGCCCGATTTTGTTAGTTTATTTACAGGACTATCAAATCGGGCGTTTTGCATTTTATGTCTTCTTCTTATTTTGAAAGGAGCTCGTATGCACATTCAGTCTCGACGAAGTTTTATGAAAATGATCGCCGCGAGTTCCTGTTCGCTATGCGTCTTACCGCGACCTCTTCACGCGCGGCAGAATTTATTGTTTGCTCCTGGCGAATACCAAAGAATAGACGCCTCTGAACGAACATATCACATTAGCTGCGCGTTTGATATGTTTGACCAATATGAGGGATTGCCCGAGATTTGGAAAGAGTCGGGCATAACTGACGTTTGGCTTGGAACGTGGTATTATGGACATTTTCCCTATCCTTGGGAGAAACTTGATTACTGGCTGGACGTCCTGAAGAAGACAGGTTTTCGGCCCCATCTTATTAGCGTTCCTTTTTGTCATGGCGGCGGCGCTCTTGATCCTCGCGATTCTGAGTTTCCCAATCTTCCCCCGCCGCATTGGAAGATTGCGAAGCGTTGGGACGGTTCTGAAAACTGGGGCTTTTCATGGCATTCGCCAACTGATACGGAGGGGGCGGAAGCGATCAAGACGCTCTATCAACGTTATGGCGCTTTCGACTATTTCCTGGACGACGACTTTCGGTTTTCGTCAACTCCGTCTTTGATTGGAGGGTGCGTATGCGATGAATGCAAAACTGATTTCATCTCGAAATCGGGAGTAACAGACTTCCGTTGGAACGAATTACTCGACGATTTGCACAGCAATTCTGACACGCCTCTCCTACGCGCATGGGTCGATTATTTTTGCGATCGCTTGACGCAATGCTTCCGCGCGTACAGCGCTGCAGTTCCACAAGTTGACGTTGGAATAATGGTCATGTATATGGGCTGCGAACGAGGAGGTATTCGCCTCAGCGATTATTCCGATAATCTTTTCCGGGTGGGCGAGGGCGGATTTAACGATAATTGGTTCGACCCTCCAAAGTTTAAGACGATCGAACTTTACAGCGTCTTGCTGCATCGACGATACGCCAAGCCGGGTCGAGCGTTTAGTGAAACGACGATTTATCCAGAAAAGACGTTGTCTGCTGAGAATTTGGCGACGAAGCTTTCTATTTCAACGATCGCCGACGTCCGGAACACATGTTTTATGTCAGGGCTGCGCGCAATCCCTCCAACCTACTGGCCGACCTTGACCAAACGTATGAAACAGGAAAAGGAATTTCATACGCGTTTGCTCGGGCAAAATCCACGAGGTCCGTTCAAGCACTACTACGGTATGGCGTCGCGTTACCTTGGAGGAGAAAACGCTTATTCGCTCTTCCTTGCGCTGGGCGTTCCATTTGAGGTATGCGGGGAAATTCCTGCCGACGGCTGGACGTTCCTAACTGAACCAGACGCGCGTGCAGTAGAGCGTGGAGAGTTGATTTCCAACGGTTCAAAGTTGATTGCTCGCATTGAATCGACGTCGGGCAGATTTACTAAGATCCCAGAAGATCTAGAATCTTTGTTCGCGTTTCGTAGGACTCTCCTTGATGATTTCCGCAAGATGGGCGTCCCTTACGTCGAAGAAGAGACCCCGGTCGTTTTAGCGTGGTATCCTGACGCCAATGTTGTTTATCTTTGGAACCTGGAAAAGACGGCTCGAACGCTGACTGTTTGTGTCGGTGAGAAACGGATAGGCGTCGAATTGGAAGAGCGAGGCTCTGCATTGCTTGAACTATAAGACGCGTTGCAGATATTTACGTCTATTAGAAATAATTAAACGCATGGTCTGGGAACGGCTGGAAGTTTTTCTTTTGAAAAGACATTCTTCCGGCCGTTTTTATTATGTCGGAAACAGAAACATTACGCGGCGGACGCCTAATGTTTAATTATTTGTTAAGATAAGTTTGCGATTTTTTCGACGCCCCCTCGAAATATTCATTGATTTCGTATAGAATTAGCTGAGGCGGCTCTTATGTTACGACGCCGCGACGTTAGCGCGTACTTCGCGCTTTTTGTATGCCGATATTCACAAGCTCCTCACGAGGTAGGGCGAATTCGCCAAAGCGTTCCGTGAGGAATCCCTTTTTTCGGAGAGAAATACGCAATGGCGGTTGACTCTTATTCGCTTTGTCCCGGCGGTCGGGGTAAAAAAATTCGTTTCTGTTGTCCGGATCTGATCAAAGAATTGGAGCAGATCGACAAGATGCTCGAGGGCGAGCAATTTGCCGCGGGTCTTGCTTTTGTCGAGACGTTAGAAAAACAACATCCAGACTGCGCGTGCTTGACTGAAGCAAAATGTTTGTTTCAACGAATGATTGGACTATGGGAAGAAGCGTATAATACAGCCAAAGGATTTGCCGAGCGCGAGCCGAAGAACATTGTAGCGCTTACCGAACTTGCGACTGCGTCCGCGCTTATCGATAAGCCGCAAGAAGCCGTTTCCGCCTTAGTCGACGCTTTTGAAGCAGTTGAGGGAGATCAATTTCCTGTTGCTATCGTTCAGGCGATGCTGACGGTCGGTATGTCGTTCTTTGAAAACGGTCGCATTTTCCAAGCCGTCGCTATTGCGAAACAGCTTCAAGCTTTTGCTCCTCAAGATCAAGCTTCGAACGCATTTTTATATCGTTGTCTTGGTTCTGAAACGGTTCCTCTTATGCTGAAAGAGATCGCGTTCGATCTTCAGGCTCCAGAATCGTTTCCGAAAAAGGCGGAGTACGAAGAAGCCGTTGCTTATTTAGCGCGCGGGCAGTGGAAACGCGGTCGTTCCATTCTTGAATCTCTGCTTGAATTTGGCGAACAATGGCCCAATCTTTTCCGCAGTCTTGCCATTGTTGAGTATTGGTTTACGAATGAAGAAAAAGGACGCGCCTATTTCGAGCGTTACCTCGCCGCTGACGGAATTGATAACGAATCCGCCATTGACGTCGAACAGCTCCTGCTTCTTCTTACCTCTCGGACATGGGACGACGTAGACTATATTCAAAAGCGCGTCTATACGTTGGACGACTTTGATTCCGCTTACGAAAAATTCTTATCTTCTAAACTGTTGATTGCTAATTCTCGCCTCCAAACTGCGGTCGGCGGCGACGTCCCTCCCAAGATTGCGTTCCTCGTTTTGGATAAGGTTCCTACAGACAAGACAGAAGATCTTACGCTTGACGAAGTTGCGCGTCAATGCGGTTATCTGCTTGTTTACGGTAAACAAACGAAGCGCGCTGCGTGCGCTGAGTTCTATGTTTTCCCGGAGGAATTAGCCGCGGTGGAGGGAGTGTTGACGGCAACCCTTGGCGCCATTCCCGCGTTGGAATCTTCCGAAGAGCAAAAAGACCAGCCTGTTCTCTGGACGACAAATGCTTCGACTCCGCGTTTGCATTTCAAAGATCCGGCGAAATTGACTGAAGAGACGCTCGAAAAGCTTTTCGATGAGGCTTTTAACGAATTTGGCGCGAAATGGTTCGAGCATCAATACGCTTCTCTTGGCGGCAAGTCGCCGAGAGAAGTTCTTGTAGAAAAAAACGGCGCTCGTCGCGTTGAGGCGTTGATTCGCGTTGTTACCGGCGCTTTTACGTCCCTTTACCATGAAAAAATTTCTGCGATTCTTCGTGGTCAAGCAAATCTTCCCGCTCCTGAACCGATAGCTCCTCCCGAAAGTTTTAAGACGACGGAAGAAGCGGTTGAATTCTTTCGTCAGGTCCCGCTCTGGCGTTGGAGCAGACTGCAAGTTGAAAAGTGTAGCGTCGACGCGCTTGCTGAACTTCTGCAGATAGCTAATCTTGTGGCGCCTCGCGACGTCAAGGAAAAGTTTGCAAAGGAATTTATATCGCGTCCAGCCGGGGAGGCGCGATATGAAGATCGCGCTATTGCGTACTCGATTTTGATCGACGAGGCTCTTCTTATTCAGAATACCGACGAAGCTCTCCGCCTTATTCTGGAAGCTGGCAAATACGCGAATGAAGTTGGACAATCTGACAGCCAGTGGAACGTCCTCGAAATAATGACGCGATTCCGTCGGCAAGAATTCGATAAAGTTCGCTCCTTGGCGCAACACGTCTTTGCAGAACATCCAGACGATAAGGAAGCAATTCAAGCGCTCGAACAATTTTTCGCGCAACTTAACGCTTCCGCACAAATGCACGCTCGCGCCGCTGAGGCATATCGTCTTCGTTCAGGGCAAGCGGGTCCCGTTTCGCCGATGGCTCCGACCAGCCAACCGAGCGTTGATTTTGCCGTTGGCAGTCAGGCGGCTCCGAGTGAGGAAAAATCAAGCGGTCTTTGGACCCCCGACGGCGACAATAATTCGAGTTCGCAAGGCGGCGGTTCCAAACTGTGGATTCCCGATTGATTTTGTTACCGCTAGAACATCGTTCCGTTGGGGTTGCGCTAGGACGTCTTTCCCAACGGATTCTTTTGTTTTTTAGCTTTGTTGACGGTTCCGCGTAAGGATTTCCAAAGATGAGAATAGGCGTATACGGCGGAAGTTTTGATCCTATACATATCGGACATTTGCTCTTGGCGGAAACAGCAAGAGCAGAACAGAATTTAGATCGAGTTGATTTTGTTCCGCTTGGCGTTCCACCGCACTTGAAAGACGTGCGAACAGACGGCGAGACACGCATAGCGATGCTCTCTGCCGCCTTGGCTCCTTACCCTTGTTTTGACGTCAGTCGTTTTGAGATTGATTCTTCCGGCGTGAGTTATACGGTCGACACGCTTCGACACTATCGTGAACTTTATCCTCGCGACGAGCTCTTCTTGATACTAAGTTCAGAAACTTTCAACGATCTTCCGAACTGGCGCGACCCTGAAGCTATATGCAAACTCGCGTCAATTATCGTGGCGCGGCGCGCGGGGTATCCACCGCCAGATTTTGACGCCGCAAGTTCTTTTATTTCCGTAGAATGTCTTGCGGCATTGTGTGAACAAGAGGTAACCATGCCTCTTATCGAGGTTTCTTCATCGTCGATTCGGGCGCGGGTTGCGTCTGGAAGGAGCGTTCGGTTCATGACCCCGGACGTTGTGGTCGATTTAATAGTCTCTAACGGGCTATATCAACGGTAAATTGAGGGCGCTTTATGAATAAGACGAAGTGTTTTTCTTATGTGTTTTTGTCGCTATGCGCGATTATGTTGGTTGGAGCTTTCAACGTTTGCGTATCTGAAGAGCCGCGTGAGTTCCAGGAAGCTGTTCCACAAATGGAGCGTCATCGAGACGGCATTCCACATTTTCTCGCAAAGGTCGCTAACAAAGAGGACGTGAAAGTCGCATATTTGGGCGGTTCTATCACTGCGCAAGACGGTTGGCGCGTCCAAACGCTTGCGAATTTTAACGAAGAATATCCCGATTCGAAATTTACAGAAATTAATGCGGCGATAGGCGGAACAGGCAGCGACCTTGGCGTCTATCGTCTGAGCTTTGACGTTCTTCAACATGATCCTGATTTGGTCTTTGTCGAATTTTGCGTTAACGACGGCGGCGCGGCGCCAGAACAGATTTGGCGTCAAATGGAAGGTATTGTGCGTCAAATTTGGCGTCACAACATTGAGACAGACATTGTTTTCGTTTATACCTTCCGTGTTGGTCACGAAAACGATTACAAATCTGGGAAATGCCCGCGTTCTGTTTCTGCAATGGAGCAAATTGCGGAATTCTACGGTATTCCGACTCTTGATTTCAACATTCCTGTTACCCAACTTTGCGATCATGGGAAGTTGATTTACCAGGCGGAGAGCGCCGAGGAAGGCAAAATTCTTTTTTCGACAGACGGCGTTCATCCGTTGAAAGAAGGACACGAAGTTTACACGAAACTTGTCTGCTCCAGCTTCCGCTTAATGCGCGCGAAGAATATGGATACTCCGTACCCGGATCCGGAAACGCGCCGGGCGAAGTTGGAAAAGACGTTTGTTGCTGACAATTATGAAAATGCAAAATTAGTTCCGATCGAGGAGTCGCAGCTTTCTGGCGAATGGACTTTGCTGCCTGCTGATTCTCCCGTGGCATGGACGAAACACCGCCTGGGGCGCGTCGTTTATCAGTCGGACGCGCCGGGATCGAAACTGACGTTCAGGTTCAAGGGGTCTCACGTTGCCATATACGACATTCTTGGACCGAACGCCGGGCAAGTCTGGGTTACGTTAGACGGTGAAAAACGCGGACCTATTCCACGCTTTGACAGCTACTGCACATATCATCGTCTGGCGACCCTCGTCCTTGGCGCAGGGCTTGATCCAGACGTCGAACATGAGGTAACTGTCGAGATTGACGCTGAACAGCCTGACCGACAATCGGTCGCTTTTCGATTAAATGATCCTGAAAAAGAATTAGCGGGTCCAAAGTATCAAGGGCGCTATGTTTGGTTCGGCCCTATTATGATCATTGGCGACGTCCTTGAATGAGCGTACGGGGCGGTGAAACGATGAGCGAAGGAAGACTTGCCGGTAAAACGATCGTTGTTTCCGGGGGTACGAAAGGCGTCGGGCGTTCGGCTTCAGAAGCGTTTGCTCGCGAGGGCGCGCGGGTTGTGATTGGGGGCAGAGACGAGCGCAACGCCCTGGAATCAATAAAGCGTATTCGCGAGTGTGGATTGGACGGTCTCTTTATCTACACGGATTTAGAGAAGGTTGACGATTGCCGCAAGCTGTTTGAGGAAGGCGCGTCCCGGTTTGACCGAATCGACGGCTTTTTTAACTATGCGGGCATAACGTCTGTCTCAGCGTTAGATTCCTGCGACGTTGAAACGTTCGATCGGATTATGAATGTGAATTTTCGTTCGTGTTTTTTCTGCTGTCAAGAAGCGATTAAACATATGCGTAGAACAGGCGGCGGTTCAATCGTTCTTACCGGTTCTCCGCACGCGTGGTCCGGTCTCAAAGATCGGGCGGTCTACGCGTGTTCCAAAGGCGTTATTTACACCTTGTCGCAACATATTGCGCATAACTATGCGAGCGATAAGATACGCTGCAACTACTTGACGCTAGGCTGGACGGCCACAGAAGGCGAAATAGCGCTTAAAAGTTCGTTAGGCGAGTCTGAGGAGGCCTTGCGCCGCCGTGCTGCAGAATTGTCCCCAATGGGGCGAATTTTAGAGCCGGACGAATATAACGACGCGTTGATTTACTTTATGTCGGACGCGTCTTCGATGACGTCAGGCAGCGTGTTAAACGTAACGGGCGGTCTATTTCTTTGACGACGACGTCTATGCGTTTCGTCTTCGTTCGAGTCTAATGGTCGATTCGTTTGGAAAGGAAATGAAGACTGCGCCCGGCAATTGATTTGTCGACGTCCCTTGTTGCGCCGCTTGCGTCAGGCGGCGCCATTCTTCATTTCCCATCGACCCCAACGCCCATTTCTTACTTTTCCAGATCTTTCTAAAATATCGAATAGCAATTTCTTCGGGAACGTTCTGGATGGGGGCGCGAGGAATTTCTATTGAATCAGTCGTTACGTCTTCACATTGTTCTGGAACAGCGGCTAGTTCGTCTAGCGTTTTGAAATAAGCTATTTCTCTATTTTGGGTTGCGGCGATCTCTCTTTCAAGTTCTTCTACGCGCTCGTCGAAATACTTTTCTGTATCGCTGGCAATTTGTGCGAGCCTGAGCAGAGCGTTTTGCCACTTGCCTGGGAAAAGTCCCTCAAGCGCCGGAACAAGTTCGTTTCGGATCCTGTTTCGCGCATATACAGGCGACTCATTAGACGAATCTGTCCGATACGATTGACCAAGAAGCCGAAGGTATTCGAGGATTTCCGCACGATTGACCTGCAGAAGAGGGCGGACGATCGATAATGAGTCGTCGATAGTTCTGTAAGGAGCTATTCCACGGAGTCCGTCCAGTCCGGAACCCCGGAAGAGACGAAAGAGTATTGTTTCGAGTTGGTCGTCGGTATGATGCGCCGTGACAAGAAAACGCGCTCCATTTTGTTGGGCGGTCTCGACGAGAAGCTGATAACGCAAGGATCGAGCCGCGCCTTCCCAACTCCCTTGGCGCTGCGATTCTTTTTGTAATTCGTTTGGATCGATCTGACGAACGAAGAACGCCAGTTTAAGGCGCTCGGCAAGATTGCGAACGAAAAGAACGTCGTTGTCAGATTCCGATCCGCGAGAACGATGGTCGATTGTAACGACGAAAAGATTGTTAGAAACGTCGGCGCGTTCCGCAATTCGCGCGAATGCACGGAGCGCCGCGATGCTGTCGGCGCCGCCGGATATAGCGAGGCAGACTCGTCGTTCTCTCCATTGTTCAAGCGGGAAAGAAGCGAGCAGAGCATTTTCAAAATTTTCAAGAACCATCAGTAAACAGCAGCGCGGCCAGTTGCGGAGGTTTCTTCACGCTGAGCCGAGTGAAAATAACGTTCCCTTTCTTCCGGGGTAATGGCGTAGATTTCTACCTTGAAACGCTCGCTCAATCTTTCCTCGTACTTTTTTTTCATTGCCTCAGTGCGCTCTTCGATCAATTCTTCACGAACTTGCTCCTGCACTTCTGGAAATGATTTAGTACGTTCGAATTCCCTGCCAACGACGCGCAGGATAGTCAGCGAGTTGTCGTCTTCAAGAATACGGCTCAGCGCCCCAATAGGCAATTCAGGATTAAAAATAGCCTCTTCAATTTGTTTGGAGCCTAAGACGCCGCGAGTTGTCCAGTCGCGATAACCGCCTTCAGTGGCAAAAGAGTCCTCCGAATCGATTCGACAAACTTGAGCAAACATTGCCTCTTGATCTTTTTGGGGCGCGCTTTGTACGGCGTTGCCCATATGCGCAATCTTTCTTCTCGCTTCGTCGATGGAGCGGCCGCGGTCATAATAGACGGTCATTCCTTGCCAACGCGCTTGGTCTTCTACGCGATATTGTTCAAGATGGACGTCGTAGTAGCGTTTGAGATCAGACAACGTAGGCTCGAAGTCTTCTTCGCCTAGGTTGTAGCTCATCCAGAGCTCTCCAAGCGTTTGTTGCATGAAGATGCGTTTTTCCTGCATGAAATCGCTTTGTATTTCATTTTCGAAATATTTCTCGAGTTCTCGAACATTTTTACAATTGAAGGTCGAGAGCAGTTCAGGAAGAACTTTTTTGTCAAACTCCTTTTCAAGTTGTTGTGTTTGCTCTTCAACTTGGTCTTTAGGACGGCTAATGACGTAGTCGTTATAGAACAAAAGGCTTCTGATATGCGAGTCGAGAACCTGGGAGAAGAGTTGCTCACTGTTAAGGAATTGGTTGAGAATTCCTTCTTTATAGTCTTTACGAACCTTTTCGCGCTCCTCTTCAGGGATTTTTTCAATCTCTTCTAAGTAGCGCATATGAGCGAACTTTTTGATTTGGTGTAAAATGTCGCGGCGTAAAATAGCTTCGTGTCCTACTCGGCCTAATGTTTCGGCGCCGTCATAGTAGGTGCGCGTCGCCAGGTTTGACGATTCAACAGGGAGAGAGCTGGATAAATCGAACTCTTGTGCAAAAGTATTTGAAAACAACGCTAAGAATAACAGATGAAAAACACAAGAGAGCGACAGCGAAAACGCCGAGAAAAAACGACGGTTAGGCGTCGACAGGAAGCGCGAAAGAGCGTAGTTCATTTTCTGTTGATCTGTCATATTTTTCAGCGGACGCCTTTGTGGGACCCCGCCGTTTCCTTTTGATTTGATGGCGACATTACGTTGACGTCAAAACAACCTTCTCGATTATAATGATTTTGTCGCATGAAATGCAAGAGCGTTTTGTTCCTAAAGATTCGTAAAGACAAGAACACTTTGGGCGTCAGTCTATAATAAGCTGCTTCTATGTCTCTCGTCTGAAAGAATCGTCATATTGACAGAATTGCAGCAAATGGCTTTCTTCTTCTTGGCAAAATAAAAAGAATAGATAAAATAAAGCGAAGTGAATTGATTCCAAAAGAAATAAGACTACAATACATTCGCATAGGGATGCGTCGTTAAACCAGTTTTTTGACAGACGCGCTTTTGGAATAATTTTGATCATATTTCAAACAAAATTGTTCGCAAGTTTATTTCGAGAGGAAATGATGAATCGTAAGAGTTTAATTCGCGTTGCGCTGTTTAGTGTCGCTATTTCAGCATTCTTTGCCGCTTCATCTGCGGACGCTCAGATTTTTCGCGTTAACAACCAGCCCTTGTTTCCGCGTTTGCACGCTTGGTTTTCTTCCCCGGGTTACTATTATACAGGGACGCCCCGCGCGTTGTTCAACGGCGAAGATTTGACGGGGTGGACGAACGTTAAAGGCGAGGCGCCTGGCGAAGGTTGGAAAGTTGAGGACGGATGTATTTTCCGAGAGAAAAACGCCGGCGACCTTTATACTGACGGCAAATTCGAGAATTTTATCTTGGAATTTGAGTTTAAAATTGCAGAAAAAGGCAACAGCGGCATTAAGTATCGATCATGGAATACAGACGGTTGGGGCATGGGGTGCGAATACCAGATCTACGACGATATCAATGACGAAAAGAACCCTCCTAAATATCAAACAGGCGCGCTTTATGACGTTATTGTTCCCCGTGAAGGCGCTCCAAAGATCAAGATGGGTGAATTTAATAAAGGCAAGATTGTCTCTATTGGCGATCGTATCGAACACTATTTGAACGATCAGTTAGTTATGTGTGTCGACGTTGGCACACAAAGCTGGAACGAAGCTATTGCAAAGAGCAAGTTCAAAGACGTTAAAGAGTTTGGCACGACCGCAGTCGGACGTATCTTACTTCAAGACCATAATTGCCAAGTCTGGTTCAAGAATCTTTATATTACTGAGCTAACGCTTGCGAAGAAAGCCCGTTGCTGGCGTTAAAAGACAGCGTTAAAGAAAAGCGCCCAAAGGGACCGACGAATTTGACTCGTCGGTTTTTTTAATTCTCTAAACACATCTCATTACTGCTCGATCGATTCAATTTTAACGGCTAGTTTCCCGTCTGCCACTAAGAGGACGCCGCGTCCATACAGGCGTCCGTTTGACCAAATCTGAACTTGACCGCTTGTCGACTCGAGTAAAGGGACGATCGTATTATAATCGAGGCGAGCCAACTCGGAGAGCGTTAATCTTGTGCTGCCTAG
Organism: Thermoguttaceae bacterium; assembly: GCA_028695965.1. Classification (GTDB taxonomy): domain Bacteria; phylum Planctomycetota; class Planctomycetia; order Pirellulales; family Thermoguttaceae; genus RUG369. Next base: position 3,290 of record JAQVHZ010000083.1, on the reverse strand, counting down.
ACGAAGTTGAAAAGAAACGCGTTCTTCGGAGCGATCATGAAATTTTTCAGTGGACGACGCTATTTCATTGAGATAGGGGTCGATCGTCAACTCGCGGAAATTTTGAATACGTTCTTCTGAAACAAGCTGCTCGAGACGCCCTTCTGCGTCTTGAATAATAGAATCAAGTTGTTTTTCTATAAGCGAGAAATTAAACCGCGAACGCTTGGCTGAAGTAGACTCAGTTGATTTTTTCATCGCGGTTACAAAACGACTGATAAGAGGGTTTGGTTTATGAAAGAGGCAAGCGGTTGTCACGCTTGCCTCTTGTTGCCGACTATTCGACGAAATGTCTTTGTTGTTCGTACTGTAAGAGCATTTCAACAGAAGGCGCCTGAGGATTAGTCGCTCGTTCCATAATCCAACGATTGACGTCGGCTAAGATGGAATTAAGCCGGTCTTGGCGACCATTTTGAGCGCGTTCCTCGTTATATTGACGTACGAGAACGGTCAAGCCTGCAGCATGGTAGAGTCGAAGCTGGTCCTTATTTAATTTGGGCACAGTGACAGCTTTCGAGTCTCCGGAGGTTACGAGAATAGGCAAGTCACGCAAGGCTCGCCAGTTACGAAAAGGAGTTGATTCTGATTGGGGCAGGGCGCTGTCAATGGAAACAACGCCTGCAAATTCATGGGGATTACGCATTGCTATGCGAAGCGCCATGGAACCGCCGGCGCCTTGTCCGAGCAAGAAAATACGACGCATATTGACGTTATATTTCCCCTGAGCTTCTGCAATAGAATCAAAGACGAGATTCTCCGCTTCCGAAACGGACTCTTCTGAGTCAAGCCAGTCGTAACAGGGTTCAGACCAACGCTTTTCTTCGGTCAATTTACCGTGTACCAAAGAACGAACCACTCTCTTTTTCTGACGCATGAGCCCTCGCGGAGCTACTGCTACATAATTGCGCGCAGAAATCTTGGGAATGACGTCGAAAATATCTAATTCAGTTTTATCTGCGTCATGAAGCCACACTAAGAGAGGATAAGCGAACCCCTTCTCGTAGTGGATTGGAGAAGCAACAATGTGCGGAAAAGAAGAACAGCGTTTTCCAGCGGGATAACGCGCAGAAAGCAGTTCATAATTTTTTTCAAATTTTTCAGCTGCTTTTATTTCGACACACGACGAAAAGGTTGAGTTTATATTTGACATAATACGCGTTTACTTGGGGACTTCTTGACGTCTATTGAAGGATAAGTGGACGACTTTCACTAGTTGAACATTCGGAATCGAGATTGTCAATCAAAACTCGTTCAACAATCAACGTTCAACTCAACGCAATCTGAAACGCGCTATCAGAAGTTTCCGTTGAGAAACTACGATAGGGGGTTCGCGAAACAGACGCTACTTTGCCGTTAAGAGCGACAAAAACTACTTCGCAAGCAAACTCGACGAATTATTTCCTGCAAGGCAGTATTGATAATTACGCTTATTTGACATGAAATTTATCAAAACTTGATAGGATTTTTGCTCGATTTTGAAGGTTTCTCGGACAAGGCCTCATTATAAGCGGCATATCCCTCTTGGTTTCAATAATTTTCTACAGTCAAAATGCTTACGACGAATGTAACGATATGATAATCTATGTCGGGGGTAAATGTCAATACGATTTTGCCAACTTTGTCGGATTAGAAATATTTTTTAAAGCTCTCATATAACGCTCATGATTATTGGGAAGAATGAGTCGAACAGGAAGCTTAGGTAATTTGAAGAAATATTGAAGCGTCTGTCTGTCTTTTTGTTTTGGCATTTTCTCTTTTTGAAAACGTCCGGTCAGAGACAAAAGACGCTTTGACTGATTTTGGATTATTTTGTACTATCGGGACGTTCAACGTGATTATGCCGCTAAATGGAGTATTTATCGAATGACGACAGGTTTAACGTCTCAAAAGGAGAGTTTTGGAGACGCTGCGTTTACTTACGATTAAGCGGCGACGCCTCGGACGTCAACTTTGTCGATTGTTTAGAATAGTCCTTTTTTGTGCTAATTTTTAAAAATAGTAAAAAAGAAGAAACTTTTAGAATGCTAGCAGTCGATATTACCTAACAACGCCCAGCCGTGTAACCAGGCTCAGAGTCTATTGGCGCAATCGGCGGATTGAATAATAAAGCGTGTCGTTAGAACGTTACGCTTTGTTTTAGGGGCTTGCGACGTATGGAGACGTCGCTGTTAAAGTTGGCGCGACCTAATTACGTAAGTTGTGGGGCGCGAGATTTCAAGGAAGGATAACCATGCATTTTTCAACGAAGCTGACGAAAAAGTCGAAAAAATGGAGAGGCGCGCTCATTTATTTGGCTCTTTTCGGAGTCGCGCCAATGGCTTTCGGAGCGGAGACGGAAACCCGTTACGTTTCGGATTACGCCGGTTTGCGAGCGGCAATCTCTGAATACAATGAGAATACCGGCGCCAACTTCAAAATCGTTCTTCAGAACGCAATTACCTTGGCAGGCGATTTGCCGGAAATAACCGGAAACGCCTCTCTTGTAGGTAAGGATAGTGGTTCTCTGACGATCGAGGGTTCAGGGCATGCGATCAACGGCGCTGGGCAGTACCGCGGTTTCTATATTGACGGCGAGAAGGCGGGCGTTACCGTTACCGTTTCCGACGTTACCTTTGCCAATTGCCGCGCCAAAGGCGGCGACGGCGGAAAAGGAACGAGCGGCGGCGGCGGCGGTATGGGCGCGGGCGCCGCTATCTATGCGTATAGTGGAAACGTCGTTCTGAGCGACGTTACTGCGGCAAATAACGCAGCGGTCGGTGGAAAGGGCGGCGGCGTTCTCTATGGTTCTCAATCTTATGGCGGCGGCGGCGGTCTTGGCGGCGACGGCGGTTCCGGAAAGTTGTTGGAAACGGGAGCCGCTTCTGGCGGCGGCATTTTTACCGACGGCGCTAATTCTACTCCCGGCAGTCTCGCTGGCGACGGCGGCGTTACGTCCGCAAGTGATCTGAATTCGTACGCGCACACGATTTCTGGCACAACGACGCCGGTTGGCGGAACTTCATTAGCGGGCGGCGGCGGTGGCGCTTCTACTGCCTACGGCGGCGGCGGCGGTTTTGGCGGCGGCGGCGGCGCAGGCGGAACTCTTGGCGGCATTGGCGGCTTCGGCGGCGGCGGCGCCGGCGGATCCAGCGCTGCGACAGCGGGCGGCGGCGGATTTGGCGGCGGCGATGGCGGCTATGTCCAAGGCGCCAACAGTTCGCAATTTTCGAACACGCCTGGCGGCGGCACGGGCGGGGGCGGCGCAGCTCTCG
>JAQVHZ010000082.1 GCA_028695965.1 Thermoguttaceae bacterium | reverse complement strand
CAGAAGCGTGGCCGCAAGATCTCGCTTGGGACTCGCCGGACGGACAATGGACGCGAGGATGGTCTGTCGACACAAAAGATCCGACAAAGCCGAGAATCCCCTGCGGCGTTCTTTGCGACTCAAAAGCGGTCCAATACGCCGAAAGCCGGATCTCAAAAGAGCTGGAAAAATCTAACTATCGAGCGCGATTCCTCGATACGACCGTAGCGTCGCCGTGGAGAGAGTGCTGGAACCCTGATCACCCGATGACCAGAACCGAATGCAAAGTTGCGAGAATGGAACTGTTGGACCTTATCGGTTCGCGATTCAACCTCGTTTGCGGGAGTGAAACCGGTATCGACGCCTCCGTTCCGTACTGCGATTTCTATGAAGGAATGATGAGTTTAGGACCGTACCGCTGCTTCGAATCGGGACGGTACTTGACCAAAATTTGGGACGAAGTTCCTGAAAACGTCGAAAAATACCAATTTGGAGAAAGCTATCGTTTGCCGCTGTTCGAACTGGTCTACCATGGCTGCGTCGTCTCCTACTGGTACTGGGGCGACCACAACAACAAGTTCCCTAAAATGTGGCTCAAGCGCGACCTATTCAACGCGCTCTACGGCACGCCTCCGATGTACTGTTTCGAAAAAAAGTTCTTTGACGATAATCGAGAACGATTTGAAGAAAGCTACAAGATTGCCGAGCCCGTGTCGCGCTTAACGGGACGCGTCGCTATGGAAGATCATTTGATTTTGACGCAGGACCGAACTGTCCAAAAGACCGTCTTTGCCAATGGCGTTGAAGTAATCGTCAACTTCGGAAAAGAACCTTTTCGATGCGAGGACGGGGAAATCGTCGCTCCAGAATCTTCGCGCGTCGTTCAAAAATAACGCGTTCTTTCTGGCGTCCAACGAAGCGCTCGACAGAGTCGACACGACTCGCTGCACGGACTTCTGGAATACAAGTTCGTCCCTACCGCCAAGCCCCAAGCGCGGAAACTAACCCTTTCCGCGCCCGCGCTTGACGATCTTCGACGCGTTCGTGGCGACTCTTTCCCATTGACGTCCGTCATTATGGCGCTGGAAAGTCGTTAATCGTGCTAACGTCTGCCGACGCCGATACGAACGATCGGAATCTTATAACGCTCAGCCTCGCCGCATTTGAAAAATCACTATGCTAAACTCCAACTTGACCGTTTCAGAAATATCTGCTTGGCTGCAGGAAACCAACGAAGAAAAACTAGCCCTGCTCTACGCCGACGCCGACCAAACGAGGCGAGAGCGTGTTGGCGACCAGGTCTGGCTGCGCGGACTGTTTGAACTGTCAAGCTACTGCAGACGCAACTGTCTCTATTGCGGCGTCCGCGCGTCAAGACGTATCGAACGATACAGAATGACGCGCGAAGAAATACTCGAACGCGCGGCGTTAGCCCGCGAATACCAATACGGCACGCTCGTCATGCAAGCCGGGGAAGATCTCGCGCTCGACGAAGCGTTTATCGTCGACTTGATTCAGGAGATTCGCGAACGTTATCAACTTGCAATCACCCTAAGTCTTGGAGAACGCAAGATTTCGGAACTTGTTCGTTGGAAAGAGGCGGGCGCCGACCGATACCTGCTCCGTTTTGAAACCTCTAATCCCGAACTATATCGCGCGATCCATCCGCTAGCGGAAGATTCCGTATACAACGACCGAATCGAGCTCCTCAAACGCCTGAGAGAAATAGGATACGAGATAGGCAGCGGCGTCATGATCGGAATTCCCGGTCAAACGTACGACGATCTCGCCAAAGACCTCGCGCTCTTCCGCGAACTCGATCTCGATATGATAGGATGCGGCCCTTATCTGCCTCACAAAGCCACTCCGCTCGGAAGAATCCAAGCGAAAAACGGTCTATGGAAAACGACGCCTGTTCCTGAAAAGGCGCCGGAAAGCGAACAGGAAATCCCTCTTGCGACAAACAAGCCGTTCGTATACCCCGTTTCAGATAAGCAAGTTCCGAACGACGCCGCGCTCGCTTTTAAAGTGGTCGCTCTAACGCGAATTTTATGCCCCGACGCCAATATTCCAAGCACAACCGCCGTCGCAACAATCGATGGAAAAGGCGGACGAAAAGGAGCCCTGGAAAGGGGCGCTAACGTCGTTATGCCCAATTTGACTCCAGAAAAATATCGGCGGCTCTACGAAATCTATCCGAATAAAGCCGCCATCTACGAAGAAGCGGAAAAAACGCGTCAAATCGCGCTCGAACAAATCGCAGAAATCGGACGCGTCCAAGGGATCGGACCCGGCGCTTCGCCAAGGTTTCTGAAACGCCGCGCTTAGCGTCCAACATTCAGCTCCAACAGCGCGCGCTCCCCTTCAATCTTCTTGGTCGTCCACAAAAATCGGTTGCGTTCCAGCATCTCTTCCGGCTTAAACAGGTACTTGCCAATCTCGCCCAACGTCTCCTCGTCAGCAAGCGCGACGTCGTCGTCAACATGAAAAGAAACGGCTAAAACCTTATATACGCCGGGCTCTTTCACTTCAACGTCAAAGAACCCCTCAAACCCGGCTCGTTCAAAATAACCGCCTTTTGCGTCAAGTTCTTCTAGAAACTTATCAAACCGCAAAGGCAATTTCTTATTAGGAGAAGCGCCATGCGTTACCAAGGGGCTCTCAAAAGGTCGCGCCGTCGGAAAAAGAAAGACAAAAGCGCCCTCGTCTCCTTCATACTGCCCTCCTGCTGTTTTATAGAGTATCTGTCCGTCCACCTGAACGGGTTCAGGCGCCTGTATCGACACGTCTAAAAAGCGCGGACTAACCAAGCGCACGAAACCAAAGGACGTCAGCGCCGTCAAACTTATAAAGAGAACGATGACGCCGCTCCATATTCCCAACTTGGTAAAATTGACGCGCTCTCGCCAAGGCGTCTTCTCTTTCTCCGGAATATGAACCGGCGGTTGAACATATGCTCGTGCAGTAGGATAAGACGGGGCTTCGGTGCGCAATCGTTCGATAAATTCATCGTCCGACAGGTCGGGAGCCTGAACAAATACCGATTCGTCCAGTTCCTCGTTCGATTTCGTTTTGCGGCGGCGCCAATCTAAATTTAACGATCGACCGACGTCCAAACGCTGCGACCTGCCGGGGTGTAAAAAAGAACGGATCAAGACGACGCTGTTGCGCGAACGGCCGTCCTCCGAGTCAAGATCGTGGCGTTGATCGTACGAATCGCTCGACGCCTCTTCGACCGGCCGCTCCATAGAGCTCGGTTCCGGTTCATTAAGGAAAGAAGCCGGAGACGGTATCGGATCAAATTTAGGAACGACCAAGCCTTGTTGACAATGCGGACAAAACGCCGTCGCCCCTACAAGCCGCGAGGGAAATGTTATCAATTTGCCACAACGCATACAGTAGAAAGTTATCTCTGAATTCATTGTCTCGGTTCCGACGTCAATATAAACAAAATAAGTAAGGGGATAGTTCCTGCCCGTTTTAATTTACGTTACAATAAAAAAAAGCCGTTTTTATCGACACGGCGTTTGCCGAGGACTGCGCAGAAGCGAACTGCGCAAAAGTTCCAAGAGAAAACTTATCGTAGTCGGCCGCGCGCTGCCTGCCGACAAATCACTATAGTTTTAACGGAAACAATATGGCTCGTCAAGATTTCAAACCGATCGCTTTTACTATTGCATTAGCGGCGTTAGCGATTCTGACGTTCGGCGGAGCGTCAAAAGTGGAGGCGGCGCAGACCCGCGTCGTCATGAAAGACGGACGTTTATACGTCGGCGCTATTTTTCCGACAAAAAGCGTCGTCGAACCCGTCGAAACGAAAAAAGAGAGAGATTCCGCGCCTATTCAATCGGAAAAGATCATCGTCGTCGACGACCAGCTGCGAAGAATATACATTCCAAAAAACGCCGCCGCAGATCTCATTCTCGACGACTCCGCCGCCGCTCTTGAAGTCTTTAAAATCCGCCAGCAAGTCAATGAAAATCCGAACACGCGCATCGCCGCGCTCGGCTCTTATCGGGCGACCTCCGATTTTGACGAATTTGGCAGGCGAACAATCCTCGCGTCCGGTACTCCAATCGTGCAGGGTATCACCGAAATTGCGCCGACTTATGTGCGCGTTCAAGGCCTGACGCATAACCTTGATATGCGGCTCTCCCCTCACGCGCTGCCGCGGCCCACGCTGACTGCGCTCATCAAAAAACAAATCAATCCTAAATCCCTCGACGATCGGCTGCGCATCTATCAGTTCTACGTACAAGCGTCCCTGTATGAACAGGCGGCTGAAGAGCTGCAGGAAATCGTCGACGACTTTCAAGCGGAAGAAGACGTCGCTAAATTGGACGTCGCTCTAAGATTAATTAAGCAGCTTGCGGCTGAAAGACTCATCAACGAACTTGAACTTCGACGCGCCTCCGGTCAGCACAAAAAAGTCAAAGAGCTCCTTGCTTCCTTTGAAGCGGACCGCGTCTCGCCCGAAAAAATCCAAGCGATTCGGAAAATGAGACGGGAATATGAAAATGAGGACAAAGAACGCGCGCAGATTCTTGAACGGCTCAATCAACTCCTCGAAACGGTCGAGGACCCTGAACTGAAAAAAGGCGCCAGTTCAATCGTCGTTGAAATCAATAAGGAACTGAACAACAACACGTTAGGCAGGTTTGCCGCGTTCGAACAGTCGGAAGCGGACGGCTCGCTGACAGATTCGCAAAAACTCGCCGTTGGACTGAGCGGCTGGCTTGTCGGGAACGTCGCCTCGGACAACCGGTTAGAAATCGCCGTCTCGCTCTATCGCGTCCGGCAGCTTGTGCGGCGTTACCTGCTCGAACACAGACCGCAACAAAGGCAGGCGCTATGGGAAGAAATTCGAGCAGAAGAAGCCTCGAGTCCGCAACACATTGCGAGAATCCTCACGACAATGAAGCCGCCTAAAAGTCCGCCGCGCTCGACAAGAGACAAACCCTATCAGTACTCGCTCTCCGTCCCATCGTTCCAAAGCGGCAAAACCTTCACGTACGACGTCCAGCTGCCCCCTGAATACGACCCTAACCGTAAATATCCAACGATCGTCTCTTTGCGCGGAGAACGCTCGACCACCCAGCAGCAGCTCAACTGGTGGTGCGGACCTTGGGTCGAAAAGACCAACGCGCAAGGCAAAAAAGTCAACGAACGATACGGACAAGCGACGCGGTTCGGATACATTGTCGTCGCGCCGCAATGGTCCGAAACAAACGCCGGTTACGACCACTCCGCAACGGCGTGCGCCGCCGTTTTGTACACTTTGCGCGACGCGTGCCGAACGTTCTCCATCGATACCGACCGCGTCTACATCTCCGGCTTCCAAGGCGGAGGCGACCTGGCGTGGGACGTCGCCCTGGCGCATCCCGACCTCTGGGCAGGCTGCATTCCAATCTGCGGAGCGGCGACCTACATCACGCCCCTGCTGAAACGCAATGGGGAATTCGTGCCCCTCTACGCCATTGGCGGTGAACTCGACGGCGGCAAACTCGCGGCAAGTCGAGAAACGCTCGATTGGGGCATGGACCTTTCCACCCCCTTCGATATGACGTACGTTCAATTCAAAGGGCGCGGCGCAGAACCCTTTTCCGAGGAAACCGTTCGCGTCTTCGACTGGATGACGATGAAAGTAAGGCGTTTCTATTCTCAAGAAGAAAGGATCGTCTATTCGATTCGACCCTGGGACAATTTTTTCTGGTCTGTCGAACTTTTTGATTTCCCAGAAAAATCGATGATCGACCCGCTCTTTGCAAACCTGCAAGGGCATGGTTACCGGCCCGGGAAAACCGAGTTCTTTAGAATCGTCGACAATAGTTTGCGAATTAGATCGACCGCTGATCGAGGCGTTGTCTTTCTTTCTCCTGAGCAACTCGACTTCAACAGAAAAATGGAGGTTGTCTTTAACGGAAAGAAATTGACGCCGCAAAACGGAATCGTGCCCGCAAGCGCAAGAGTGATGCTCGAAGACGCAAGAACGCGAGCCGACCGGCAACATCCTTTCTGGGCCTCCGTCAATTCGAGCCTGCCCGGGCAGTTCAACGAATGGGATCACGATGAATAAATTCCTTTTTAATGACGAGCATAGCGCTAGCAACAAGGCGTAATCTACTCCAGAAGACCACAATTTGCCATAATTGGTCCAAATTGCAACTATTTTTTCATTTATCGGTCATTTTATGCCTGCTGGCGCTTGATTTTATCTGCGTACTTGTGTACTATTTGCTAAGGGATTGTGCGCATAAAATCTCTTAACCTTTATACGATAAGGCAGATATATCAATTTCATGCCTCTGCAAGATGTGATTATGGGAGTTAACGTCAAAGCCTGTATGTGCTCTGAATAGACAAAATGAAAGAACTATGAACGCGTTTAAAAGCAATATTTACAAATACCTTGGCGGAACCTGCCAGTATTTGATACCACTATACCAAAGAACTTACAACTGGGGCTATGAACAATGCGCTCGATTGTGGAACGACATTATTAACCTTCACACAACCAAAAGAGAAGGTCATTTTATTGGTTCTATCGTTCGAATCGACGAGGAGGCGCCTGCTGGCTTTACGCTAGCAATGATTATTGACGGTCAGCAAAGACTGACAACTCTGACTTTGTTGCTTTTAGCCTTGCGCGATTATGCCGCGTCAAACCCAGAATGTGGAGTTAATCCGAACAAGATAACGAATACGCTGTTGGTCAATCAGTACGAATCAGGCGATCAAAAGTATAAGCTGATCTTAACGCAATCCGACAAAGAAATGTTAATTGCGAAGCTTGAAAACAAACCGACGCCAATGGAGAAGAAATCTCGAGTGTTGGAAAACTATGACTTCTTTTTCCAACAAATTCGTAAGCGTGAGATTGCTCCAGAAGACTTGTACGACGCAATTGGCAAATTGCAAATTGTTGATATCGTTCTTGATCGTCAATGCGATGATCCACAAGCGATTTTTGAGAGCCTCAACTCGACAGGTATGGATTTGAGTGATTCGGACCTTGTCCGGAACTATTTACTAATGGGTCTGGATCCAGACTCTCAGGCTAATGTCTATAACAATATCTGGCGTCCAACAGAATTGCTTTTTGATTATGAACATCAAAGCCAGTTGCTTGACGATTTTTTCAGGAATTACCTAACGATGAAGTTAGGGAGAATTCCAAGAAAAAAGGAAGTTTTCAAAGAATTCCGCGCCTATCATAGCAGAAGCAAAATTAACATTGTTGAATTGTGCAAAGACATACTTGTCTTTGCGCAGTATTATAGCGATATGCATTTTGTGAGAAGCACGGACACGAAACTAAAAGCGCTGTATGGAGAGATGAAGGCAATTAGAATGGAAGTTGCCTATCCGTTTCTTTTGAAAGCTCATTCTGATTTTGCCAAAGACGTCATTACGATAGAAGAACTCAGAGAAATTATTCAACTCTGTATCAGTTATGTACTGCGTCGTGCAGTCTGTGATATACCAACCAACTCACTAAACAAAACTTTTGCTACTATGAAGAACGACGTCAGAGAGCACGACTATGTTGTTTCTGTCAAGGCCTTCTTCATTCTATTAGAAACCTATAAAGTCTTTCCAACCGACGATCAATTCATCGAAACATTCATTTCGAGGGACGTCTATAACATGAATCGTTGCCGCTATATTCTTGGCAGCCTGGAAAATTGGGACAATAAATCTGTGGTCTCTGTTGAGAACTTAACAGTTGAACACATCATTCCCCAAAACAAACATTTGTCCAACGAGTGGAAAGACGAGTTAGGAAGCGATTGGAAAGATATCCAGAAAAAATATTTGCACACGATTGGAAACCTGACGTTGACAGCGTACAACTCAGAAATGAGCGATGCGAGCTTTCGGCAAAAAATGAATATGAACGGTGGTTTTAAAGAAAGCGCCCTTCGTCTCAATAAGTATGTTGTTGCTCAATCTCGATGGGGTGAAGAGCAAGTGGTTGAGCGTGCAGAAAGCCTCGGTGAGATTGCGAAAAAGAAATGGCCATATCCTGTTCTAAGTGAAGAAGAACTTGCTCCCTACCAACAAACAAAAGAACCTCAGAATCAATATACGTTGGAGAGCTACCAATATTTGAGCGCGCTCACTAGGTCTCTCTTTGAGAGACTCAATACTCGAATTCTAAATCTTGACAATAACGTTAAGCGTGAGTTTCGAAAACATTATGTGACTTATAAGTTTGAAACGAACTTTGTTTACGTTGTCATTCAGAAATCGTGTCTTCGTTTGAGAGTGAACATGAAATATTCTGACGTTGTGGATCCGAAAGGGATTTGCTCAGACGTCACCGGACTTGGCAGATGGGGAAATGGAGACGTCGAGGTAAAGTTTAAAAGTCTAGATAAATTAGACGACGTTATGCAAATTATAGAACAGGCATTTTTGTTGCAGATGAACGACCAGTAATAATACCCCTTGTAATATTGCTAGCGATCACAGAGAAAGACTATTAAAAATACCCAAGATTATAGATTAGCGCTACTGACAAAAACCCATGCATATGTACAAAGACTCAAGAATTTACTAGAAGAGCACATAGGCCAAATATGGAAATATGATGAGAACATTAAGTTCTATTGTCATTTCAACCCATTGATTTCCCATCGCTTGCCCCTCGTTCGAAATCATTTCCCGATATTAGGACCCACAAGAACGAACAAGCAGTCCTCAAAGGATTTCAACAAATGTCCCTAAACAAACTGTCTCTCCGTTTCAGCCTAATCGTCGCGCTGAGCGCTCTAATCCTTTCAACGGCGGCTTTTGCTAAAGACGAAACCGAACAACTGCACGGCGTTTGGGTCTCGACCGTCTCCAATATCGACTTCCCGTCCAAGCCAGGCTTAACTGCCGAGCAAATGCGCGCTGAAGCGGACGCGATCCTTGACCTAGCCGCAGAATTACGCCTCAACGCTATCTTCTTGCAAGCGCGCCCCATGGGCGACGCGTTCTATCCGTCGAAATACTACCCATGGTCGAGCTTCCTCTCCGGCGAGCAAGGCAAAGCGCCCGACCAAGATTTCGACGCGCTCGCATACTGGGTCGAAGGCGCCCACCAACGCGGGATGCAGCTCCACGCATGGGTCAATCCGTATCGCGTAACCACCGGGAAAACAACGCTTGAAGACCTGGCGGAAAACAACGTGGCGCTTATGCGTCCCAAATGGACGTTCCAACACGGCGACCATGTTTACTTGAATCCGGGCGTTCCCGCCGTGCGCAAACTTGTCGTTGCCGGTATGGTCGAAATTGTTGAAAACTACGACGTCGACGGTATCCACATTGACGACTACTTCTATCCGGCGCGCAACTTGACCGAAGACGAAAAGACCTTTGAAAAATACGGAAAAGATTTCGACAATATTGAAGACTGGCGAAGACACAACGTCAATCTTCTCATCAAAGAGGCGGGGAAAGCGATCCACAAAGCCCGTCCGAACGTCGTATGGGGCGTGAGTCCCGCTGGTATCTGGGCGAATAAATCGAATAACCCTCTCGGCAGCGACACGCGCGGAAACGAATGCTATTACAGTCTTTACGCAGACGTGCGGACCTGGATTAAAAACGAATGGATCGATTACGTCGTCCCGCAAATCTACTGGCACATCGGCTATGAAATCGCCGATTTTACAATCTTGACCGATTGGTGGTCCGACGTCGTCAAAGACACAAAAGTCAAATTATATATTGGGACAGCGGCATATCGCGTCGATCCAGAGTCCAAAACGGAAGCGTGGCGAGATCCGCAACACCTTAAAAGGCAACTCGAATACATGGCGCAATCTCCTGAAGTCGCCGGTCAAGTCTTCTTTACAGCAAATAAGCTCACCCCCGACAAACCGGCGCGCGCGCCCGTCAAAGAATACGGTCAAGAACATTGGAAAGAGATCCAACCTGTCAATGAATGACGCCTTGCAAAGCTTTCAGCCGACAAGAAACGGCGTTTGAACGAAGTTCGTCGGTCAAACGCCGTCTTTCTTTGTAAAGACAAAAGCTCAGCGTTCCGTTCCAACATTCACAAAAGGATCGATACGAACGTTCTTCACATTCTCCTCGCCAGATTCAAACCCGACGCCCTTAACATCCGGATGGTAATTAATAACGTTCGTAATGCTGGAATCGACAAGAGAACCGGCAATAAGCGCCGCTTCCCGAGATTGCGATTGAATATTTGTTATCATAATTCCGTACGTGTCCCCAAGGGGCGTAACGCCTCCCCAAGCGGGATTAGCGTCGCCTATCCTGATCGTCGCGCGGTCGACAACTCCCTCCGGCGACGTGTCGATTACTCCGTCGATCGTAATGCGATAAATCTTTATCCCAGAAGCGTTGAGCAATCGGATAATCTGATGTCCTCCAGCGGAGTAACCAACAACGTTGCGAATCGAAACGTTGTAAATATTGAGATTCTCCTCAGAAGAGAAATCGCTGACTTCCGTCGATTCTAAAACTCCGCCCAGCTTATCATTAGCGCGAATTGCCGTAAGCGCGACAAGATCGTCCCCCGTCGTGCCCCTAATATTTTCGATCACGATATCGTGGCACCCTTTTCGCAAATTAAGTCCGTCGACGTTCAAGACCGTCGCGGGCTCGCCGTCTATCGTCCTGTGTTCAAGCGATTCGAAGCGAATATTGCGAACCTGTCCAAACGAACACTTTTCGAGCGACATACTCCACGCGTGCGCGCCAACGATGGAAATATTCTCAATCGAGAAATTACGAACATTTGCCAACAGCACGCCGATATTGCGCCAATCGCCCCGTTGCGATTCCCCTTCTTTGCCGGCGTCTGTTCCGTACGTGCGCGCGCCAAGTTGCTTAGCGCTGTCGCCCGTAGCGCGCGGATGATCGGCTCCGACAAGAGTAACGTTGCCAACGCCGATTATGTGGACGTTCTCGATCGGCTCGACTTTAGCAATTCCAACGCCGCTATTCGCGCTCCGAATGAAGTTGTCGCGGCATAAATCCGACAATTTCAGCGTGCAGTTCTCTAAAAGGAGCGTCGTATTGCCGCGCAAAAGGATCGCTTCGTCAAGCAGCCAGTAATTACGATCAGAGACGTCGTCCGCAGCACGGGGAGGAATGCGGACAATCCCTCCATTATCCGCCGCGGCGTCCAGCGCCTGAGCGATTCGTTCCGAGTCGGTCCCCGTGTAAAAATTCGGATCGTTCGCGTTTTCAGCGGCAAAAACAACGGACGAAAAAAGAAACGCTATTGAAACTAACAATAATCTTCTCATTGCTTCTCAACCTTTCCAACGATTACAAACATATTGCGAAAAACCAACACGGCAAACAGCGGCGAAAAAGATTCCGCCCATCAGATTATAAACGCTGGAAAAAAGAACGTCAAACAAAATCGTACTTGACGACTCCGGGCGGAATCATTACCCTCACGAGTAAAATAAGGCGGGACGTCCTCGCTTAAACGCATATGTTTTCAGAAAGGATTGACTTATGTCGATTGGGCAAATCGAAGCGGTTCCTATGTTGGATTTAAAGCGCCAATTCAAAACTATCGGCGCGCAGATGAACGAGGTTTTACAAAGAGTCAACGAAAGCGGTCAATTCATCTTAGGTCCAGAAGTCAAAAAACTCGAAGAAAACATCGCAAAATACTCTCGTGCGAACTACGCCGTCGGATGCGCGTCCGGAAGCGACGCCTTGCTCCTCTCCCTTATGGCCGCCAATATTGGACAAGGCGACGAAGTCATTGTTCCTTCTTTTACATTCTTCGCAACCGCAAGCTGCGTTCCGCGCGTCGGAGCCTCTCTCGTCTTCGCTGATATTGATCCTGTTACCTACAACCTTGACCCTCAGAAAGTCGCTGAGAAAATCACTGAGAAAACCAAGGCGATTATCGTCGTTCACCTCTTCGGTCAAGCGGCCGATATGACCGCGTTCCAAAAGATAGTCGCCGACGTCGAAGCAAAGACCGGCCGAAAAATCTATATCTTCGAAGACTCCTGTCAAGCGATCGGCGCCGAACTCAACGGCGTCCCCGTCGGAAATTGGGGCGACGCGTCAAGCCTGAGCTTCTATCCGACGAAAAATCTCGGCGGAGCCGGAGACGGCGGTATGGTCGTCTGCAACGAACAAGCGATCGCTGATCGTATCGTGCTGCTTCGCGGACATGGCATGGCTCCCCGATACTTCCACAAAGAAATTGGCGTCAACAGCCGTCTCGACTCCTATCAAGCTGCGATTCTTAATCTTAAATTGCCCTACCTTGATCAATGGACAGAAATGCGCGCGCAGAACGCCGCGCGCTACGAAAGACTTTTCGCCGAAGCCGGGCTTTCTGAAAGCGTTGTTACTCCCAAAAAGGTTGGCGATCGCCGACACGTTTGGAACCAATACGTAATCCGCGTGCTTGGGGGGAAACGCTGCGAACTGCGCGCCTATCTCACCGAACACAACATTGGCACAGATATTTATTATCCGCTGGGACTGCACCAGCAAGAATGTTTCGCCTACCTTGGATATAAACCGGAGGATTTGCCGGAAACTCTTAAAGCAGGCTCGGAAGTCCTCGCCTTGCCGATTTACCCCGAGCTGACGGAAGAAGAACAAATCTACCTCGTCGAAAAAGTCAAAGCGTTCTTCAATAAGTGATCGCCAAAAGAACTCCTCGCTAGCGGCGCTGAGTCCAATAGTCGACTCACGCCGCGTCTCTTAGGGGCGTACGCCCGTGTCTCGTCGGCAAAGAACGTCCCTAACGACTCTCGTCTCATTTCTCTATTTGGCGGCGCTGCAAAAGAAACAATCAAAACAATCCGTCAAAACGTTATTTTTATTACAATCGTTAAAATTATCTAAAGTCTGCCGTCTCTCTGCCGAAAATATAAGTAAGGTTGCGTGCGCATTCGTTACGGAAGACGAATCGTACCGCAAACTCAACGCTTATCAAAAGGACCCTTCCAATGGCTCTGCGAGACGGGAAAAAAGGCGCTTCCAAAGAATTTGACGTATTCGACGGTTTTTCCGTGCCCGTCGACTGCGCCGATTCCCATGAGTGGTTAAACGCCGACGAACGTGCAAACGGTCGCGCCTCGCTGCCGCAAGTCGTTGGAGTAATTCCAGTGGACTTCTCTTCTGAACAGACGCCAAAGGTCTCGGGGTGGAAAAAGATTATGTTCCAAAAAACTTGCATTCTTGCCGCTGTTTTTGGGCTCGGCTTTCTCGCGTCGACGTCGATCCATAATCCAAACGCTCATCGAGCGCAAGAGACGCCCCTCGCGGAAAATAGGGTTGAAAACGAAGAGAGCGAAGGAGTGAAAGCGCCCGCGAACGAAGTCTCTCTCAGCGAAGACGTCTTAGGCGCGTCCTTAAAATTCGACGCCTTCTCTTACGAACACGACGACCTCTACGGAACCGGATTTGCCGCAAAATCAAATTCCGAAAGCGTCGGCGCCATTGCGCCGTCGAATACTGCAAGTCAAAATGAACTGTACTATGACGATACTTTCCCAACTTGGGCGGACCTTGACCCGTACAAACCGGGCTCGGGATTCACTTCTTTCGCCGCCGAACCCTATGCCGACGCCTATACGGTTCAAGAGCCTTCTGAACAACCCCTTTATGAAAGTCCGACAAACGACTCGCTAAGAACCGACGTCACAAACGCCCAACCCTACGCTCAAGAAGCCGGTCAAGTCGAGCAAACCGCCCCCGTCTATAATTACCCAGGAAATAACGAATCGTTCCTGACAGAGGCTCAACCGCAGCAGCCCGTTCCCGACCCGCAAAGGTTCCAGAATTTCCAGCCGTACAGCGCGCCTTCCACAGAAAATTACGATTACAACAGTAACGCGGATTATGCAAATAACGCCGTTCAAATTTCCAGCACAAACAGCGCGAGATACGTTGACGAGTCAAGAAACTCCAATTACAATAATTATCAGAAAGATAACGGGTATTCCAGGAGCGCAGCGGATCAAAACGCCTTCAACCAAATCGTGTCTTCATCCGCTCCTGCTTACGCCGAACAGGTCCAAGAAAAGCAAGAGGCAGAGCGCCAAGTTCCCGCTTATGTCAGTTCGATTCCGACCTTCAACAATCCTCGGCCCGAAGAAAATTCGAGGCGCGAATTTGTCGCGCAAACGCCCGAGGATGATCGGCAGAAAACGCCAAGCGCAAAACCCGCAAGAACCCTGCGCTGGTAGATAGCTTGACAACAGTTGCGCTCCCCTGTTCTCTAACTCAAACCTCAATGTTGCCATTAGGGGGAGCCGCAAATGGGAAGACCATGCCTTGTCATCTTCATTATTGGTTATCTTGCGCTAGTCTACACCCTAGGAATTTGGGGCGAGACCGGGCCGGACGCTGAACTCGAAATCGCCCCTCAAGTACCCAAAAGCATCGTTCTTGAGTTGCCGCCCGGGCCGGACAACCCGAGAAACAGCGAAGGCGATTTCATTCGTCTGGAATCAGGCGACATTCTCTACGTATACACGAGCTACTACGGCGTTTCCGGCGACGACCACGCTTCCGCGCGTCTCGTGAGCCGCGTCTCCAGAAACTACGGCGCGACGTGGTCGGACAAAGACAGCCTTGTTATCGAAAACGAAGGTCGGCTCAACGTGATGTCCGTCTCCTTGCTCAGGCTTCGCGACCACTCGATCGCATTGTTCTACCTTGTCAAAGAGAATCCTGGA
>JAQVHZ010000081.1 GCA_028695965.1 Thermoguttaceae bacterium | reverse complement strand
GGGGCAGGTAGCTCTGTTGGTAGAGCACAGGACTGAAAAGCCTGGCGTCCTGCGGCTCAACCCCGCCCCTGCCCACTAAAAACAGTTGATGCTTAGTCAATTGTTCCTTATAAACCAAGCCCTTTTGGGCAGGTAGCTCAGTTGGTAGAGCACAGGACTGAAAATCCTGGCGTCCTGCGGTTCAACCCCGACACTGACCACTTAAAAACGCGGTTCGAATGGACCGCGTTTTCTAATTCTTGTCCGGCTCAGTTGGTAGAGCACAGGACTGAAAATCATGGCGTCCTGCGCTTCAACCCCGCCACTGCCCACTAAAAAAATTTAGTTCCTTTTTAAACCAAGCCCTTTGGGCAGGTAGCTCAGTTGGTAGAGCACAGGACTGAAAATCTTGGCGTCCTGCGGTTCAACCCCGACACTGACCACTTAAAAACGCGGTTCGAATGGACCGCGTTTTCTAATTCTTGTCCGGCTCAGTTGGTAGAGCACAGGACTGAAAATCCTGGCGTCCTGCGGTTCAACCCCGACACTGACCACTAAAAACGCGGCTCGGAAGAGTCGCATTTTTCTGTTTCTTGTCCGGCTCAGTTGGTAGAGCACAGGGCTGAAAATCATGGCGTCCGGCAGTCCAACCCCGTCTCTGCCCACTAAAAACGCGGCTCGGAAGAGTCGCGTTTTGTGTTGTTAAAGGCAATCCTACACGGGAATGTTACAAAGGTCGTTCAGACGAATCGGCGGCGGATTGTTGCGTCGACTTCGGCGAGCCAGTCGGCGCGCGTCTTTTCGTCGCTCAAAATAATCTGTTCGAAATTGCGGCGCTCAAACGACTTCGAGCCGACGACGCTGAAGACGATCGTCTTCCAAAAGTTTTCCAACGGGTCGCCGTAGATTTCTAGTTCTTGATCTCGCGGGGTGTTCGACGTCGAAAAGACTTGAACAATCTTGTCGCTCAATCCTTGCCATGGGCCCTTTTCGGTAAATCCATAAGCGAACCCGTTGCGGACGACGCGGTCGATCCAGCCTTTCAGGATCGCCGGAGGCGTTCCCCACCAGTTCGGATGCACAAAGATCATTCCGACGCACTCTTTCACTTGCGCCATCTCCTCACGAATCTCTTCCGGCGCTTCGTCGACAGGACGAATCGTTTCCTCAAGCGTCATCGTCGGATCAAAACCTTCCGCATAGAGATCGCGCAGCACGGGCTCGTATCCTTGCGCGGTCAGCGCGGTCATTGCCGCGCGCGCAATAGCGCCGTTAAAACTGTTGGCGACGTCGGGGTGTCCAACGATAACAAGTACTTTCTTACCAGCCATTAGGGGTCCTCAATATGTGAAATGAAAAAGAATCGTCAATGACGCAGGATAAACGAGCGACGCTCGAACCTGCCAGGTCCGTCTATTGTAAAAGCTCCCGTTAAATTATCAAGCGGGCGCGGACTCATTCCAAAACGAAAGAAGACGGACAAGAGCGTCTCTCATCCGTCTTCTTAGCTATTGACGACGCGCGTTGTCGCGCGCCAGACACAAAATTAGTCGATGACGCGCTGCAGCAATATCGAATTCTTGTAGTTCGACGAATTGCCGCGGCGGAAATCAACCGGAACAGAACGGTCGATGATCGAGAACCCGCGGTGACGTTCCGTCTCGCCAAAGTCCGAACCAAGTTCCTTGCCGTACGTATATCCGTCAGGATAAATCGCTTGGTAGTACTGGTACCACTTGTAACTCGAGTTGGTCAGATTCTCCAACGTGATCGCATTGCCGTCCGGATCGTGCTGAGGCATATTGACGCCCGGATTACAACGCTCAACTTCAAAGTAGCCGACCGTAACCCAAACGGCAAAGACGTTCGAGCGAGTCGTCGTCAAGCCGGACAAACGCTGCATCTCAGCCGTTGCCTCGTAAAGGTTGTTGCGAGACGTCTTCGCTTCGTGCCACTCAGCCCAGCTGGGAAGCGTGCTGGGATCGGTCGTTTGTCCAGTATTAAGCGGAGACGACGGATCGGCGGGATCGGTATGATAGGAGTAATCGTACAAGCGCGCGCCGCTCGGATCGGTCGCAGGGCTAATATTGTCAAACAAAGGATCCTCGTCCGAACTGTTCCGTTCAGCCAAATCGCAATCTTGCTGTGCAAGGAATGTCGTATAGCTCGGAACTGGAGCCTTAGAACCGTCCACCTGCGCCCATAAGCCAAGGGTATGCGACGGTTGGAAGTACGTGTAGCCCCCTGTTATCGGCGTGCCGTCGGTCTCATAACCTACGATACTATAACGCCCGTTTTGGAAATCGTCCCAAGGCGTGCCGGGAAGTCGGTCGCCGACGAAGAGACGTTCCGAATGCGGCGCTATTGCTTGCCATGACGGTTTCGTCACCGTGTTAATGTTAATCTTGCCCGGCTCGCGGCGTTTCGATATCAACACGGGATTCGATCCGGCAAGCACAGTTCCGTCATTGGCAAGCACAGGTTCGCTGACAATATGACCGTTGGAATTGGGAAGCGTCTTCGTGCCAAGGAACAACGAAGGAACATAAACAAATTCCAACGCTTTGCACAGATTTAGCGATTCGCCAGGCTTCTTAGAACTCCCAAAGAAGTTCAAGTACGGTCCCATAACGTTCGCTTTGCCCTCAAGCTTCTTCCATTCCTCGTCGTCTTTAATATTGCCATTATGGTACCAGTCTTTGAACCCAAAGACGCCAAAGGAACCTAACGAACCCTTTCTCCCCGGCCTGACGTCATAAAGTTTCCCAAGGTCGAAATTTCCTTCGGAACGAACAAATTCAAGTCCAAAGCGCCCCGGTGAACTAGCGGGAACTAACGCCAATTCCATGGGGTTGCTATACGGCGCGTCGTTCCAAACGAGGTGTTCAAACGGCACGCGAGGCGCGCCCCAGTAGATCAATGAACTAGCGCTGGTCATATAAGCCGGGTCCAAATTCTTATATTGCCCCGTCAAGGAAGTATTGAAATTCCAAACGTCTGTTGCTATCTCTTGCCAACCGCCCCAAGGTCCCATATCATTGAACATACCAAGAGTATGAGTCGGTAGGTATTGAATAACAGCAAAGCTAGTCCCCAGACCTAGAGGCACAGGCTCCTGCAAACCGGCTTTATTTCCCCTCCCCCTAAATGCACGGGCCCAAGGGTTCGGTCGCTGATTGTAACTTATGTCGTGCTCCCCTGGTGCGGGCGCGTCCGGTGCAAGCGGTGCAAAAGTCCTTTGAGCGATATTACCCCATTGACGCGAACTGAAAGCGTCCGTGTTGTACGACAAAATATCGTCTTTATCAACATTCAATGCTCTATTCGCCGCCAATTTAATCTTGTTTTCATCGCCCTTGAACGGATAATTGGCATGAGTAGTGAACAAGTTCTTATTCTCATCATCGACGCTAGAGATTTGCATACACTCGCCGGTAAAGATTGTGAGATCCATCACGTTCCAGTCGACGGTAATATATGGATTCATCAACGGATGATACGGACGATTCGGGTCGGCAACGCGTTGGAGAAACGCCGATTTATACGCCGGAATCGTGCCAAGACCAAAGAGTTCGTCTTGAACGATTGGGTAATTGGCAATCTTATTATCATAGAAGACGTCGGCGACGTCGTCGCGACCGCCAGTACTCCAATCTCTCGGCAATTCAAACGGAATATCCATAACGGCGCAAGTTAGTTTATTATCGACGTCTACTTCAGGGTCGCCAGGTTTCAACGTCGGGTCAATTACTTTAACGTTGCCCTCGGCATTCACAAGTCGATACGGATCCATCGAAGGATTCGATCCTAGCCACAGCGGCTCGGAAATGTTCAAGCCGCGGTTGCCAATATTTGACTCGACAACCATATACTTTGCATTCGGATTGAAGTTCGGAACGCCGAGATTCGCCAGGTTGATACGATTAACGTCCGGCGTCTTTACACCAAACCGACAGTTGTCAACTTCGGGATCTACAGAGCTAAACGCAACAGAACCAATCGCACGATTCATTTCAGGACCAACAACCAAATATTGGTTTGGAGCAAGGTACTGGATAGCGGGGTCTACATTTGCGAAGGTGCGCAAAGCGTCGGGGAATTTGCCCGCCGTCCCTAATTTCGTGCCGCCGTCGTTGTTGGAGTCGCCCTTAGCGTCAGTAAACCATACGATACGATCAAGTTCAATCTCGTTGGTAAGGTCGGGGTCGTCTTTCGCAGCAACTGCGGGACCTAAAATATTGGAAGCTCTGAGATTAAACGCTTTCCAATCTCCATGAATTTTGTCGTCGGCAATCTCTTCTACCTTATCGCCAGCTCCCTTGACTTTTTGAATTATATCAAGGTCGGCAATATTCACAACTTCATTAGGAGCGCCGGCATTGTGCGGCATCGGGTAGTTGCGGAACTGACGAGGTTGCATGGAGAAGAAACTAATGTCGTCAGTGTAGTCGTTATCAGGACTGCCAGACTTAGTCGGCGACAATCGCTCTAAAACGCTGTTGCGCCTCTTGTTGTAGACTAGCTTATTGCCCTTTCTCAACTCCTCGTCCGGATTATCGTTCACTCCACGCGCGTCTGCGCTCGCGCTGATGGCAACGCGCCACACGGGCATTTCAAGTTCTCGACCTTCCGGACGTGCCGAATCGGTATAGATGGGAGTTTTCTTAGTTAAGCGAAGTTGCCACATACCGTCTATGTAATCGTACAATTCTCGCGATTGCGGCACGTTCGGATTAGCGGTACAGTACAGTTCGAGGTAAGTCGATCCTTCCGGACGACGTACTTGGTCGAACGAGTCGTCGGTTCCATCGAAAACCTTGCCTACTTCTGCAATGTCACAGTCTCCTTCATATGCAGTGTCAGCGATCCCAAGATCGTGGAAACTCAGGGTTTCCGTCAGGACAAGGTCGGGCCGTTCCATACCCCAGCAGAGACGGAAGCCCATGTCGCTCGATTGATCGTGGAGTTCCTCAATCTCCCTCGACATCCACGCCGCTATATACTCGTCGGAACGTTTTCGCGGCCCGTACACACCCGTGCCTGGAACAAGATTTCCTGCAGCGTCATATTCAGGCTTTATAAAACTCGGTCCGAAATCGACGTCTCCATTGGGACCAATATAATAATCGCCTACGACAAAAGCTTCGCTGACATTCAAAGCGTCGTTGAAGAAGTGGAACATCTGCTCAGAAGGCAAGCCTTTCAGAGGATCGAAGAGAAATGGAAGAAACGGCTCCGGATTAGCGCCGCTCGCCAACGAATCAATCCAGTCATTGTCGTACAACCACCAACCGTCGAACGGGGTCGGGTCAAAGAAGAAAGGCGTCATTGTGGCATCGGGATCGGCAAAATCGATCGAGTTGACGCACCATTGTGCGATGCGCGTAGCGATCAACTGCCGCCCCATCAGCCCCTTGAGCTCGTCGTTGTCGTATTTGAGAAGATCGAACGAGCCTTCAATATAGTCGGCAAGTTTCATCTCAGGAAAGGCGACGGGATCAACGCTATCACCGTACAGCGCGTCTGCGTTCATATCCTCATAAAGAAGAGTCATCATCACGATATAGAGTCCACGAACGCGCTCCATTCGTTTGACAAGTCCATAATTATGAAGTCGGCGATCACTAGAATCGACAGTAGCAACTATATTAGACGGGTCTTCATCGTCAATATCGAGCCAGTAATTCTTTTGCGCCATAGCGTTCAGGTCGATCTTTTCACCTGCCATAATCTCAGGCGGCAGCATCGAAGCAAGGTATGCGGTAATCTCATTAACCTTGTCAACAAAAGCTCCTTCGTTTTCTGCACATACTGAGACGCCTTTTGCGGTAAAGACTTTGTCCAATTCTTTCTCAACGCAAGCGCGGATAAGCTTGACAAAACCAAAGTTACCGCCACGATAGTCCCCGTCGAGAAGTTCGTTATTATTCGGGAAGACCAAGCTCGGAGCGGGAACGTCTGAACTCAGCGTCGTAAGCGACTGACGCGCTTTTGCGCGTTCATTTTCCGTAATGGTATTGCCGCTAAGATCGACGTTCAAGCCAAGGTCGTCGACCAATTGCGTCGGCAGCGCGTTTGCGTCGGAGTCCCAAGGACGGAGCAAGCGTTCCAACATCGGCAGCGAATAAGGCGAATCCTGCAGCGATAATAGATTTTGGCTCGCCAAATACGGGTTGTCCGAATAACGAGGAGCATAAGTATAGACTTGCGCGCCCAACGGATCGTACGAACGAAACGCGGTGTTCGCAAAGTCATAGACGGCGGTGGAAAGGATGTTGACGTCGTGCGTCGTCTTACCGCGATAAGGATAGATCAACTGGGCGCCGGGATCGCCAGGCTGTAAAAACACCGGGTCCATGTATCGGAAGAACATGGCGCGAGTATACGCCTCAACTGAGAGGGGATCTACCCCTACGCCGCCAGCGTCGTTGCCGCCGGGCTGCGAACTCATCATAGCGTCCGTCCAGGTGATGGCGCCTGTGTCAGGGAAGCCGGAGCGGTCGGCGAGACCGGTTGGATTGTTATTCATCGATAAATTGCGACGCCACAGTAAATTCGAGGCAATCTTGGTAACGTCCCTCGTTGTAGCGGCGGAAACGTCAAAAATAGACGAAAGCGCCTCGTAAAGCAAGACGTTCGACGTTCCACGTCCGTCGCCGCGAACCGCAATTTTTACGTCGTTATCTGAATCGTCGCGCCATCCGAAACTACCGTCAAGGCTGTCGGCGGCAAAGAAAGGCAGTCCAACTGCGGATCCCGGCAAGGTCGACCAAAGCTCGTCGAGTTCGTCAACGTAGCTATATGGCTGCGCAACGTCAGTGATGGGGTTGCCGTCAAGGTCTCTCCGAATGATATCCTCACGCATATTGTTCGGCAATTGATCCCAGTTCCCCGCCGTGTTGACGTTAACGCGGCCGTCGAGGTCGAGGACAGTGTACGAGAACATCGTCGCATACGCTTTACCGTCTTTGTTGACGCGAATCGGAAGACCAGAAGGAACCCAGACGCCTTCCCGAACGCCGTCGCCGTCGTTATCGACGTCCCATTGAGCGCTGTTGCCAAGGCGACGCGCTAAGTCTGCCGGCGCCAGCAAGTCGCCTGGCAGATATGCGCCAGCAGGGCCTGTAGGCGGCTCATTAGCAAGATAGTCGTTTCCACCAGTGAAGTTCCAGTGGTCGTATGGAAGCGGACGAGGCGTCAGCTTCCGAATAAGCGCGGTCATCCAAATGGGCAACGCGTCGGCGCCTACGCCAGCGTCATGATAGAAGTCTTCATATAAACTTAGGAAGCTAAAACCTCGAGTAGTATCAGTAAAAGCCAAAAATGGGGTCGGACGGTGGAACGACGGGGTAATCTTAGGCAAAGTTGCGCTGACGTTCATAGGTCCGCCATAATGCGCCAAGAACAACGAACGATGATCTGGCGCCGTATACGCAGGATTCATTCGAATCGGTTCCAAATAAGCGCCGTCCGCATATCCTTGCATAATGCTGTTATATGATTCCCAGTTAACGCCGTTCTCAGCAACGTAACGCAGACCGGTCGTTGAATCGGGTTGATTGGCGTCGTAGTTGACGTCCATCAAGTGCGCCCAAAAGGTGCGGAAGTCTAATTTTCCTCCTGGTTCGCGCTGGAAAGGACGAAGGTCAGGAGCGGCCGCATTCCCCCAAAATGCAAAAGGAAGGCGCAGCCTGTTAGGGGGCATAGGGGCGAAAGCAGTGGCAAGCAGTTCCGGCGGAACAGTGGCGTCCTTGGCCTCGCCAGGGGTAAATCCGCCGGCGCCGGTTCCGCTGTACGCAGGGCGATTTAAACGAACCCTAATTTCCGGATGGAGTTCGTTGAAATTTGTATTGACGTCGGCAATCCCGCAGTAATTCTCGACAAAACGCATGAGATCGTCGGTCAATTCTACTTTGAAGTGCCAGAGATCGCATTGCCATTGGTTGGCGGCAGTAGCGTGAATAGGCGGAACGCCAGGTGTGAGAAAGGCAGGGTCGACATAATAGTGTTTCTGCCAGTAAGCTCCGTCAACTGCTGAATAAAGACGACTTGACGGATTCGTAATGACCTTGTCGAGAACAAACACAGAGGTTCCTTCAACGTGGGTTCGCCAAAGCTGCCTATCATCGTCGCCTGCCCAACCCTGAAAGGTCAAAACAGAGCCCGAGTTCTCAAAGAGCGACATATAGGCGGCGCAAGCTTGAGCGTCCGTCATAGAAGCCTCGGTCAAGCGATTGCCGTAGTAGTCCTCGAAAGGAGTAACTACGGCGCAGCCTGCGTCCGGAAAAATGCTGATATAAGCGCTAAATTCAGCGTCTGGATCATAAAGAGCGTCATAGTCTTTCCAGTCGCCGTACATATTTTCGAGAATGCCGAAGGGACCGATCGGGCTGCGCGCATTATTTGACCCGAGCACAATGTCCTTCAGCGCGACCTCGACGTCCTCTTGTGCAGGAATTTCGATAACAGCGTCATTTTTAGCAGAATTTACCGCAGTTTCTGCCATATTGGACGTAACGACCATATAAGTCAGGATCGAAATGGCGAACATCGCCATTAGTCCAAGAATCAAGAGCAAGACCGCGCCTTTGCGCCGTAAGCTATTTTGACGTTTCATGACAAGACTCCTCACAATCGACAAGATTTCGTTCCTCGAACAAACGGCAACCGAATGTTCCGACAAACGCACCATACGCCGCTAACTTTATTGTGTCGCGCCAAACGCGCTTTTTTCTCTATCTATTTTGACGCCCGGCGTTAGAAACAATTCCTAACAAGAGGCTAAATTTCACGATATACGAGAGATTCAACCTATAAAACGCAGAGCGGTTCAAATTCAATATGCAGTTTCTAATCTAAAACAAAACGCCGACGTTTGGCTCTAACGCGACGCGCTCGGCGCTCGCCTTACAGTCTAACGTCGGCGTCGGCTTTGTCGTCCGGTAAGGCTAGCTTATCGGAATATTTGACTTCCTTAGATGCAATCTCGTTTAAAAGGACGTCGAACCGGAATAAACGCCTATAACGCCCGGGAAAAAGACGCCTGAAACCGTTGCGCCTCCCCAACCTCTTGGCGTGTCGGGACCAATTAGGCTCATTTTTACATACTCTGGCGGGTTATTAACAGCGTCTACCGAATAATTTGCAATCTGATACCAACGGGCAAACATGGGAGTGTCGCCGTCTCTCGGAATATCGTCCGGCCCCATCAACATGATGTATTTCGTCGACGCCAACTGATCGACCACGCGCCCGCGGTCAATGGCGTCATTCGCTGGAACGCCTCCGTTGTTACACATTGAGTCAAAGTTGAGCGTAACAGTTCCGCCTTGATATCCCGTGCCTTCAACCGTTACCTTCATAATGCGCTCGTCGTTCATCACACGATCTCTAAAGACGACGGCGTCGTAATCTGCAGAACTGATATCCTCCGGTCTGCAGTTATGAAACGGGTCCGCATTTGCTTTCGGGTAAACCGTAGCCATCCAGGAGTAGCGGCCAGTAAACGCCGGAATGACTCCCTGACCTAAGACTGAGTCGCTTTCCGTTTCCAAAAACGGCCTGAAGTAAGTATCGTCTTCTGATTCGTCAAATCCGCTTGCTAAGTCGTCCGGCAAATAGAAGAATCTATCATAACGGTTAGCAAGATAGGCGAAACCGCCAGCGTCGAGAAACTCGTAACGATAACCAAGGGCGGGAGACACTTTTGTGTAAAAAACACTAGTCGCCGCTATTTCGCGGTAATCCGGAAGATATCGACCGCTGCCAGGACCTGCAATTTCACGAATGTCTGAAAGAGGATCGAGAACAAACGGGTACTTCAAATTCAAGTTGCCGTTTTGATGAACAGACTTTTCGTTCCAACCGGTTGTAATCAATCCAGCGTTCCAAGCGCCAGCTATGTACCAGTTGTTAGGATCAGCCCAACCGTTCGCTTTTATCAGCCGAACAGCGTCTTTGCCAAGCAAGGAAGAATTATCCGCCTCGTTCATTTGTGCAAGTCGAAGCCCTCCAAATGGAATAGCAGCAAGGACGCCGACGAGGCCTATGGCCAAAACCATGATCGCGGACATAATCTCGATCAAGGTCATGCCGCAGCGACGTCCATGAAGCGCGGACACGCGTCGAAAAGACTTAATCGTCATAATCAATGACCTCCAAGATTACGTTTGGAAATTCGACCAAATTCACGCGATTCCTCAATCTGACCAAAGAAGTCGCCCGCCGTATAGTTAACGGGCGGATTGACTTCCGCCGTGGAGACTAGTCCGGTACGCGGATTAATCGTTACCCAGAAATTAGAACCGTCCTCATAATTCCATAAGCCGTCTTCCGTTAGGGAGTATCCAAATTCGTCGGAGCCGAAAATGGAAATTCTGTCCCATCTGCCGATTAAGAAATAAAGCATTTCCGTTGGAATATGGGTTCCATAACCGTCCTGAACGTATTCTACTTCACCAGAGGGCGAAAACATTACCGTAACGTCGGCGCCTAAGGCAAAACAATCAAATTCGCCTTCGCCCCAACCGGAGTATTCTAAATCAACAACTGTGCCCTGTGTCAGTCCAATGGGAGCCGTCATCGTCGGACGAGGATCGCGCCGCACTTTAAACGAAACGTTTAAACGAGACGGCAATTCAAGGCCTGGAAGTTTTACAATGAAGTAACTGCTATTGTCAGGATTAACGACGTCGCGAACAGTGAAAATTGGATAATAGGGACCGTAACTATTGAACTGGATGGCAGGGAATTTTTCGTCCAGGATAAAATTCGTCCAGTGAGGATCGATTGGAGTCAGAGCCCGCATCGACATACCGTAATAGGGACTGTCAGGATCTAGGACGACGCTGTCGTCCACAAACCCGTCGCCGTCTGTGTCAGCAAGAACCGTTACATTGGCGTCCATATCCAAACCAGTATAATATGGCGGCGTTTCGACCTGACGAAGAATGACGCAGGCAGAACCAATATCGTCGTCTGGATCGTCCGGATCTAATTCGTCCCAGGTTCCTTCAAAAAACTCGAAGGTAACGCCGCAAGACCTGCCAGTCGCCATCGCTCTGGTTCGCGCGCGATTCAAGTACGTAGAAACGGCAGCGGCGGCGTTGGAAGTTTGTTGAGATTCCATCATTGGCTTAATTGTCGGAACGCTCACCGCCGCCAACGTCAGCATAATCGACGCGACGACGAGGAGTTCCAGCAGCGTAACGCCGCGTCGTCTGGCTCGCATAGGAAATCTTCGCATCATCGTTGGCTCCCGCCCTTACCGTTTCTAATTCGCTCCAAATTTCGGAGCCTGATACTCTATAACAGCTTTTCCAGTTTCTGCTCTTTTGCTATTTTAACAGACGCGTGGAAAAACAATCAGTCCCCAGGGACGTCTTTATATTCGCTCTGCAACGTGCCAGTTTCGAGGAAGTTCGTGATATTGTCGTCGTCGGCAAGAGTACAGTTCAGCGTTGGCTGAGTCGCTACTGGAAGCGTTGCTCGACGGCCGTCGGCAACAGATAAACCAAATAGTCCGTCTGCTCCCGGATGAACCAATTGAAATCTTCTTTCTTCATACCAAGTTCCCTGGACGGTCACTTCATCCCAAGTCCGTGCGTACGGAATAGCTTGGCTGACGCCTTCTACTGGCGTTTCGCCAAAGAAAACGTACTTGCCGACATACCCGCTCCCAGGTGAAGGACGGAAGTAAAGTATCGGATATCCTCCTTGGGTAATAGCGGGAATATAATAATTTGCCCCCATAGCGTCGTTCCATACGTCCTCAGAAGGATAAAAAACCGAGTCGTTCGTACTTCCGCCCGACGGACCCGGGGCTCCGCTAAACGCAAATGTAGTAAGGTTTTTTCGACTGAAGGAAAAAAGCGGTTTTTCACGCGTCGCGCGCAAAGGTTTGTGAATCGGATTGTTATTCACGTCAATCCCTAAGGGCGCCTTCGGATTAGCGTAGAAACCGCTGGGAATTCCATCTTCATTCGGTAAACCGCCAAGCCAAAAAATCAACGAGGAGACGTAACGCTCAAGCTGCCAAACGTGTTTTCCATTAAGTTCGCTTAGGTTGCTGACCGTGCCAGTGTAAATACCGCTCGAAAGCTTGCAGCCATTTTGAACGTGCTCCATGAAATCCGCATAGCTGGCAACGTTGTATCGAGGCCATCGTTTCTTGACGTGCCGCATAACCGCCGCTTCATCGCTGAAGTCAGGCGGGTATTCGCCGTACTTATTCTTGTAGTTGTCCAACGCCATCGACAATTGCGCCATTTCGCTCGACACAACAGAGTTCCGGACAGAACGCCGCGCGCCCACGAGAACGCTGGTGGTTAGCCCAGCCAACATTCCGATGATCACAATCACGACCAACATTTCGACCAAGGTAAAACCGGCGCCTCGGCTCGCGCTATTTCGTCGATTTGACGTCATTGTTCTATCACCTTATCAATGTGTGATTATCGATATTGTCTTTAAAAGTAGAATCAAGCGGCGAACCAGCCGTGGCAGTAGGATTGCTCCGCGAAAATTCAAAAGGATTAACCATATTTGCATTAAAAACTTCGGGACCAACCAATCCATACATACCGTCCGGTCCGGCGGAAAAGACATAAGGAACCAAAAACCAACCCGAGTATTCAGGACCGTCGATATCTTCAATGCTGCTTAACGGGTCAAAGGGATCGGCGTCCTCCGGACTAACATAGTTCGCTCCCTCGTAACACGGAGGCTGCCGGTCGCTATAAACAAGCCCTGGCGCCCACCTCATCCAGCAAATGGGGTTGCCCCAGCCGTCGACAAACTCCATCAAACCATTGCCGTCAACGTCGTCGACCTCCCGGTCTGAAAAGAGCGCTCGAGCTTCTGGTTCTGCGTTCGTCACAACTAGATAGAGAAGCTCCGCATTAATGTTAGTAAACGCGCTGGCGTCAGCGACGCCGGTTCTATCTACCGCATTGGCTATCTCGGCGCGGTAGACTTCCTGCAGAGGAGTACACAACATCGTTCCTGACGTGTTATGAAGCGAGTTCGTATTGACTTCCTCCAAGGTGCAGGGCAAGTCGCAGCGCAGCAGGTCGCGCATTTTAATAACGCGATTATACGCTCGAACTCTAAAATCTACGCCTTGAACGTCTAATTTACGATACTGATACTTCTCATAAATGCCCGTAATCACATTGTCAATTTTAGCGACTGAGGTTCTTGTCTGAGTCTCTTTCGCGGACTGAATCGCGCCGCGGACCGTCGTGATGGAAATCGCGCCCAGCATACCGATGATAGTGATCACAGTCAACAATTCAATCAACGTGAAGCCGGAGCGTATGCGGAAACGCCGTTGGCGCGCATCCCGTACGTTAAAGGTAAATACTTTCATTCGCTCACCCGTGGGTCGTTGTTGTTGAAAACTATCGAATAGTAAACTGGATATATCTTGTCCGATACAAAGACTTGCGTTAATCTTGTGCGGTATCGAGCGTCGCGCCGTCTGTGAAATTTGTAATGTTGTCCCAATCTTCAAGAGATATGGAATCGGGGTCGTTGACGTCGCGCGGTTCAAAACCGCCGTGTTCATGTTCGTGCTCCGTATGTCCGCAAACGCCGCCATAGGAACCGTCTTCGCCCGGCAGAATCAATTGATACGAATCAGGGTTGAACCAACGTCCGTCTTTCATGTACGGAACGGGGAATTCGCAAGTGGTCGCAAACATCGCCCCCCATGCAGTCTTTATTTCATCCTTTATTACAGTATCTTCGGCGCCAACGAATTCGTACCCGCCTCTCGGTTCAGCGCGGAAATACGCCATCACTTGCCCGTTAAAGACGAATCCGGCGTCGTTGTAATTGCCGTTGTTCTTGCCGGTGGAATCATAGGTTAGTTCAAGGATCGGCTCAATGCGCGGCTCACTATCCTTATCTGCCTCGGCTATCAACAATCCAAAAGGATCGACCGGATCGGCAAAAAAGCCGTAGTAAGCTTTCGTAATCTCAGTAGAACCGGCAACCGGGAGGTCCTCGGGAAAGCCCGCCAACCAGAAGAGCGCCGCTGAACCGGGAGTTCGGCGCATTTCTGTTTTCGCGGCGGCGACCATAGCGCCAATTCCGGCGCTGTTCCTTAGCGCTTTAGGCCAGCGTTTGAGGATATGACGTCGAATCTCCTGGTCGGTAGCGCGGCAGTCGGGCGGGTATTCGCCAAACTTCTGCTTGTACAGCTCCAGCGCTCGTCCGACGTCGTCAAGACGCACCTTAGCAGTGGCGCTCCTGAAAAAACCTCGAGCGCCGCTAAGAGCTACTAGCGACGCGGCGGCGAGCAAGCCGATAATTGCGATCACCACAAGTATTTCGACCAATGTAAAACCGGCGCGACCGGTTCTGGCGTCGCATTGGGCGCTGTTGAAGTTGCTGCTGCGCATATTCATTCCCGTTTCTAAGCCCGCTGTTGCTCTGAAGTTCGTTATAAAAGCGGCGTCAATTCTACAATTCCACGCTCTGAAACGCCCCCAACGGAAGAAATTAAAGCGTTCGCCCTTTCCTCCTCTTTCCACCCTCTTCTATTTATATTAGAGGCGTTTCCGTAAGAATAATTCCCAATTTGCGGATTTTGTACGCTAGCGCCGCCTTGTGCGCGGCGCCAGCGTCTCCGTCTGTTGTTGCTCCCTCTCTTTCATTTGGACAGGCTTTCGATAAGCTTAATCATCGGGAGGAACAACGCAATAACAATGGTGCCGACGATTACGCCGAGGAACATAATCAACAACGGCTCGATCATACTCATCAACGCTTCGGTGTAAACTTCTACTTCCTCGTCGAACACGTCCGCGACTTTATACAACATTGCGTCCAATTCACCCGTCTCTTCACCGACGTCGACCATGTTGACAACGATGTCGCTCAAAAT
>JAQVHZ010000151.1 GCA_028695965.1 Thermoguttaceae bacterium | reverse complement strand
CTAGACAATTTAATTCTCGAGGGGTAAAATGCCGCTTGGTTTAGTCGTTGAGTCGCCGCGCAAGACGTAAAATGCCCACAAATAACGTCGGCGTTTTCAATGCGGAGGCGGCGTTCTATAATTTTGCCAACACACCGCAGCATAGAGGAGGCGTCATGTCGTTTTCTAAGGCTTTGAAAGTTGTCTCGCGCTCGTTGAAGAGTAATAACCGCTGCAATTCGGAAGCCCCGCGCAGAACGCGAAAACTCCGGCTCGAAGCGCTCGAATCGCGAGAACTACTTGCCGGATACAATGGAGCAGAGAACGACGCCGAATTGGCTAGCCAAATTTTTGTGACGACGCTCGTCGACGTCAAAGACGAGAACGATGGGCACATCTCGTTGCGTGAAGCGCTTGAAAACGTAACAAGCGACAACTATACTATTACTTTCGCCGACGAACTCATCGGCGGGACGATTACCCTGAACAGCAATAACGGCGCTCTCAACATTACCAAGCGTGTTACTATCGACGCATGGAACTTGCACACGACCGAACAACATATGCCCGTCAAGGCGTTTGCTGGAATAAAGATCGACGGCGCGGCGCTCAATTACGCTGCCGCAGGAGGTACGCCAATGGTTCAAGTTGAAAGCGACGGCGACGCCTTTACCGCAACTCTCCGCGGTCTAACCTTCAAAAACTCGGCGACCGACGCGACAATGAAGACCGCCATCAACGATGATCGCGACGGCGTCGCTGTTTACGCCTCTGGCAGCGTCTACCTTACTGTTCAGAACTGCGTCTTTACCGACCTCAAATATGGCTCGGGGGGCGTTGTCGATTTCTACGGAACTCGACTTATCCTCGCTAACTCGCTCATTGCAGACAACACCGCCCTTCACTCGAACGATCCAAATTCTCACAGGGACAGCGCCATCCTTGTCGGTGGTTCTGCGAGCGCGTTTATCCATAACTGCACCGTCGTCAAAAATTCCGCCAAAAACTCCTCGGGAAGCGAGACCGGAAGTCACGGCCTCTACCGCAGTTCCCATGCTACAGTTGAAGTCCACAACTCAATCTTCACGCACCACACTTGCTCGGCCTTCTGGTCGACAACGGGTACAACTTTCAAAGTCAAGAATTCAGTCGTTGAAAAAGGGAACAGCAATGTAACCGTCAGCGGCAACTCCCTCTATGACTCGACCTCATCCGAACCTCTCTATGTCGACGCAGCGAACGGAAAATATTGGCTAGCCAAAAACAGCCTCGCGATCAACCGAGGAGGCAAAGAATACTTTGACGCCAGTTACGGATATATCATAACCCCAGAAGACAATAAGCAAGGTTACGACCTTGCCGGAAACTATCGGCGCAGAGTCTCGGGGATCTCTTATTACATCGACGCCGGCGCGTACGCCGCCCTTGTTCCGAGCGTTACCGTTACTCTCGAAAACGACGTCGTCAACGCCGACGACGACTTCTTCGCCGACGGCAAGCCAAATCAAATCTCCTTGCGTGAAGCGTACAATTACGTCAACACTGTTTATCTTGGCGGCAACTTCAGGGCCCCCTCGTTCGCGAACGTCGCCTCTGGCTCCAACTATAATACGATTCAATTTGCCGCAAATGTCAGCCAGTGTGTTCTTAACTCCCAAATCGTATCGGAAAAAACCTATACAATCAAAGGAAAGAATCCGAACAACGTCAACGTTACCGTCAGAGGAAGCGCGGCTAACAACTTTGTCAATCCGGACGCCGCGCGGATTTTCTACGTCAAAAGCAAAACAATCACCGCAAATAACCTCAACCTTGCAAACGCGGCTGCGAGATCTGCCGACGCCGAATATGCGTCGGCTAACGGCAAAGGCGGCGCCATCTATATCGCTGACAACGCAGGATACGTCGCTAACGGCGGAAAGTTCTCTTACAACTACGCGTCTGCGGCAGGCGGCGCCGTCTTCGTCGCCCAAGATGGCGCGTTCACGGGAACGGGGGTCGTCTTCGAACACAACGAGTCCGTGCGCGGCGGCGGCGTCGCCAATTTCGGAACAGCTTCTGTGCTCGGCGCGAGCCAATTTACCAGCAATAAAGCAGGGGACGCGGCGACAAAAGGATTCGGGGGCGCCGCCTATAACGCCGGAACGATGAAGTTCGGCAAATCCGACGAGCCGACACACGTTACAACCTTCAACGCCAACGCCGCGACGAGCGCGACGCCCGCCGCAGGCGCGCAGTTGCTAGGCGGTTCCGGCGGCGCGATTTATAACACGTCCCAAGTCGGAAAGACCGTCTCCCTGTCCGTCTATCACTCTGTCTTTAACGGAAACACTGCGTCCAAATACGGCGGCGCGATCGCGAATTTCAGCTCTCTTACCGTCCAAGACTCGGACTTCGCCTCCAACGCTTCTTCGTCGGGCGGGGCTATTCAAACTTCCGGAACCGCCGCGCTC
Organism: Thermoguttaceae bacterium; assembly: GCA_028695965.1. Taxonomy (GTDB): domain Bacteria; phylum Planctomycetota; class Planctomycetia; order Pirellulales; family Thermoguttaceae; genus RUG369. The sequence continues at coordinate 1,067 of JAQVHZ010000151.1, read as the reverse complement.
GCCGACGTCGAGTTCTCTAACAATTCCGCCGCAGTCCGATCCAACCCGCTCGTCGTCAACTCCGGCTACGGCATAGATTACGGCGGCAACGGCGGCGCAATCTTTGCGAGCGGCAGGGACGCCGGCGTTACGCTCCAAGGCGTTGCAAACTTCGACCGCAACACCGCAGAAAACGCGGGCGGCGCGATCGATTACATCAACGGCTCCTTAACCTTTAACGCAGCGAACGTTACGTTCAATAAAAACCATGCCGTCGTCATCGGCGGAGCTATTGTTGCCGCGAGAGAAATCGGCGGTCTTTTGACGAGCGGGTCGACCTTTAACTTCGGCGACGGCGTCCACGCAACTGATAATACTGCCGGAAATTATGCTCCAAACGTCGCCGTTGTCTGCGGCGCGCGCGACCAAGCGATTAACGATATGGAGTTAGCGTTCTTTGGAATGGACGACCCCGGCCGCGATAAGCTCGATACCTTCACACGCTACAGCGAGCTAACCGCTGAAAATCATTTGACCTTTGAAGCGCTCGCCCAGTCCTTCCCGACGCCCCCGACGGTTATCAACTACAAGGTCGACGACGACGTCGACTATACCCCCTTGACTTCGAACGGCGCCATCGATTTGGAGCTTGGTTCGCATATCGTCTACTACTACGCCGACAGCGAAGCCGACGTCGTCTTTCGCATGAACGTCCTGGCAGCCAGCGCTGCAACGAGCGTTGTCCTTACGCAAATTGATCTTGGCGGCCAAGCCTATATCGGCCCTCACGAGTACGCTGTCGGAATCTCCATCAGCGTCTACTCCGCCGACCCGATCGTTTCGTGGATGATCGATTGGAACGACGGTTCAGACGCCGACGTCGTCTACGAATTCGGCTTCGCCTGCAGCGCCTACCACGTCTATAACGCGCCAGGCGAACGCTATGTGTCCCTCACGACCGGCGATTCCGCAGGTAATGTTGAGACCTATACGAACCTCGGGTACTGTGTTGTCGAGGATATCTACGGAAGCCCCGCGCTCCTTGACGAGCTCTTTGTCGAGTTCTAAATCGGGACATAGCATAGCAT
>JAQVHZ010000080.1 GCA_028695965.1 Thermoguttaceae bacterium | reverse complement strand
AGAGCGTTATAATTGGCGGGGCTTTTTTTTCAGAAAGAAATTGAGCTTTATTTTAGCATAAAAAACGTTATACTAAACGCTGAGCGCGTATGTGCGAACCACAAAACAAATATGGCGTTGCCGGGAAACGCCATTATTTCCAAGTTTCGTATAAACCCTTTTCATAGGTTGCCAAGATGAAAGATATTTTTTTTCAACGTTTTTTCGGTCGACAGTCCCAGGAATCTTTGCGCAGGACGCGTCGTCTCTCGCTCGAATCGTTGGAAAATCGAGAGATGCTGAATGTCGACTGGGTCGGATTCGGTCCAGAAACGACGTCGACCTATGTTCCAGCCGAAACAGGTTCGTATTCTGTCGATCTGCCTTCTAACGTTGACTTTTGCGGATTGGTCAATCTTGAAGGCGATTCGAGAGCAGAACTCGTTTCCATCTACGGCAAAGGGAAGACGGTTTCTGTCTACACGAGTTCAAACGACGGTAGGTTTACGTTGAAAACCGAACAAAAGCTCGATAATCTTGGCGCGTGGGGGCTTTATTCGTTCACGACGTTTGCCGACTTCAACAGCGATGGTTTCAAGGAGATGCTTCTCATTTCTTCGAATGGCTCTCAGATTAGCGCGAGCGTCTATTCGTGGAACAGCACGAGTTCGAAGTTTGAACAGGGTTCGACTTATCAGCTTAATGTTACGCCGTTCGCCAGCTCCGGCGGGGGCTTTATCTTTACGGAAATGAGCGGCGCGCTTCTTGCGAACGCCTCGAACGGGTATGACCTTGCGCTGCAAGTCGGAACCCTTACTCAGAGCGGTCTTACGACGACGACCGCAGTCTATCCTGGAGTGGCGACGACCTCTTTTGGAGAAAATCCTTCCGTTAAGGGCGCCGTTACTGGCGAGATTCTTGGTTCGACGAAGATTGCCGGTCAAAGCTATTTATTATTGAAAGAAGCGACCGGTTCTACGAACTATCTTGTCGTGTCGAAAATTGGAAAAAGTTCCGTAACTAAAACATATTACGATTTCACTAGCTACGGCTCGAAGTTCGTCTTTAACTCGATGGCGGAACAAGACGGATTCATTGTTGTTGGGGCGATTCTTGGCGGCACGACGAGAAGCGGTTTGGTAACGCTCAATTTGACGACGGCGCCTACTGACAACGAGACCGTCGACGCCAAAACGCTTGGGCAATGGATTGAGAGTCCGTCGATAACGATGGGGCCCGCGTCCGTGATGACGCTTGGCGACGTTGGCGGGGACGCCGATCCTGAGCTGCTTGTTGCGAACGACGAAGAAAACGCCTCTTTGTTCTATCTTGGCGACGCCTCGACCACTTATGGCTTTACGTTTACTGAATCGTCGCTCGTTGTCTCTTCGCCAGAATACAATTCCGTCTATGTGGGCGATTATGATAATGACGCCAAGAAGGAAGCGATTTTGGTCGGCAGCAATTACATTTACGTCGCCGACATTTCGGATTCTGGTCAGTTGACGAACCAAACGGCGCGGTACAAGTTTTCACAGCCCGTAGAGAAAGCCGTCTTCGGTTACTTTGACGACGACCGCCTGCTCGATATTGCTGTTCAATACAAAGCGAACGTTGGTTCCAGTTTGCAGATTTTCCGTCAAATTTACGACGGTTCTTTCGTGCCGCTGACGTCGCAATCGGTATCTGGTTCTTTCGTTGACTTGACGGTCGGTAAATTTACCCAGACGTTGACAGACGAAATTGCAGTGCTTAGTACTGCTTATAAGAATCAGACGACTTGGAGCTCTGTAAACGTCTATAAGTTGGATTCGTCGAAAAATACGCTTGTCGGGGTTCTTGCCTCTACATACGCAGGCTCGGGAGTTTCAATTGCCAGCGGCGAGCTTTATGGGTCTGGACGCGACGATCTTGCCGTCGCTAACGAAGTAAACGACTCGGTAATGGTTCTTCGTAATTCCGGTTCTTCCCTTTCCCAGACGCTGATTACGACTCGATATGACGGTTCGGATCCATGTCGTCCGACGTCAGCCGCAATTGGCGACTTCAACGGGGACGGTCTTGCGGATCTTGCCGTCATGAATTCCTCCGCCGGTTCGAACGTTGCAGAAGTTGTTTATTACCTCCGATCAGCGAGCGTTGGTCTTGGCACGAAGCCGACGGGGCGCGTGCGCATCAACAACACCCTTACCGTTGTTGACAATACGGCGATTGTCGGCGAACTTTTGCCGAGAGACCTGAACGGGGACGGATATTTTGATTTGTCGTTTGTTCGTAAATCGACGAACGGAACCGCTTATGTCAGTACCCTTATGGGCAATGGAACCGCTTCCGTTTTCGATCCGTTGATCAATGCCGCTGTAACATGCGATCCTGTTAAGTCGGTTGGCGTTTTGCTCGCGCCGGTCGATTCCGGCAATGCGTCCGACGATTTTATTTGGGTTCAAGACAAGAAGTTCACCGTTCTTATGAACGGAGCCACTACCGTTTCAGGCGGAAAAGTTCAGTACGTTATGCAAAACGTGACTGCTGGCGCGGGCAATTCTCTTGCCGCCGCCGTCTCGACGCAGCCGACGTGGCTTGACGAATGGTCGAATTTCTATATTGACGTATGGACCTCGCCAAGCGGAGGCGGCGCTGTTGCCTCTGTCTCGGGTTCGTTCACATTTGACAGCGCTTACTTTACTTTTGGTGAAGTTGGCGTCGCAACAGGTTTTACCGTTACGGCGACTGCGGAAGGCGGAACCCTCTCCTTTACCTCAACCGGTTCTGGAACTGCCGACGCAGACGGCTGGACTTTAGTCGCCCGACTGAAGTTCTCGCCAGTTACAAACGGAGGTCTTCCGCTTAATGAGTTTGGCGAAATCTACTGTGTCGACGCTGCGTTCACCGCGGGCGCGAACGCTCAGAAAGTCAATGGTTCTGCCGCCGCTTCCGTCGCCGTTCCAACGGGTGTTGAGGTCTATCCCTTTGTTTACGACTTGAACGACAACGGCGAAGTCGATCTCGGCGATTACGCCCTCTTTTGCAGCTACTATCCCGCAAGCACGCTCTCGGAAATCAGCGTTGTGAAGCACCGCGTCTTGGACGTCAACAACAACAACGAATACGAATTGGGCGACTACGCTTATGCGTTGGCTTCTTATCCGCTCTTATGGAACCACGGCGGGGATTACTCGTATCAGGTCAAGCCGGTCGTTACTTCGGGCTCCGGAGCCGTCTTTGAATCTTCTGCGTTCGTCGAAGAAGAGGAAGCGTTCTTTGTCGACGACTCCGACGTAGAAGCTATTGCGGAAGAAATCGTCGCCAGCGCGGCTCGTACAGTTGAACAACGCATTGCGTCGACTAGTCAGGCGGCTGAACGCCCCGTCTTCTATGGGCCGATGACGAAAGCCGAAGCGCTGAAGTTTGATTTGTCTGTCGACCTCGGCTTGGATTTCTGAGTTTTTGTTAGACGCTAAATGAAAAACGCCGCCAAGCTTCAGGGAGTTTGGCGGCGTTTCTAGTTGACAAGCCTTTAGAGGTTTGTTAGTGCGAGGGGATCTTCTCCATATAGATAGTGTTTCCCGCTTCGTTGTACCACACGTTCGTCATAAAATTACGGATGAGGAAAATTCCCCTGCCGGAAATTTGTTCGATATTCTCAGCGAGAGTGGGGTCGGGCGTTTCTTCGGCGCGGAACCCCGAGCCTTCGTCAGAGACAGACGCAAAAAGCCTTGAATCGTTGATGACTACCGTCAACTCGATATTTTTTTCCGGAACGCGATTATTTCCATGTTCTACGGCGTTTTCAAGGGCCTCGGTGAGCGCTAAACGAGCGGCAAATTGATCGTTTTCTGACCATCCTCTTGCGTTGAGTTCTTCAACGACGGCGTCGACGCGCGATTCGCCCAATCCGGACACGCTTGGTAAAGACGCGTGCAATTTCCATACGCGCGTTGAATTTACGTCATGGGTCATGGGATTGGTCTCCTTCAGCAAGCAGGACGCGCGTCGCGGGCTCGCGCGCGTTGCTTTCGTTCAATACTTGCTTCCGACAATCGCGCGCTGCGCTTCAACTTCCGTCGGCGTGATTCGGAAAATGGTATCGAGCTTAGTAATCTTGAAAATTTCCATATTGGTCGGGTTGATGTTGCAGAGGAAGAGCGCTATCTTCTTTTTGTCGGTCTTCTGTTTGAAGGAGATGAGCGCGCGCAACGCGGACGAGGACATGAATTTTACGTTCCTAAAGCTCAGAATGACGCGTTTTTGCGACTGTAGTTTGTCGATCGCCGCAGAAATTTCGTCGCTCCACGCTTGGATTGTCATCTCGTCGCTCAGCCTTGTGTTCAAAGTTTCGACAATCGCAGCTTCTCCGACATATTGAATCATAATGTGTCCGGCAGATTCACTCATTTGGATTTTCCTCATTACCGACCGCGCATTTTCAGCGGCCAAATTGGAACGCGTTCTACGCGTTATGGGATCAGTTTATTCCGAACAGCCCAAACGGCCGCCTGCGTACGATCGCCTGCGTCGAGCTTTCGGAGGATGTTTTGTACGTGTTCTTTTACAGTGTCTAAGCTCAGTTGCAGCGAAGACGCAATTTCTTTATTGCTCAATCCCATTGCGATATGACGCAGAACCTGCGTTTCTCGCTCGGTCATTGGATTCATCGGGTCAACGGCTCGTCTGCGCAAATGCGAGGCGACTCTTCTGAGTTCGCCGGCGCTGGCTCCAAACGCTTCAATTCTCTCAGGCGCTTCAATGGAGGCGACGTAGTCGAGGTAGGTCGGATTGACCGCGCTTGTTGCGACGTCGACGACGATGCGCAGCAACTCCGCGCGCGCCGTCGTTTTGAGCAAGTAGGAGTCGGCGCCGGAAGCTAGCGCGCGTGCAAGGAACGGCTGACGTTCCTCAGAGGTGAAAAAAATGACGCGGCGGTCAAATCGCTGCGAGCGCAACGCAGAAACGACGTCGAACCCGGACTGATCGGGAAAACGAACGTCGAGCAGGAGCGCGTCCGGCCAAATAGCGAGCGTTTTGGAGACCGCCTGTTCCGCCGTCTGCGCTTCGTCGACGATTTGAACGTCCGTGTTCATAAAAAACGAAAAAAGCCCTGCGCGAACAACAGGCTGCGAATCGGCGACGACTAGACGGACAGTCATGGGCTCTTTTCTTTCAATCTCTTAAATAATGAGCCGCAAAAATGGGACGCGCATACAACCCAATGCGACCTACTTATTCTAACCTGCATACTTTTCGGCGTCAAGTTTTTTTTGAATTCGACACGAATTTTGACGCGGCGCTTTTGCGTTTTTTAGTTCGTCTTTTAGCGATTGATTCCTAATAGAAAAACGCCGGACGTTTCCGTTAATCTTCGAAAACGTCCGGCGCATTCAAATTACTTCGTTGTTCAAACGCGAGTTAGAGCTTATTTCTCGGGCTCGATATTGTATAACCGACCGTCGAAATTGAGCGTAACGGGTTCTGTAAACGCGAGGTATTGCGCCAACTCTTGCCCGTTTTTCGCAACGAGTTCAAAATATTCGTCGCTGAACTGCACAATAACAATTGGCTTTTGCGACTTTTCCATTTTTTCGTCGATCGACGCGTCGATCCAACGTCCTTCTTTGAAATAGAAGGTCTTGCCGGCAATGTTCCTCATCGTTTCTGCAGGCGAGAGTCTTGCGTCTCCTCCTTCTAGCGCCTCCTCAGACAGCACGCCCGAGGTCTCGCCTTTCATTGCGGCGCTCGAGCGTCTGGACATAACAGATGCAGGCGCGCTGGCGAAGGAGTTTGCTCTCATACCGCCGCCCATTCCGCCGACGCTTCCCATAGGAGCCGCAGAGAGGGCTACGGCGTCGTAATCAGATTCTGCCAACGAAGCGTCGAGATTCTTTCTCCCGCGGAAATCTTGTTTGAGCGAACGCTGTGCAAACCCCGACATATTAGACGTCTGCGACGCCATCGTGTCGAAGTTGGAGGCAGCAACCTCTGCGTTGGACGCCGCGTTCAATTCAACGGTATCGTCGGCAAGGAACGAGGTGTACGGGGTAAGAATACCGTGTTCTTTGGCAAGTTTGAGGAGTTCGTCCATGAGTTCCTGATTCATGCCGTTAAGGTCGAGTTGGTCAATAATTTCCCCGACGCGTCGAGCCGCCCAGAGCCGTTCGACATAGGCGTACGACGAATCGGCGCTCTTGTCGACTAGGGAACCGTCAAACTCGAATTGCACGTCTTTATCGCCAATTTTGCCCTTAGCGGTGATTTTTATCTCACCGGACGCAGAATAGCGACCGACAAGAACGATTTGTTCTCCAGCAAAGACGTCCATTGTTCCAGACGGATAGACGAGATTGGTGAAATATTTTTTATCGGGCTCGTTCTTCAAGGCAAACTCAAAGGAGACGTTGGAGAAGATTGGAGCTTCGATATGTCCGTACAACTTTGAGACGGCGTCTTCAATTTTTTCGTCTGGCTTAACGTATTCGCCTCGTCCCCTGCCATCGCTGATGAAACGGTCAAGGAGACGCGAATTGACGTCGTATCCAACCCCGAAGGTGCATACGCGCGCATACAACTTGTTGTTTTCACGCGCGATTTGCGCGAGTTTCATCTCGTTGCATTCCTTGACGGTCGGTTCGCCGTCGCTTAGCAGGAGGAAGTACTTCGGATTGGAGCTGTCGTCTTTTTCGAACATAGCGAGCGACGTTTTTAGCGCGTCTTCGATATTGGTGCCGCCGCGGGCGCGAACGGAACTAACAAACGCAAGGGCGTCGGCGCGAGAATCTGCCGAACAGACTTGAAGTTCCGGCTTGAACGACGTCGCTTCGTTGCTAAACAGAACGATAGCGAATTTATCGCCGTCTCTCAGACGTTCAAGTACGAATTTAAGGGAGTCGCGCGCTTGTGCAATTTTTTCGCCGGACATACTTCCCGAGACGTCGAGCGCGAAGACGATCGTTTTCGGCAGCGGCTGGCTGTCCTCCTTGACGATCTTTGGAGAAGCGAGCAAGAGGAAATACCCGTCGTTAGACTCGTTCGGACGATACGACTGGACTTTTGCGGTTAGATCGTCGGAGCTTTGGTCGTAGAAGAGCCTAAAATCATTGACAGGCGACTTGTTTTCAAGCGTGTAAGAGACCTTGGCAACGTTGTGCCCGTTGCGTTCAATTTTGAGGTCGTACGTCGGCGAATAGACGTTCTTTATTTCGGAATCGCCGACAATGGTAACGTTGAAGGCAGTTTTTCCGACAGGTTTGGTCGTATATTTCGCGCAGCCCAACGGGAAGAGGAATTCGGTGAGTCCGGAGCTCGTGCGCAGAATCTGCGAGTAGCTGATCGACACGGTCCGCGATTCGCCTGCGGGAATCGGGAAGACGCTCGTCTGGAACATACCGGAACCGATCCATTCGAGCAAAGCAGGGTCTTTGTTCTTTCTTACGATCGATTCATAAGTTTCCCGCGCTTCTTTGGCGTCAAGCAGCTTCGCAGGGTATTCTTTTCCATTGACGAGGAGCGTCATGGAATCAATAGCGCCGTCGTAGGGGAGCGGGAAAACAAAGGACGTTTCAATCGTTGAGGAACCTTCGTTCTTAAAGGTTTGCGAGACGTCGACCTTGGCGACGGAGTTGTTGATTGTCGCGTCGATTTCAATCGATTCGATTTTGTACGGAATTGGTTCCGGCGCAGGCGACGGGATCGGACGGACAATCCATCGCGGCAACGGTCGAGGGTGATACGGCTCAATCAAAAAGCCTTGCGCGTGAGCGGGCCGAGGACAAAAAGCCAACAGAGCCGCAAAAAGGCACGCGAAGACAAAGAGACTCTGCAAACGACAGGTAAAGATGTTGTTACGCATAGAATTCTCTCCTGGGGTAGAGGGGCAAAAAGCGCCTATGGTTGTCAAATAGAGATTTACTCGAATCCAATCGCCGCGCAAACATAAATGCAAAATGCGTTACACAGTTCGCTATGACTATAGTTGCCGTGAACTTAAAACTCATTCACTATTTTTAAAAAAATATACAAAAAACAGAAAATTTGCCAAAAAGTTAGGAATGTCTAACTTTTCGACCTTTTCAAGGAAAAATATCGTGTTATAGTAATCCGCGTTGACGGAAAACAGCGGCGTCTGTTTTTATGTTGACTGGCAGTTTAACCCTTGTGGGCTTTAAACTAGCCAATTCTTTCTTGCGCTCTCTGCCGCAGGAGGGCAAACTTCTCCTATTTGCTCCTCCTGCGGCAGGTTTTTAAAAGCAAAATTAAAAACGTTTCGTTGTTCGATGAATAGCAAAACGTACGAGCGGCTTGAAAGACTTTTTTTTTGGACACAAAGTTAGGCGTGCCTAACTTTGTGCCGTGGAGAAAATATCGAGTTACTTTGCGAAGGTATTAGAAATGAAAAGAAATAACGTATCGCCGATGAAAAACGAGGGTTCGCTTGCCGAACATTCGCTCGGCGAAAATTTTGGACCCGACCCTCGACGGTTTGGGTTTACTCTCGTTGAGCTGCTGGTTGTGATTGCCATCATTGGTATTTTAATTGGTCTTCTTTTACCGGCAGTTCAGGCGGCGCGTGAAAGCGCTCGCCGTATGCAATGCGCTAACAATCTGAAACAATATGGCCTTGCGTTCCATAACTATATGAGCGCCAACGCAGAGAGTCTTCCGCCGATGGCGTCCGCCTCCGCAAATGTGTTTTCTATTCAAGCGCGTCTCTTCCCTTATATGGAAGCTTCAAATATTTCTAACCTGATCGATTACTCTCTTCCAGTCTATAAGTCGGTGGGAATGGGCAATTTAGTGATCTATAACCATCTGTACGACGCTCTTCAGGCGAACGCGGGCTTTCTTTCGTGCCCTAGCGATCCGCAAGCTGGTAAAAAATTGCCCGGTTCGTTTAAGATCTTTACAGACGCCAACAATACGACGACTGAGGTCGGTCAGTTCTATCCGAGCAGCTATTGCGTCTGCACGGGCGATACTGCTACTAAGATTGGTACTCGAGTCGACGGCACGTTGAGAACCAACGGTCTTTTCTATTACGGGGCGACTCCCACTATCGCTCAAATTGTCGACGGTACTTCAAACACAATGCTTATGTCGGAATCGGCGATCGGTCCTGGCTCTGAATCGACAATAAGCGCAACTCTCGACGAGATGCGAGCCAGACCGGTTGCCTTTAAACAGTACATTATGATGCTCGGTTCGTTTAGCCATTTGACGGCAAAGACGCCGGAGGAGATTGAAGCGATTCAAAGAGGGCTCGGCGCTCGTTCGTGGTATCCTAATCGCTGCGTAACTTGGCTTTCCGGCTCGCCGCCTTATACGGCGTTTGACGCCACGCTTGGTCCGAACTCTTCTGCGGCTACTGCATTCTATATGAACTACGGATTTTACGCCGCGCGAAGCTATCATTCTGGGGGCGTGAACGTTCTTGTTGCTGACGGATCAGTTCGCTTTGTGTCTGATACGGTCAATATCGACGTCTGGCACGGGTTGGCTACTGTTGCCGGGGGAGAACCTCAGGTTTTTTGAACAAACGTGTTAACATAACAAGCATAATTCGAAAGGAAATTTTTAATGAAAACTTTGAAAGTTTTGACCGCGATGGCGGTTTTTTCGGCGGTTGCCGTCTCTGTATGTTTGGCTCAGCCCCCGCATATCGCAGAGGTTTCCGAGTCTCGGCGCGCAGAAATCGAACGGCCGTTGGTTCCGCGGGGCGAAAAGATGGGGCTGCTCGTTATATTTCACGGCGCTGGAACGTCGTCGTGGAATCAAATGACCGACTCGATCGTCGAAAAAGTTCGCCAATTGAACGAAGTCGAAAAGACCTTTGTCGCCGTTGCTGGCGCTAACATGGAATTCACGCCCGAAGGAGACATTGTCGACGGCGTCGCCGCGCTCGACGAAGCTGGCTGCGATACGATTATTGCCGTCCCCGCGTTTATTTTCCCGACTAGCCATGTCCAATTTGACGTTCCGTCCGTCCTTGGCGTCTATGTTACTGCCGAACATCGTACCGCGCTTCGTGAAGAGGGAATTCGGACTGTAAGAACGAAAACTCCGATCGTCTTGACCGGCGTTCTCGCCGACGGCGATCTCCTCAAGAAATATGTCTTCGATCAAGCGAAATCGATCTCGAAAGATCCTGTCAACGAACGCTTATTGGTCATTGCGCATGGCGACGAAGGATATGCCGGTTTAGTCGACTCGATGATGCAAGAGCCGCTTACAGGCGTCTCGCTCCTTGGATTCGATAAAGTAGAAGCGGCTTATGTTGGGATAGGTCAAACGTTTGTGCAGAACGCCAAGCCGATTGTCGAGGCGAATACGAAAGACGGTAAAAAGACGTTAATTGTTGGCGTCTACGTCGGTTCTTCAGGCAAGAGCTTCCTCGAACGCGTACAAAGATACCAAAAAGAAGCTTCGCTGGAAGGCTTAGATTATGTCGCCTCGGAGACGTCGCTGGGAGAATATGACGAGACAATCAAGCATATTCTCTCGTTAGCGATCGAGGCGAGCAAGTTCTGAGTCTTATAACGCTCGGCGCTTAATCGAACCAAAACGGCAAGTCTAGAAACTTGCCGTTTTGCCGATTACTTCTCCTGCGTTTCTTGCAAGTCTTCTTTTTGAGCCTGAGCGTAAGCTTGTCTAATTTTTTTGCGCGTTGCGAATTCTAAGATCGCAACGAGCACAAGTATGAGCGCCGTTTGGACGAAGACCAAAATCGCCGTGCCAAGGTTGACCTGGTAGAGGAAGAAAGCGCCGATCGCACAGATCGCCGTTGTGAGATAGATCGTCGCCACCGCTTGCGTTTTCGAGAGACCTAAGGCGACGAGTCGGTGCGAATAGTGATTTTTATCGCCGACAAAGGGGCTGACGTGGTGATAAAGGCGGATCGTAACGACGCTGATCGTATCGTAGAGCGGGACCGCTAAGATGTTGATTGGGACGAAAATTGCTGTTTTGGGCGTGTTGTCCCCGACAAATGTGATCGACAGGGTGGTCGTTGCTAAGAGGAATCCGATAAAATACGCGCCGCCGTCCCCCATAAAGATCTTTGCCGGCGGCCGGTTCAATTTGAGGAATCCCAGAATCGAGCCGGCAAGGATGAGTAAAAAGCCGCCGAGGAAGTATTGAGGTTCCCCGGAGAGGGGATTGGGCGCAAACGCAAAGGCAACAGCGGCAAGGAAGAGGGAGCAGATTGTCGCAACGCCTCCGGAGAGCGCGTCCATGTTGTCGAGCATATTGAACGAATTGACGAGCCCGACAATCCAAAAGACGCTGACAATGGACGTAATCACTGGGCATTCGAGGAAGAAGGTCGCGCGCCAGCCTGCCGCTACAGCGGCGATCGCGACGGCGAATTCTACGGCAAGCCGCAGCTGCCACGGCAACCCTTTTCGGTCGTCGATCGTTCCAAGGACGACAAGAATCGAACCTAATCCGAGCAAGGTCCAGAGCTGCCCGAGCCGCGCGGCGACGCCTCCTATATGCGTTGCGACAAATTGCGGGAAGCGTGCGAGCGACACGCCCAAGATCGTTTCTTTTTCGACGTTATAACTGAGCGCGGCGAGCGTAATTACAGCGATCGGAACCAAGACGCCAAGCCAGACGCCTAATCCGCCGCCAGTTGGAATTGGAGTTTCGTGAATTTTCCGAAAGCCTGGTTTGTCGACAAGCCCAATGCTCGGGGCAATTTTTTTGATTAAGAGACACGTCGACCAACTGATGAAACCAGAAACAATCGCAAGACAAAGAAAGATTAGCAACATCATTTTTTACGGCTGACGCGGTCTATTGGGGCGGTGACGAATAATCGAGGGAACTGAAAGTTTTGGCGTCGGTAAAACACGGCGCGATAGCAAAGGCGACTGTTTGCCCGTAATCGACGCCGGCGGAATCGAGCGCCTCCGGCTCTTTGACGGGCGTTGGCTCGTTTGTATTGACGTCGCGGGGCGCTTCTTCTCTGCGCTTGTTGAGCAAGCCGACGAAATGTCGGAAGATTGTCAGGCGCGACGGAGTTTCGCGATTGCGGCGCACAAACGACTGTTCGGCGCAATCGGTAACGATCGTCAAGGGAATTTCGTCGAGCTGTTCCTGCTGGACAAAAAGCTCCGATTCGCGTTTCCTGCTTGACTTGCCGTTCGACACAATCAGCGGCGGCTCCGGCGCTTCGAGACCTCGGTCTAGACGTTCAAACGCGTCTTTAGCGACGTCGCTACAATCGAAGATAAAGGTTTTTTCTCCCGGGGCGTCGGCGCTTTCTTCACTCGATTCCGATTCGACGCAGGGTTCTGCAATCACAATTTCTTCGCCAATGATCGTCTTAGACGCCATAGCCGACAGGTCTTCGACAACTTTGCCGAACTCTTGGAATCCGAGTTCTTCAGAAGCGTTTTCCGGTTCTGTTTCTACGTTCTTTGCGAGGCAACTCTCCAGCGTTTTGACGCTTTCCGGCTCGTCAAGTTCCTGACAGACGCTCGAATATTTCTCTTCAACACGTGCTTTTGCTTCCTGGGGGTCTTCGTAGGCAGCTTTTGGTTCCGAAAGGGTTTCGTAACGAACGCTGCTTGGCTCGAGGGTCAGCTGTTCGTCATAAGCGTATTCGACGGCTGAAGATTCGCGTGCTTGCGGCGCAGGATCGCCGTCGTAGAACGGGTAATCGACCCGGTACGCGCCGACGTCGGAAGAAGAGGGAAACGCATTTTCCTGCGACGCTTCGTCGTTGAGGAAACGTTTGATGCTCTTGAGTACGGAAAGGTCGCGCGGACGTTTGGACGCAGTCTTTTCCGTCTCGCCAGATGAAAAGACGGTCCATCCGTCGTCCTCTGCGTCGACGCCAGCTTTGAGATATTGCGAAAGCGGCGCAGAAGACGCGTCGCCGGGAGATACCGGTTCCGATAGCGCGTCGTATTGGAACGCGCCTTCTTGTTGTGGCGACGTCGACATTGTTTTTCCGATTTGCTTAACGATTGTACTGGAGCCGGAAAGAACAAATACCCGGCTTAATCGTTATTATCGGCATTGTCGCGTTAATCTTGACGCCTTTTTAAAAATACCTGCCGCGAGGTTGGGACGTTTGCTACGCAAGTTCTGTTGGAAAAGCAATAACGTCGTCGATTTTTGTCGTATTGAGGAGCGCGCACAAGAGCCGATCGACGCCGAGCGCGCACCCGGAATGGTCGGGCAGCCCTGCGTCCATGGCGGCGAGCAGGCGCGATTCTCTTGGAAGTTCTGGCGACCCGTCGCAACGGCGTTCTTCGCTCGTCGCTGCAATCCTTTCGCGCAAGACTGACGCGTCGAGAAGCTCGTCGTATCCGTTGGCCAATTCGATTCCTTTGACAAAGAGTTCGAATCGGCGCGAGACGGGGCGCGGCTTGCCGGTTTTCTTGTCGACAGCGACGCCCGTCTTTGCAAGCTGCGATTGCGACGCAGGATAATCGTAGAGTATCGTCGCGGCGTCGAATCCGAGGGTCGGTTGAACTTTTTCCGAGAAAATCAGGTCGATCCAGTCGTCTTTTGACGTTGGACAATCGCTGTCGGCGTAGGAGTCCGGGTAGGGAATCGCGTTGGCGTCGGCGTATCTGTGGAAGTCGCTGCACGACGAATCGTGCGGATTGAGCCCTGTCTTTTCCAGGAAGACGTCTCCAAAGGGAAGCTGCTCGACCTTTTTCGACCATTCGGCTTGCGGCAGAGCCGAGTCGGTAAAGAATCGCTTTGAAACTTCCTGGACAAGCTCGCCAAGAAAGGCGCGGCCCGTCTCGTAATTGTCGTGCCGGCGATACCATTCGAGCATTGTGAATTCGACGTTGTGCAGTTGCCCGCGATCGCCGCGTCGATACGCTGGAGTCATTTGAAAGATCGCGTTCATGCCCGCCGCGACGAGGCGTTTCATCGCGAATTCGGGGGACGTCTGCAAATAGAAGGTCGTTTCTTGTTCTTTGGAAAGTTCAGGCGTAGAGAATCGGCTCTTGGAGAAATCGTCGCGTTCCTGCCAACAGCGGTCGAGCTTGACCGGTATCGCTTCGACGAACCGGTCGACGACGACGTCTCGCGATAGGGTCGGCGTCGAGACTTCAATGAAATCGCGGTCGTTGAAAAAAGAACGAATGAAACGATAGAGCGCGGCGCGGCGCTCGAGCGCGTAGAGCGAAGCGGTAGGTTGATATAATGCAGGCATAGGAAAGCCGTCCCCCTTGGGGGACGGACGAGCGGAGATGGAAAACAGAGCGGCTCAGCGGCGCGAATGCAAATCATTCGAAGGAGAATTCGAAGGTGTCGCCTTTGAAGTTGCCGCCAACAACGTATTGAGTTGCGGTTTCTGAGAAGGGACCGACATGATTGACGTGCTGGTGCCCGGCAAGGAGCGCTTTCACGAGCTTTTGTTCTTTCAGCCACTCGAGGAATTTCGTAGTTGTTTCATTGCTTCTTTGCGAGCCTTTATGGTTGCCGACATATGCGTCGACGACTTCGTCAGGGGCGCCTGTAACCCACGCGACCGGTTGTTTTTGGTCTTCGAGCATGAACTTTGCAAGTTCCGGGGTATAGAGCGGGATATGGCAGAGCGTAACGATCGGCAGACCTTTGTCGATTTCGACTTTGAACCGATCAATAATATCGTCGGCGACATAATAGTAGACGTCGTCGAAGGCGACGAAATTGACGCCGTTATAGACTCTCGAACAGAATTTTAAGTCGTTTGGAAAATACTTCTGGACTCGGTCGAAGGAGTCCATTTTGTATTCTTCGTTTTCGGGCGCTTCGCCAAGGTAATGGCTGTATTCGTGATTACCGGCGGCGCAGAAGCACGGGTAGGAGTCGTTGTTGTACTCGTCCCTGACGAATTCCAGGTTCTTATCGCTGAGGAAGTCGATGAAGTCGCCGGTGTGAAGCAGAATGGCGTCGCGCTCCTTGGCGTACTCGACCGCCGCGTTAAAGAACGCTTCGGAGCGACTGAAATAGCGCGCTCGGCTTGCGGCAAGCTGGCGCTTGCGTTCGGTTTCTCGCTCGTCGGCAAAGGTGATGTGCGTGTCGGAGATGTGAACGGCTGCAAACGGCTTCGTCGCGCCGATTTTCAAGGCAAACTTTTCGACCTTCATGTCCTCGCGCGCTTCTGACGCCATCGCCGCGGGCACGTCGAACAATGGAATGGAGAACGCCGAGACTGCGCCGACGCTCATTTGCAAAAAATTTCTTCGGGTAAGCTGCATTGTGGAACCTCGCATAATTTGATAGAAAAACAGCGACCTACGGCGCGCGTCAAATAATTGTGTCGAGCCGATTGATTGGCGCGTCGAGTTTGGTCAAGCCCAGACCAGGGAGCTCGGAAAGGAGCAATTTTCCATTAGGAGCGGTTTTTACACCGTCAAAGACGTCGTTCGAGATGAGCAGATTGCCGTCAAGGTCGGCCCAGTCGACCATAGGCGAGAGCTGCGCGCCGGCGGAAATAGCGCACGACGATTCCGTCATGCAGCCGATCATCACTTTCATATCGAGAGCGCGCGCAAGGTTGATCATCTTCCACGCCTCGCGCATACCGGTGCATTTCATCAATTTGACGTTGATTCCGGAGTACGCGTCTTTGAGCTTAGGGATATCGGCCAGACGTTGGAGCGCTTCGTCGGCGATAATAGGCGTCGGGCGGCGTTCCGTGATCCAGGCGGTATCGTCGATTTTGGTCTTTTTCATCGGCTGTTCGACGAGAATAAC
>JAQVHZ010000079.1 GCA_028695965.1 Thermoguttaceae bacterium | reverse complement strand
ATTTTTGAACCTCTGATTGTTGGTAACTTAAATTATTTCAATATGTTATATCATAAAAATGATATTGGTATAGACTTTGGCGACCAATTTTGGGAAAAATGCTGGAAGTTTTGAGAACTTCCCATATATTTGATGCAAGTTATTCGCGTATCGACGACGCGAGTTTTTTGGAACTATTAAACAACAACGCTTTAATTCACGTTAAGGAATTGAAGTTAGTCAATTGCTCGAAACTAAGCGACGAAAGCATTGGTCAAATTTGCCAAATGACGAATTTGCGGCGTATGAATTTATCTTCTGTTAATTGCAGCGACGAAAGTTTGACCAAACTATCGTCTCTTCCATCACTCAAAAGAATCACTATTGCGAAAACTCAAGTTACAGGAGAATGTTTTAATAGTGAAGGGTGGGATGCTCTGGAGATATTAAATTTAGATTTTTGTCCAATATCGAAAAATCTGTTTGTGTATTTGGCAAAACTACCTCGTCTTGGAATTTTATCAGTACCATATTACGAAGGGATTGTCGAAGATTTAGAAGAATTGGCGGCTCGGTCTAACATTGAATTCATCAGAATAAATACATTTGGACTTCCGAAAGAAGAAGCAGATCGATTAGCGTTACAATACGCTGATTATCCGAAAATTGCTCTTGGACCTACTGACTACGGATATATTGAGGAACAACAACAATGGATGGACGAACACACGAGCGAGCCGTGGTTTGAACCAGGCTCCCACATACATATGCTTTTCGCTCCTTCTGAGTAATCGTCAAAAATGGCGGTTGTCAAACAATCTATACTGTTGACAGGAACGATTTTTCCTGCTGAGATCGCCTTAACAAAGATTTTTGACAAAGACGGAAATAGAAGGCGTCCTCTAACGCAATCCTAACGTTCCAAACGACTTGCGCGACCTCCAAAAAAACCGCCGCCGACTCGTTGCGAATCGGCGGCGGTTTTATGATGTTCGTACGACGTGTCGGCGTTCAGAAGCTCATCTGTTGTACGCGTAGGCTTCGTCTTGACGGAGCGTCAAGTTGAACGCGAGCGCCGTGGAATCGCCGGCGGTGAGGGTCGTCGTTTGGACGTCTTCGAAGACCTTGCCGTTGCGGACGGCGACGACGCGGATCTCGAATTCGTAGGTTTCGCCGACTTCAAGGTCGCGAGCGGCAAAAGTGCGCAGCGCGCCCGTTTGCTTCGTGCGGTAGCCGTTGACATAGACGACGGAATCTTCCGGAACGAGCATCTTGATGAAGCTGGCGCTGACCTTGTTCGCCGGAACGCTTTCCGGAGCGGAGTCAAAGGTCGGGAGCGCGGCGGGGCCCTCGGTATCCAACGGGCTTTCGGTATCCAACTCCGTCGGCGCGGGCGTCGCGGCGGGCGCGACTGTCGGGGAGTCGAGACGCGAATCGATGCCGCGACCCGAAAGACCGGTCTCCGGATTCAGGGCGTTCGTCTTGCCAGGGGCGTAGCCGTCGCCGCAGCAGGAACGAGGCGCGAAAACGGCGGGCTCGCAAGGATCGCAAACAGGTTCGCAGGCGAGCGGAGCGCAAGGATCGCAAGCCGGTTCGCAAGCGAGCGGAGCGCAAGGATCGCAGGCGAGCGGCGCGCAGGGCGTCCAATCGCAGCAGTAGTCGTCGCAGATCGTCCAGCACGGATCGCAGACGTACGCGGGCCGACAATAGTTGAACGAGCCGAAGAGGAGGTTGCGGACGCCGCGAAGGGCGGCGCCAGGAACGCGAAGAGCCGCGCCGGAAATGCGGAGCGCCGCGCCGGGAATGCGAAGCGCAGTGCGGACAGGCGTAAACGGACGATAGACGGTCCAGCCGGTATCCGCATAGCCGTAGCTGTACGAGACGGGATAGCCGTAGGAAATATATTCGGCGTCGCCCGCGAACTCGGCGCTTTGGGCGTACGCGCCGTCGAGCGCGCTGACTTCATAACCAGCGGCGTTCATGTCGCCGAAAGTGAGCGGTTCCCCGCCAAAGAACGAATCGTCGGCCGCGGCGTGAGCCGAGCCGTTAGGGAAACCGGACTCAAAGAGCCCGCCAAACGCAAAAGCGTTCGTTGCGACCGCGCAAACCGCAATGGCGGCAACGTAACGCAGCGCAATGTTAACGTTGAATTTCATGGTGATACTCCTCATTACGCACGTCCGACGCTCGAACAAACTCGGACGACAAACGTCATACTGAACCGACGAGCCAAACGCGCGCCGCGCGCCGCTTGGCGACGTCTCTTATTTTCGTTACGCTCGCGTTACGCCGTCTGCGTGAAGCGCGAACGTTTCTTACTCGCGTCGATAAGCAAGCTTGTTTTCTGCGCTATGCAAATTTTCAAAGCTCGCTTGCTTTTCTATATCGCACATTTTGCCCAAATTATAACATCTGAAAAGACCTTTAGCAAGTATTTTCCGACAAATTTTTCTCTATTCGAAAAGTTTTGCCTTCTGTAACGATTATAAAGGCTCCCAAAATGCCGTTAAAGTCTGCGCATTCTGCCAAAACAAACGATTTGCTGACGACGCCGCGCCGCTGTTCGAGACGCCGTTTATGAGTTATCGCCCTTCTTCGCCATACCTTTAAGGAAACCTCGAACAGCCGGCTCTCTCGACGCCATTCCTAAAATCAAAACAATCGTTACGAGCCCAACAAGCGTCTATTTCTAAAAAAATTCAAAAAAAGCCGCAAGACAAACGCCGTTCCGGCGTCTATTCTAGATAGTGGAGTACTGTTCCATTGACAAAGAGCTTGCCAAACGCACGACGACGCGGCTGGCTCTTTTGAACAACCTTCGCAGGAACTCGATAACAATAACGATGCACGAGAAATTTGATAAAATATTCCGCCAAGCGAGAACCGTCGTTTTCGGCGCGGCGCTCGCCGGGTCGAGCCTGGCGTTGGCCGCGTCTCAGCTGACCGCGCAACAGCCGACAGACGTCGAAGGAGTTCAAGCGGAACGAGGAACGCCCGAGATAAAAAGCGACCCGAAAGCGGACGACCCGCCCTTCGTCGGCTTTGCGTCCCTGTCGCCGGAAGACCAGGAGCGCGCGCTCGAAGGCAAGTCGTTTAACGAACTCTGGCGCCCGGGCGTCAAACTGACCGACGAAGGTTCGATCGACGACGCAAAAGCGTTCTTGAAACGGGCGCTGCGCGCCGATTATTCCGACGAAGAATATCTCCGCGCGCTGAACGAATACCTCCGCGTTGCCAACCCGTCCTCTGCAGAAGACGAAATAAAATACGCCGATATTGAGCAAACCCTCGACGAAGCGCTCGAAATACGTCCGAACTCCTGGCGCGTCAAAGCAGGCGTCGCCAAACTGCTCAACAGCCTCCCGGACGTCGGCTATATGCAAGACGGCAAGTTCGTCTACTCGTACGGCTGGCGCCAAGATACGCTTTCCTGTCAAGAGCGGCGTCGAGTTCGCTGCCTGCAGCTCTACGCCGACGCGCTCCCGCTCGTGCGCGAAGAGCTCGAACGAATCGGCGGCGTCGGCGAAGAAGAGTCGCATGAAGCCCGGCTGGCCAAATCGGAGGCGAGGAACTATTACCTCTCCTTTGCCCGCATTTTCCAAGGCGGCGCGCATGAATACTGGCGTCAACAGACCCTGACCGACCTCGGCGCTCTCCCGGACTACCTCCCCGTCGCTAACGCGAATCGCGAGAACCGGTCGAGCGGCGCGCCGGTCGACGAAGCGGGCGCCCCCGTCTTCTTCGCCGTCCCCGAATCCTTTGAAGCGGCCAAGAACGACGGCGAACGGCGCCAGGCGCTCTTGAACGAAGCGCTCGAGCGCTTCCCTAACAGCAGAGGGGAAATCAACCAGATTCGCGCCATAGAAGCGCAGGAGGTCTTTGGCGTCCAGACGCTCGCGGGGATTCCTTTCTTCTCGAGCGGCGACTCCGGCGCCGAGCAAGAGTCGCGCCAAGAAGGGATCTGGGCGCTGAACACGCTCGCCAACAATGAGACGATCGCGAAGCTCGCAAGCGGCGTCAAACGCTTCAAGCTTCCGCCGGAATACGACTATATCAACTTGTGGCGCGAAGTCCTCGAACTTAACCCCGACGACTGGTCCGCGCTGAAGACGCTCGCCGAAGAGTATCAAAATAGACGTCAGTATAATAAAGCCGCCAAGTTCTGGGAACGGCTCCTTGATAAAGAGAAAAATCCGGAGAATTTCATGGAAGAGGCGCAAGCCGCCCTTTCGCAGATTGTCGATCCGCGCGTCGCGATCGAGTCGAGCTCCGGCGTCGCCGGTACGAAAGCGCAAATCGACGTCCGATACCGCAACGCGGTCGGCGCGGAGATCGTCGTCAAACGGCTCAATGTCAACGAGGCGCTGAAAATCATCAGGAGCAATAAATTCTGGAACGATTACGGGGACCTTAGCAGCGTGAACAACGTCGTCGCTAAGCTCCAGCATTTCAAATTCGCTTCGAAAGAAGAAATAAAGAAACTCGACCCGAAGATAAGGAAGTTCCTCGATTTGTTCGACTCCGACGATTTTATCCTCGAAGAAGTCGCGCGGTACTCCGTCGAGTTTGAGCCCGACCCGAACCATTTTGACAAAGTAGAGCGCGTCGAATTGCCGGTTGCCGAGCCGGGCGCTTATTTTGTCGAAATCGCCGCGACCGACGGAAACAAAGACGCCGCCGTCGTCTGGCTGCACGACGTCGCGGTCGTCAGCAAGCCGTTTGAGGGCGGTCGTCGATACTTCGCGCTCGACGCCCAATCGGGCAAGCCGCTCGTCGATCAAAGGATCGATTTCTTCTTCGTCAGTAGCGACGTCGACGCCCGCCGAGAGCTTGCCGCAATCGAGGAATATACTAAACAAACCGATAAAGCCGGTTCCGTGTTGCTCGCCAACGACGAAATTCCCACGAAAAACTCGACCGCCGTCTTGCTCGTCGTTCCGAAAGAGGGCGGGAAAGAGGGCGGCGCCAAAGGGAGCGGAGCGCAATCCTCCTTCATGGATTTCCATGATATTCGCCCCGTCGTTCGCGAAAGCGCCTTAGTTCCGTCTATGCCCTCGTTCATCCTCTTCGACCAGCCAACTTATCGTCCGAACCAGACGGCGGAATTCAAATTCATCGTCGGGAGCGCTCGTTCTGACACGCTGGAAGAGCCGCAATGGGCGGGGAAAGAGGTCGTTTATCGAATTGTCGCTCCAAACGGCATGACGCTTGTGCAGAAACGCGCTGAGCTCGACGCCTTCGGCGCGTTCGGCGATTCCTTTGAAATTCCCGCCGACGCGGCGCTCGGCGTCTATTCCGCGCAAATTGCAAAAGATCCCTACTTAAGCCGCGCCGCAGACGACTGGCAGATCGTCGGCTCCTTCCAACTCCGAGAGGACCGCAAGCCGGAATTCGAAGTTATCGTCGACGCCCCGAAGGAACCGGTCGCGCTTGGCGAGTCCTTTAAGGCAAAGATTAGGGCGCGGCGCTCTTATGGAGCCCCGGCGGCAAACGCGTTCGTCTCCTACAAGGTAATGAGAGTCAATTATTGTTCCGACTATTTCCCAGCGAGAAATTGGGACTGGTTCTACGGACGCGGTTATTGGCAATTTACCTACGACTAGGACTGGTACCCCGGCTGGAACGACTGGGGCTGCCGCAAACTCCAGCCTTACCAACGATCGTCAAGGGCTTCTGAAGTTGTCGCCGAGGGCGAAACGACGCTTGACGCGGACGGCGCCGTTGAAATCTCCGTCGATACCTCGCTTGACAAGCTGAGCTATCCAAACGACGACTGCCTGTACATAATCAACGCCGAGGCAACCTACGAATCGGGTCAAACGATCTTCGGAAGCGGCGACGTCTATGCGGCGCGTCAGCCGTTCCAGACCTACGTCTGGTTCGATCGCGGCTATTTCCGGGTCGGCGACGCGATGAATCTCGGATTCCACGCGCGTCGGCTCGACGGCAAAGGCGTCGCTGGCGCAGCAGTCGTCAAGCTCTACAAAGTCGAATACGCAGAGACGGACGACGGGGCGGTCAAGCCGATCGAAACGGAAGTCTTTGCCGAGAAACTCAAGACGGACTTGGACGGCAAAGGGGTCGTTACGATGGTCGCCGCCGCCCCCGGTCAGTACCGCGTCTCGTGCGTCGTTACCACAAGCAAAGGCGTCCAACAAGAAGGCGGACAGCTCATTGTCGTGCGCGGCGACCGGGCGGAAAGCGAAGGCTCCAAGAACAACTGCCGCTTCAATCCTCTCGAAATCGTTCCGGACAAGCCGGAATATTCCGCCGGGGACGTCGCGCGGCTCCAAATCGCCTCGTCGAATCCAGACGCGTACGTCCTCTTCACTGCGAGGCCCTACGGCTCAATTACCGTTGGCGAGCCAAGATTCGTCAAACTCGAAAACGGCGTTGCTTACGTCGACGTCCCGATAGAGGAGGCCGACCAGCCGAACATCTTCGTTCAAGCGACGACCGTCTTCGACGGTAAATTGTACTGCGAACAAAAAGAACTCGCCGTTCCGCCGGAAAGACAGGTTGTCGTCGTCGACGTCGAGCCGAACGCCAAGCGCGTCAAGTCCGACGCAAACACAGCGGGCAGGCTGCGCTTCTCCAACCTCAACGCGCCGATCGACGCCGCCCAGCCGGGCGTTATAACGACGACCACGTTCGGCGGCAAGATACTTGCCGAGCGAAAAACGCTCGCCATTAAGCCGGAAAAATGGGTCTTAGACGTCGACCTTAAGCCGAACGCCGAGAGCAGAGCGACGGTCAAGCTCCGACTCGCCAACGCCGACGGCAAGCCGGTCGTCGGTAAAACGATCGTCTATATTTACGACAAAGCGCTCGAACCTCCTTCTGAAGGAGTCTCCGTTGGCAACACGCGTGAATTCCGTGAATTCTTCGGGAAATGGCGCCGTCAAGCCGGGCTCACCGCCGCAGACAACTTGGGTCAGGGAACGCTCAACAACGTCTTCGAGCTCTTCTACTTGGACGTCTCCGATCCCAATTACAAGACGAAACGGAAGGATCGGCTTCAACCGATCAAAGGGTTAGAAAACAAAATCGACCGCGGCGATTCTTTCATGGCGACGAGCTATCCGAGGAATTACTCCGGCGTTATGCGAGCAGAGTACTCCATAGACGCGCCGATGACGGCGAGCAAAGCGGCGCTCCTCGAACCGACCTTTCGTAATAATCTCGCCGATTTTCCCCATTGGACGGTCGACCTTACTCCTGAGGACGACGGCGTTATCGAAATTGAAATCGATACGCCCGAGAACTTGACGACCTGGAAGATCGCCGCCTGGTCGATCGGGGCGGGCTTACGCGTCGGCTCGGGCGAAGCGGAAATCGTAACGGGCAAAGACGTGATTCTCCATATGCAGAAGCCGCGATTCCTGACCGAAAAAGACGAAGTCGTCCTCTCGGCGACCGTTCACAACTACCTCGACTCCGAAAAGAAAGTTCGAGTTTCGCTCGAATTTCCGACCGACGAGCCCAAAAACTCGACCGCGTCCTTTGTTCTTATGGACGGAACCGAACAGACGCGCGACGTCGTCGTCCCCGCCAACGGCGAGGTCCGCGTCGACTGGTCGGTTCGCGCCGACGGGCCCGGCGTCGGGACGGCGCTGATGAAAGCGATTACGGACGAAGATTCTGACGTCGTTCAAAAGACGATCGTCGTCAAGGAACAGGGCGTCCCGAAACGGATCGCCGCCTCCGTCGTCGTTCCGCCCGCTGGAAAGGACAAGAACGCCAAAGAAGGCGGGCCCAACGTCCGCAATTCGACTTTTACGCTCACAATCCCCGAAGAGCGACGCCGCGAGACGACGAAATTGACCGTCCGATTCTCCCCGCCCCTCGCCGACGCCATTTTCAACGCGCTTCCCTACCTCGCCGACTATCCCTACGAAAGCGCCGAGCAGACGCTTAACCGGTTCCTGCCGACCGTCTTAGCGCAGCGCGCGCTCCAAGACGCCGGCGTCGACCTGGAAGCGCTGCAGAAGAACAGGATGACGGCAAGGACGCAAAGGCGCTCAGGGCAGTGGCAAATAAAGCGCGGCTTGCTCGACGACCCGGTCTTCGACGTCGACAAAGCGCGTCAAACGACGGCTGAAGGGGTCGCGAAACTCCAGGCGGCGCAGAACGGCGACGGCGGCTGGAGCCAGTTCGCCGGGGCTGGGGAACGATCGTGCCCGAGTCTGACCGCGCTCGTCGTCCGCGGCCTGCACAAGGCGCGCGAACGGGACCGGCAAGTCAACGCGAGCGCGATCGAACGGGGCAAGCGTTGGCTCCTGAAATACGAGCTCGACCAAACGATCAGGATTATTCGCGGAAGGGTCTGGAACGACGCCAGGAAAGGCAACGCGGCGGGTATGTGGAAAGAGAGCGCCGATTCGATCGACGCGGCGGTCTACTACGCGCTCGCGGAACTTGGCGTTCATCCGACCGAGTTGAGCGATCCGTCGGACCTGAACGCGTCCGACCCCGCTTCCGTTCACGCTATCATGAAAGAGCTTATCTGGGAAGCGCGGGCCGACCTGACGCCCTATTCTCTCGCAATCTACGCGATCGCGCTCGCCGACGAGCCCGACCTGTCGGACGGCGGCAAGCTGCGCGTCGAAACGATCTTGAGACAGCTCGCGCAGTATCGCGACGTCGACGCCAAGAACCAGACGGTCCGGCTCGACCTCGCGAAGGTCGACGGCTGGAAACCTTGGTCCTGGTACGGCGGAGAATTCGAGACGCAGGCGTACTTCCTGAAACTCTTGCTGCGCGTCGACGAAGAGACGCTCAAGAAGCTCGGGCTCGACAAGGACGCGCCGAGGCTCGTCAACTACCTCGTCGGCAGCCGCAAGAACGCAACCTACTGGAAATCGACGCGCGACACGGCCCTCTGCGTCGAAGCGCTCGCCGAATGCCTCCCAAAGACCGACGAACTGGCGCCGAACCAGACGGTCAACGTCTTTGTCGACGGAGAACTGAAGAAGACGGTCAAGTATTCGCCCGACGCCCTCTTTGCAGTCGACGGCGTCCTCGAACTTTCCGGCGACGAACTGACCTCAGGAAAACACGAAATTGCCGCGTCCGTCGAAGGGGACGGACCGCTGTGCTGCAGCGCCTGTCTCGAGTTCTTCGTCCCTAACGATCCGAGCGAAAAGACCGGGCTCGATCTCAAGGTCGAACGGCGCTATTGCAAGTTGATCGAACGAAAAGGCGCCGAACGTCTGATCGGCGGCGGATACGGCCAGGCAGGTTCGCAGCGCGCCGAGCTCTACGACCGCGCTCCTCTTAAATCCGGCGACGCCGTCGCTTCCGGGGACCTGGTCGAAGTTGAGCTC
Organism: Thermoguttaceae bacterium; assembly: GCA_028695965.1. Taxonomy (GTDB): domain Bacteria; phylum Planctomycetota; class Planctomycetia; order Pirellulales; family Thermoguttaceae; genus RUG369. Next base: position 6,391 of record JAQVHZ010000079.1, on the reverse strand, counting down.
GTTGTCGACAGCGCGGACGAATACGAATCGATCGTCCTCGAAGACTTCATCCCCGCCGGATTCGAACCGACCGAACAGCCAAGCGGCGGCGACCGCGTCGCTATGCGCGCTTACGTCGAATACCTCGACGACCGCGTCTGCTTCTTTGCCGCAAAGCTCGATCAGGGCAGAACGACCGTAAGATACCAGCTGCGCGCGGAAACGCTCGGCAAGTTCTCCGCGGCGCCCGCGAAGATCGGCGCCATGTACGCGCCGGAACTAAGGGGCGCCTCCGACGAATTCATGCTCCAGGTCGTCGACCGGACGGACCTCTGAGGTTCTGAATAGCTTCAAGACGCGATTTTCACGTCGTCAAATTCAGCGAATCTCGCTCTATCGCGGTTAATTTTTGTCTGTATTTTGCAAAAATTAAAAAAAGGACCGCAAGACGATCGAGGTTCCGGCAGCTATTGTAGGTGATAGGAAGAACGGTTTGCTCTGCAAACGGTCCGCATTGCGATGAAGTTCGCAAAGCGCTCAGCGGCGCTGCAGCCACTTCGAACGAGCCTCAGAAAAGGAGCGTCATAATGCAACAGAGATTCAGTAAATTAGTCCGCCGAACGGGCGCCGTCATTGTCTGCGCTGCCCTTGCGGCGTCAAGCGCGGCGTTTGCCGCAGCGCAGGAACCAGAACTGCCCTTCGCCGGTTTTGCGGCGCTCTCGCCGGAAGATCAAGAGCGCGCGCTCGAAGGCAAGTCGTTCGACGAACTCTATCAGGCGGGCGCGAAACTAGCCGAAAACCGCAAGCTCCTCGACGCGCAGGCGCTCCTCAAAAGTTTGCTCGGCGCCGATCGTACTGAGTCCGAATACATTCAAGCGCTGACCAAATATTTTGAGGCTGTTTTTCCCGGCGGCGTTTCTTCCTCTTTAGATTATGAATCGCTCTTTGACGGCGTCCAGCAAGCGCTCGACGACGCGCTCGCAAAATGGCCTAACTCTTGGCGCGTCAAGACGCGCGTCGCCGAGCTTCTCAACTATTTCCCGGAACTCGGGCATATGAAAGGCGACAAGTTCGTCTACACGTATCACAGGATGGAGCCTGAAGACCTGCTTTCGTGTTCCGAGCGCCTGAGGGTCCGCAAACTGCAGCTCTACGCCGAAGCGCTCCCGCTTGTGCGCGAAGAGATCGCGCGAGCTAACGACCCCGGCGTCAAAGCGGCAAACGACGATCGGTCGACGCAAATTGACGCGAGCGCCTATTACCTCTCCTTTGCTCATAGATTTCAAAGTTTCAACACGAGGGACTACCGACGCCAACTTGCTCTGACCGACCTCTCCGCCCTTCCCGACTACGTCCTCGACGTCCCCGCCAACGGCTCGCAAGACGCGGCCCCCTCCGGAATCCCCGTCGACGAGAAGGGCGCTCCCGTCTTCTTTGCCGTCCCAGAATCTTTTGAAACGGCAAAGAACGACGGAGAACGACGCCAAGCGCTCTTAAACGAACTGCTCGAAAATTTCCCCGATTATAAAGAGACCGTCTGCCTGGAACGCGCCGGGGAAGCGGAATTGGTCTTTGGCGCGTCGCGCCTCGGCGTCTTTGACCGTTTTCCCAACGCCGGACAAGGGTCGAGCCCAAAGGGCTTTTGGGCCTTCAGCAGCCTTGCCGACTCCGAGACAATCGCGCTCCTCGAAAATGGCGTCAAACGTTTCACGCTCCCGCCGGAATACGACTATATCAACTTGTGGCGCCAAGCTGTCGAAGCCTCCGGGTTCTCCAACTACAACACGCTCGGACAAATCGCCCGAGAGTATGAAGCCAGAAGCCAGTTCGACAAAGCCGCCGACGCATGGAAGCTGATCCTTGAGCAAAAGAACGTTCCGGAAGCTCAAAAAGAACTGGCTGAAGCCGCCCTTTCGCAGATCCTTGATCCGCGCGTCGCCGTCGACGCCAGCTCCTTTGTCGCCGGGATGAAAGCGAACATAATCCTCCGATACCGCAACGCGGTCGGCGCGGAAATCGTCGTCAAGCGGCTGAACCTTGCGGAACCCATGAAGATGGTCCGCACTGAGGAATTCTGGCAAGAGTACGGCGAGCTTGGCTCCTTGAACAGCCTCGTCGGCGCTCTCCTGCAGCGACAATTCGCGCCGGAAAAAATGGACCCGAACCCGGAACGCAACGCTAAGTTAGGGGAACTCCTCGACTCCCTCAAAGGGCTCGAGCTCGTCGGCGACGAGGTCGCGCGATACTCCCTCAAACTTGAACCGAGCCCGAAACACTACGATAAGATCGTGCGCGCCGACTTCCCTGTCGACGAGCCGGGCGCGTACCTTGTCGAAATTACGGCGAACGGCGGAAACAAAGACGTCGCCGTCGTCTGGCTGCGCGACGTCGCCGTCCTAGGGAAGCGCGACGTCGTCGTCCAAGACAACAAGGCAACGTTTGGCGTTCGATACGCCGCGCACGACGGCCGATCGGGCGAGCCGCTCGCCGAACAAACGCTCGAATTCTTTATTGTCAACCTGAGCCGAACCGCTGATTCTTACGCCTACACGACGAACGAATCCACGAAACAAACGGACAAAAACGGCTCCCTATTTTTCCCCGCCGACGAGATTCATCGCGATCAGTCGAGTGAAATTCTAACGCTCGCGCCCAAAGACGGCGTCGACGAGGCGAGCGCGGGGCAATGCTCCTTCAAGGATTTCCAAGGAATTTGGCGCCTCGACGGCGACGATTCCCCATACTCGACGACGAACATATCCCTCTCGGGGCAAGGGACCTATCGTCCGAACGAAAAAGCAGAATTCAAATTCATCGTCGGGTCTTCTCCTTTCAATCCGCCCGAAGAATCGGCGTGGGCGGGGCAAGAGGTCGAGTATCGAATTTACGCTCAGAGCGGGGAGGTCGTCCTGCAAAGAAGAGTTAAGCTCGATCAATTCGGCGCGTACCGCTGTTTCTTCAAATTTAACAGCTCTGTCAGCCCCGGCTTCTATACTGTGCTGATTGCAAAAGAGTTCCAAGATAGTGGAAGCGCCGACTATGTACAATGTTGCCGCTGGCTCGGGCCTTACCCCTTCCAAATCATGGAATAAGCCTGAATTTTAAGCGCCAGTCGAAGCGAGAGCTTTGGGCTGGCGCCAATACAGAAAGGGCGCAGGACGTTTGGAACGCGTCCGGCGCCCTTTTCTATTTGCTCAGAAACGCGGTTTTGGGGCGTCGGCAACGACGCGGCGGAGCCCGTCCGAAAGGTCGGCTTGAACGCGAGCTTTGTCAGCGGCGCTAATCCTCCAGAAAGAACAAAAAAACAGGCGTTTTCTTGAAAACCGACCGGCGATTTGGTATGATTTGGACAACAGGGCGTCGGCGACAGCGACGACGCGGCAAACCCTAACGACCTTCACATAAGGAACCATAATGATGCAACAAAAAATCAGTATGCCATTTCGCTGGACGGGCGTCCTCGCCTTGGTCGCGGTCCTCGCGTTTACCGCGTCCGAGCTGTTCGCGCGGCAGGTCGACGGGGTTCATGCGGAAGAAGAAGCGTCCGTGAAGAAAATCGATCCGAACACAAAAGAACTGCCCTTCTCCGGCTTAGCGACCCAATCGGCTGAAGACCAAGCGCGCGCGCTCGAAGGCAAGTCGTTTGACGAGCTCTGGCAAGCGGCGACAAAGCTGACCGACGAAGGCATGATCGCCGACGCAAAGGCGATCTATAAGCATATGCTCCGCGCCGATTACTCCGACAAAGAATACCTCCAAGCGCTCGCCGAATACGTCCGCGTTACGTACTCGGCGTCGCTGGAAGACGAAGTCAAATTCGCCGACGTCGAGCAAGTCCTCGACGAAGCGCTCGAGACGCGCGCGAACTCCTGGCGCGTCAAAATAGGCGTCGTCAGCCTGCTCAACTACCTTCCGAACGTCGGCTATATGCAGGACGGCAAGTTCGTCTACTCGTACGGCTGGCGCCAAGATATGCTTTCCTGTCAAGAGCGGCGTCGAGTTCGTAGCCTGCAGCTCTACGCCGACGCGCTCCCGCTCGTGCGCGAAGAGCTCGAACGGATCGGCGGCGCCGAACAAGAGTCGTATGAAGCCCGGCTGGCTAAATCGGAGGCGAGTAACTATTATCTCGCCTTTGCCCGTATTTTCCAAGGCGGCGCGCATGACTACTGGCGTCAACAGACCCTGACCGACCTCGGCGCTCTCCCGGACTATCTCCCTGCAACGAACGTCTATCGTGAGAACCGGTCGAGCGGCGCGCCGGTCGACGAGGAAGGCGCTCCCGTCTTCTTCGCCGTCCCCGAATCCTTCGAAGCTGCCAAGAACGACGGCGAACGGCGTCAGGCGCTCCTGAACGAACTGATCGAGCGCCTGCCCGCGAGCAAAGCTGCCGTCTGCGCCCAACGCGCCGAGGAAGCGCAAGCGGTCTTTGGCGTCCAGACCCTCGCGTCTTACCGATTCTTCTTCAACGAGGATTCCGGCGCCGAACAAGAGTCGCGCCAAGAGGGGATCTGGGCGCTGAACACGCTCGCCGACAATGAAACGATCGCCAAGCTCGCGACGGGCGTGAAACGGTTCGAGCTTCCGCCGGAATACGACTATATCAACTTGTGGCGCGAAATTATCGAGATCAACGGCCTCTCCGACTGGAACACGCTCGCAAATATCGCGCGCGAGTATCAGAACAGACGTCAGCTCGATAGAGCCGCCGAAATCTGGAAGCAGATCCTTGACCAGAAGAACGTTCCGGACTACTTTGTCGAACAGGCAAAGTCCGCCCTTTCGCAAATTGTCGATCCTCGCGTCTCGATCGACGCCAGCTCCGTCGTCGCCGGCATGAAAGCGGACCTGAATATCCGATACCGCAACGCGGTCGGCGCGGAAATCGTCGTCAAGCGGCTCAACGTCGACGAACCGCTGAAGATCGCGCGCAGCGACAAATTCTGGCAAGATTACGGCAACTATGGCAACTTGAACAGCATGATCGAACTCATTCTGCGTCAGCAATTCCTGCCGGAAGACGATAAGTCGAACGAACAGCTCGATCCTAAGCAAAGGAAGCTCTTCGAATCGTTCAAGGACGTCGACTTCATCGGCGACGAAGCGGCGCGGTACTCCGTCGCGTTCGAGCCCGACCCGAACCATTACGACAAAATCGAGCGCGTCGAGTTCCCGATCGGCGAGCCGGGCGCGTACCTTGTCGAAATTACCGCGACGGACGGCAACAAAGACGTCGCTATCGTCTGGCTGCGCGACGTCGCTATCGTCCGCAAGCCGTTTGAGAACGGGCATCGTTTCTTTGCGCTCGACGCCGAGTCGGGCGAGCCGCTTGCCGAACAGACGATCGAATTCTTTGTCCTGAATCGCCGCTGGAACAATGGTTTTTACTCGATTAAAACCAAAGAATATACAAAACGGACCGATAAAACCGGGTCCGTCCTCTTCGCCAACGACGAAATTAAAGAACAACACTCGACCGAAGTTCTAGCGGTCGTGCCGAAAGACGGCGGCAAAGCGAGCGCGGCGCAGTACTCCTTCTTGGATTTCCAGGGAATTTGGCGCGTTTATGCCAGCGACGCCTATTTCCAGAACACGCGCGCTTTCTTCGTCTCCGACCGGCCCGTCTACCGGCCAATGCAGAAGGCGGAGTTCAAATTCATCGTCGGGGACGCTCGATACGACGCGCCTGACGAATCGCAATGGGCGGGTCAAGAAGTCGATTATCAAATTCTCTCCCCGAGCGGCGAAAAAGTCGCCAAAAAGCGCGTCAAGCTCGACGAATACGGCGCGTTCAGCGACTCCTTTGAAATTCCCGGCGACGCAAAACTCGGCGTCTACTCCGTGCAGCTTGCGCGACATTTCTACGACGACGGGACCGTCGATACCTGGCTGGGGAACGGCTCGTTCCGGCTCGAAGAGTACCGCAAGCCGGAATTCCAAGTAACGGTCGACGCGCCAAGCGAGCCGGTCGCGCTCGGCGACGCGTTCAAAGCGAAGGTCAACGCGAAGTACTACTTCGGAGCCCCGGTCGCAAACGCGGTCGTCTCCTACAAAGTGGTCAGAACAAACTACCGCTCGACCTATTTTCCTGCGAGATACTGGGACTGGTTCTACGGGTGTGGTTACTGGCAATTCGCGTACGACTACGACTGGTACCCCGGCTGGACGAGGTGGGGCTGCCGCCGACTCCCGCCTTTCTATATGGCGCAGTCGACGGGCGTGCCGGAAGTCGTCTCCGAAGGCGAGGCGAAGATTGGGGAGGACGGCAACTTTGAAATCACCGTCGACACCTCGCTCGCCAAGCTGATCTATCCGAACGACGACCAGCAGTACGAAATCACCGCCGAAGTAACGGACCAATCGCGCCGAACGATCGTCGGCAGCGGCAAAGTCTACGCGGCGCGGCGCCCGTTCC
>JAQVHZ010000078.1 GCA_028695965.1 Thermoguttaceae bacterium | reverse complement strand
TATCCGGGGATTCGGCGCCTTTTTGGTCTGCCGACGTTTTTTCGAAAGATTCAAAACGTCGCTCTTTCTCGGTTTTGCTTTTACAGACGCAAGCTCGTCGGAAGCAATTCCTATCGAGCTGAGAAACGGCGCGTCCTGATTATCAAGAGGAGCGGCGTTGTCGACGTCTGTCGATTCGCGATTAGCGGCAAGAGCGGTTAGAAGCTCGTCGTTTAACGAATCGTCGGAGTCGAATTCGTCGAGCGGCGGCGTCAATTCGAGTTCGGTCATTATTTCGCCTTCAAGTTTGTCCAACGTTTCATCTTCTGGTTCTGGTTCGTCCGACGTCTCGCTTCGCCAATTTGCAAACACGGCGCGGCGCCGCTTGCTCTCTAACGCTGCGGCGAAACCTGCCGCGCCAAGCGCAAGGGTCGCCGTCCAGTAAAGCGCCGTCGACGGGCGGTCGCAAGGCTCGACGATTATATTCTCCGCAACGAGTCCGTCGGCGCTCAACGTCGGAAGTTCCTTCAATTCCTTTATCTGCAGCGGCTCCTGCGTTGCAGGCTCGGCGCTTGCAGACTCGACCGAAACCGTCTCGGCGGCGGCGGTTTCGGAATCAATGGAAATCAGTTCCTCCTCAACGGGCTCTGGCTCGATGGAAATCAGCTCCGCGTCGACGGGGGCAGGCGCGACTGAAATCGCCGTCGGATCGAAGTAGAGCAGAACTTCTACGTCTTCGGTAAAACAGCAGTTCCGGAAATGTTTGCCGATCGCCGTGCCGCAACCGCCCGTCGAGCGAATCACGTTCTTGACAGTCCCGAGTCCGCCCAGCCCGGTCGTCGCCAAATCGAAGACCCCCATCGCGCCTACCAGCAAGCGTTCGCCGCCGCTCAGCCTTCGGCCCGTGTCGAAATCTTCGCCTTCGAGCGCGTTGTTGAGATCCAAAACTCCTGTAAAGGACGCTATCCCCGTGCCAATAGACGCGTAAACCGACATAAAGAGACCGTTGCCCGTCTCCCTCATATTGTGGTAGACCGTGATTCCGCGGGAGATAGCCCCGCCCAAGAAAAAGTCGCCTACCGTCAAGCAAGTTTTACCCGCTATTTTCAGAGCCTCGCCGCCGTAATCAAGGATATAATTGAAACTGTCGATGCAAGCATTAACTATAACGCCTGGATTAAACGTAATCACGCCGACTTTTGGTTCTTTAACGCCAATTTGACTCACGACCTCGTCGCTGAAGCGGCCAATTAAACTCGCCGCAGAGAAAGCGCGGGTCGTTTCCGTCCAAGTCGCGACGGTCGGAGCCAACTGTTGGTAAATCTCGAACGTTGAAAACGACGCGTTGACACTGAAGTCGGAGCTCTTTGCAACGATAATGTGATCCGGGGTAAACGAATAATTGGGATCGCTCTCGTAATGCCCAAAATACGCGACGTCCATCTCGCTAATCGATGTGAACCGCAGACCTTGAAGCTCGCTCTTGGCGTGAGAGCCAAAGCTCTGCGTGTCGAACGTACAGGTTGCGATTATGCGGTCGACCGGCTGCGAAATCGACTGGGGACCGTTCGTTTGACCGTTGTTCGTCGTCTGCGCGGTTCGCACAAAATCGCCGGTTACATGATTCTCCAGAACGATCGCCGTTATCGAAAAACCGTCGGCGCTGTGCCGACGCCAGGAACCGTCGAAATCGAACTCGTAATCGTCATGGTTGTCCCAAGCGCAAAAGTATTCGTAGGACGAGCCCGACGACGAATTATCTTGTGAAAGCTGAGAGGAAACGGTCGTTCGAGAACCATTTCCGCTCCCAATCCACCGGCTCGTATGTTCGACGACGTCGCCGTCGGGCGTCGTTCGTTTCGAATAATACCAGCTTTGTTCCGACGCGCTCTCTTCTTCGCAGCCGCGCTCGTATTCGTTCGTCGTCGAGGTGGTCGACCAGCCTCCCGACGAGACGGAACCGCTCGCGTTTTCGCAGTTTCCAGAAGCCGAGTATTGATAATTCGCGTTCGTCCTGGCGAGGCGGTCGTAAACGACGCTTTGCGCCGACGAGCTTTTCAGCGTGTCGAACGTCGAAACGGTCCTTTGCTCGTTGGAAGTAGAGCCTTCTTCAGAAAATTCGCTCTCTTTATGCGAGAAACTGTATGAATAAGTCTGCCCAGGGGCCCCCTTGGCGCCATTTATTGCGTCGGCTGGCGCGTAACTTCCAGTCCCCTCGTAAGAAGTCGTAAGGTTCGACAGACGGGTCGCTTCGCCGACGTAATATTGACGTCCGTCGCTTCGCTTATAGTAGACGTTGGCGTCGATCCTTGTGCTTTCGAACGAGTCGCTCGTTTCAGTTCCGTTGACGGTTCCGCCTGATCGTTCGTAAACGCGCGAATAAGGACGCTCGTACGCGTATCGGCTCGAGACGTAACTGTACGCGTTTCCGATCGACTGAATGGGCGGCGAAACCGAAACGCTGACGCCCGCGCCGTCGTATTCGTAACGCGTCGTTTGCGCGGTGTGAACGCCCTTGGCCGTCGTCGACTCGTTCGTCGTCGAATTGCCAGGGACGCCGCTCGTCGTGTTGTTCACGGAAAAATAATCCCAGTCGAGTTGATATTGCGTTTCGTAGAATCGGTCGAGTTCTTCAAACCCGATATCGCCGGACTCGTTTTGTTTCACGCCGATCGTCCAACCGGAACGATCCAGGGTCGCGCTTGCGTACGCATATTCGAGGCGTCCGACCGGGCGATCCTCGGCCGCCTCAAAAGCGTTCGTCGCGTAACTCGTCTCCAAATGCGAGCCGACCCTTAAATTGGAAAAGTCCCAATTCCCCTCGGAGTTCAGCGTCGCCGTGTAATTCTTCGTCTCTTCCGTCTTGTCGCCCCAAGTCTTCGTAATCGCGCCCGGCGCCGAAAAGCCCATCCCCGTGTTCGTCGTCGTGCCAGAGACGGCGCAGCTTGCGTCGCTTAGGTAATAGTAAACGCAAGATTCCAATCCGACCGGCGTTTCGGAAAATTCGTACTCGTTTGTTGAAGCGTCTCGCGCCAGCGACATATTCACGGAGAAAACATTATTCTCCTCTTTGTCGTATCGGTATTTGCTGGCAAACGAGTCGACGGTAACGTTCGAACTCGTTCCAACATAATCGGAATAGTCGGCGAAGGCGACTGTTTTGGAATAGTGATCGTCGACCGCCTTCGATCTCGTGAAAGAAAGGGAATAGTTTTCTAAGATCCAATCGTCGTCTAAGATGCTGGTTATCTCGTCGAAAGTTACTGAGAACTGCTGGTTTTCCGTTATACTCCCGTCTTTTTCAGCTAGGCTCAACCAGGTTCCTCCCTCCAGGGTTCCGGATTCGTTGAAAGACGTAGCCTGATCGTCTTGGACAGTCGCCTGTTTAGCGCCGGTTTTCGTAGTGAGATTAAACGCCGTTTGTTCAGTTGTCTTTTGAAATACCTGATTGCTGAACGTTCCGGAAACGTCTCCTTGCGAATAGGTTCCGTTGTTGTTCATCGTGTAGCTCGAAAGGTATTTCGTAACGATCTGGCCCGTCTCCGACAACTCTTGCCAATCGGTTCCGTCGAATTGATATTCGGTCGTTATTTCGCTTCCGTCGCTTTCGACGCGCAAATGCTGTTCGAAAGATTGTTCCAGAATTTCATACGTCAATCCGTCGGAACCGTAAGACTTCGTTCCAGTCGATTCGGAGCGGGTCATCTGCCCCAGGCGATCTTCATAGCCGCTCAACGAATAGACGAGCGTTCCCCGATTGGCGTTCGGAATCGTCGAATCGGTATCCAGAATCCAATTCAATTCTTCGCCGGGCGTCAACTTCCAGGCAGTGTTATACGACGCCGAATCTGTTGAAACCTCGCCCGTCTTGACCGTCCAATTAATAGCGAGTCCGTTCGCCGTATTCGAGGGCATAGAGATCGTCAAGACTTTATCGATTTCCGTCTCTTCGGTAAAACTGTTCGTCAGCGTTCCGTTTGTGTAGCGCCAGACTTCGTCGGCAAGCGCTTGTTCTGTCGCGATCGTTTCTGCAGTATTCTTCGCATAGGTCGTCGTAACGTTTCCGGTCGCGTCGTTTGGCCGCGTCTTCCAGGTCCCTTGCGTCGACTCGTTCGACGCTTGCGAATATTCGCTGACGCCCGTCGCGGTCCATGCGTTGACTCCGTCTTTCAACCCGATCGTTTCCGTGATCGAATAAGACGACTCGGTTTGCGAGGTATTGGTCCCTTGCGACGTTCCGGTCGCAAAGAAAACGTTGTTGTAAACGCCAGAGATTACGCTGTTCGAAGCCTGGACATTGTGGGTCGACAACGATTCCGACGCGCTAAATCGCCTATTGAGCGTCGGCGCGGCATCTGTTGTAATCGTCGCGTTATAAGGCGCCGCGGGAAGTTCCAGAGGAGTCGTCGTCTCCGACGACGCAAGTTCCCAATCGCCTTGCGCGTTTAGCGTCATGTAGTAAAACGCGCCTTCGGTCGACTCCGACTGCAGCGTTACGTTCGCTTTCGACGTCGAGTTCCATAGCGCGCCGGACAACGGAGCGACGCCCGTTTCGGTTTTCTGCGAGCTTTGATTCGATACGCTTATCGAATTGGAATAATTTAACGCAGTTCCCGTCGCAATCCAATCCGAGCCGTTCCAGACGTCGGTCGAAGTCCATGAGCTTGCGGAATCGTTTTCGATTCGTCCGGAAGAACTCCAGGCGTCGGCTTCAGGGCTCGCGCCTCCAAAAGAACCGGACCAGGACGTTTTAACGACGTCGCGGCTCTTGCCGGACGACGTTGAAAAAGAGTTGGGAACGACCGACCATTCGTCGTTGGCATAAAGATAATCGCTGTCGGAATTAGAGGACGTTTCGCTGAACGAATAGATCGCGTTTGTACGCGTCGAACCGGAGCCTTGCGTCTCCTCGTCGCCAAAGAAGGCGTTGACTTCGTCCGAAACAAAGGTCGTCGAGCCGACGCCCGAGTATTCGATTCGTTCCGACGAAAAACTCGTCTCGTCGCCCGAACCGGAGACGCTGTTCCATTCTTCCGTCGCGGCGTCGTAAACAGTTCCAAATTCGAACGCTTCTGAAAATTCGGAACCGCAATAGAACGACGCGTTGTTCCCTGTTTCTCCGCTAGGCCCGTTGAAGACGCCGTCGCTACCCGCCTCTTCAGAGATCCAATGTTTTTCTGAAATCCCAGCGCCCTCGCCGTCGATTACCCAATCGTTGTTCTCCCATGTGGTAACCGCCGAATATTCGGAGCTTGCGAAGTTGCGGCGAAACTCGGTCGACAGGGTATGTTCAAACGCAAGGGACGTGTTGGCGCCAATGTTCATCGTCTTGGAGCCGTTTGGAACCCCCGACATATTCTCGCGGCCGCGAAGAGACGGCAATTGAGGATTATAGCCGGAATTATAAATAGTTTCGCTTTCTGACGAACCGCTCTCTGTTCCTCCTCCGCCGGTAATTACCCAGGAGTTTCCTTGAATCGACTTCTGAGCCGTTTTGTCGGCTAACGACTCGGAGTTGTAATACCCTGAGCACAAACCGCTTATTCCCGAGGAAGAATATGTTCCGCTCCAGGAGGAAAGATAAGAAGTTGCCGAATCGTAATTGTGACTTCCCGTTCCGCTCGTTACCGCCCAGTCGCCGTTGACTATTTGAGAAACAACGGTTTCGTTCCAAGACGTCTGGGTCGAAACGCTCTCGGAAAATGTTCCGGACGCCGACTGAGATCGGTCTTGCTGATGCGAAAGCTGCGCGACGACGCCGGCGCTGCTTAATGACGCCGAACTCGACCCGTGAGCTGTTTGTGTCGACGAACCGGTCGCCGCGCTCCAACCGTTGGAGGTCCAACTTCCCGCCGCTATGTAATGAATGTCGGAAGTCGCCGAGTCGGAACTGGAGATCGTCTTTTCGCCCGAACGCGTGTCGCAGACGCCGTCGTTCCAAGTCGAACTTGAAACGTCAAACTCGCCGCTGCTTGTGGAATTCATCGTGAACTTTTCTTGACCGCTGCTCGAATAGGAGCCCGAATACGCTAAGTTGCTCCCTGTCCCGCTCCATTTCTTGTGCTGCGTATGCGTTTCAAACGAATGGCTGAACGCATTGGTAATTTTGGGCATGGTCGCGCCAAATTTCGTATCAGATCCGATCGTTGTCTGACGATTTTCAAAAACCTTCGTCTGTTTGTAGAACTCGGAACCGGTCGTCGAGCCGTGCAGCGTTTGAGAAACGTAGACATAGTCGCTTGTTTCGTTGCTTGTTGTCGACGTTCCATTTTCGCCCCCGATGATTGAATCGCTCGTCTTAACCGTATACTTAACGCTCTCTCTGATCGAAGACAGCGTGTAAACGTAGGACGTCGAATAACTTCCGGAATAGATCTTGCCGTTTTCCGTATAAGAATAGGTCCACGATTCCGTCTGGCGATAGACGTAAACTCCGCCATAATCGTTTGTTGTAACGGAAAGGCTCGAACTCTGCGTTCCGCCGTTCACAATCGCGACCGAGTCGTTTAACTCGAACGCTAACGATCCGGACGCAAAATTCGCAAGGCCGCTTGTCGGCAAGAAGCCCAACCCGGCGACGTTATTGGCGCCCTGCCCGAGCGCGCCGGGCGCCCAGGCGGAAGGCGGAGCTGTGAGCGTTACGCTCGCCGTCGACGACGACGTTAAATTGGTCGACGAGTCTCGAACCGTATAGGATATGCTGACCGCGCCCGTAAAATTGGCGGTCGGCGTGAATACAATGTTGCCCGATTGAATCGACACGGTTCCGGCGGCGGAGTTGCTTAACGTCGCGCTCGTAACGCTCAACGCCGCTCCTGTTGGACGTAAGTCGTTGTCCAAGACGTCTAATGTGACGCCGCCTGAGTAGCCTGCGGTCGATATGTTAGGAACGGTGTAGGTATCCGCTTGCGCCGAAAGGGCGCCGGTCGTTTCCCGCGACGCCGGAATGTCGGGCGTTTCAAGGACGACGTACGTTTCGTCGACGTATTTGTCTTCGTTATCGTATATCTTGACGGCGAAAAAGTCGACGTTTCCAGAGGTAACGCCGCCGCTGACGGTCGGAGTTGGCGCAACGTAGGTCCAGGCGCCGGTCGTCTCGTTGAACGTCGCCGTGCCCGAGTTAGGCAAAACGCTCAATGTTCCGCTATTTTGCCCGGCGCCAATATTCGCTTGAATTTGTCCGCTTGCCGTCGAACTGCTCGTTGTAACGGCATACGAATCGACCGGCGATAAATTCGAAAGGTCGCCGACAACCAAGGAAGGATTCGTTGCAGACGGAACCAGCGGCTCGCTCCAATTCGATTCGCCAAGAGCGTTCACCGCTTTAACGCGATAAGAATAATCGACGTCCGGGTCGAAATCGCCGTCGAAATACGAATTTGTCGTAACCGACCCCACCCCTTGCCAGGTAGCGCCCTGATCGGCAGAACGCTGGACGTAATACGACGTCGCGTTCAGCGAATGCGGCCACGCAATAACCATCGATTCGGCGTCGCGAAGATCGCAAATTAAAGACGACGGCGTTGGCGGAGCCGACGGCGCGGGCGCAGGCGGCGTTGCCGACGCGCTCGCCGCGCAACCGAAGACAACGCCTTCTCGGTAAGCGCGAACGCGATACGAACGACGCTTTCCGGGGACGCCGCTTGAGTCGGTGTATGCGTTTGCATAAACGCACTGCGCGATAACGCTCCAGTCGTCTTCCGTCGGCGTCTCGGCGTCGGACGCTTCAACTTGGTACCAAACGGCGTTGGCGACCGACGTCCACTGCAAATTGACGGAACCGCCAGTAAGGGTTGTCGCCGTTAAATTCTGAACGTCTCCCAAAACGGGCGCGCCGGGCTCGAACGTAAGATCATATTCCGGATTCGACGCCGAATTGGCTCCGTAAACGCGGAGATAATAGGTTCCGGCGGGAAGGGTCGCCAACGAAACCGAAACGGTCGGATCGTTTTCGGCGAGCGTTCCGTAACGCAGCGTTTCGCCAGCGGCGTCTTGTAATTCCAACGCGAGCGCGTCGCCGTCGGCGCCGTAATGGAGCGTTATTTGACTGGCGTCGGAACGTTCGGAAGTGAGATCAAACCGAAACCAATCTTCGTCTCCAACCGGAAGCGCAAGCGAGTCGAGCGTCTTCGTCGAAGTTAACGCGCCGAGAATGCCCCCGGTCGCTCGAACGATCAGTTGCGAATCGACGTCCTCTTTCGAATTGTTGACAAGGTAGTCGTCGTCTTTAATCGGCGTCTGAATTGAGACGCTCGTCGACGTATAATGATCGTCTGTTCCGTAAACGGCGACGACTCGGTAATAATAAAGCGTGTTCGGCGTCAGATACGAATCGGTAAAACTCGCCGTTTCCAGCGCGAGGTCTAACGTCGTCCAGGTCTCTGAGTCGGTCGAACGTTCGACTTGCCAATAAAGAACGCCCGGCTCGTCGTTCCATGTAATCGACGTCTCATAGGGGCTTGTCGCTTCGAAAGTTGCGATGATCGGCGCCGTTTTAACGAGCGGGACGTAGGGAACGGCAAACGTCAATTCGTAAAGGAGCCCAATTTCGTCGTTCGGGGCGACCGGGCGAACAAAATACACGCCCGCTGCGTAGTCTTCCAGCGAAACGAGCGCCGAACCGTCGGCGCCGGTCGCGGTCTCGATAATTTCGTAATCGGCGTCGAGAATTTGCAAGTCTAAATTTTTCGCCGCGTCGGCCGTATCGATTCGAACGTAATGTCCCTCAGTTCCCGGCGCGTTGATTTCAAAGCGGAAATAGTCGTCGTCCAAGTATGTCAAGTTGGAGAGGACCTTAGAGCCGGTTAAAATTCCCAAATTGGCGCCCGTTCCAACTGGAAGAAAATCGACGTACAACGGCGAATCGTTCGGTTCGTAAAGGTCTGCAACCGGGAGAGTCATAATGTAGAACGAATTCGACGGGGCGGACGTTCCGGCGCGATTAGTTGCGGATATCCGATAAAAATAGCCCGTTTGAGCGGTAAGCCCTTCGTCGAGAAAGAAGAAACTCTCACAGTTTGCGGCGACGACCGTCCAATCGGCTGCGTTGGGCGAACGTTCCACTTTCCAAGAAGTCGCGTTGACGTCCGACTCCCATATTAACAAGACCTTATTGTCGAGACAGGCTATAAGCTCAAGCGTTTCCGGAACTTCAGGAGCTACGGTATCTGTCGTCGCTGAAAAGACCTCCGAAAACGTCGACACGGAACCGTCCGCTTTAATCGAACGGATTCGATAATAGTACCGCATATCCTTTTGCAGGCCCAAATCGACGTAATTCGCGCCAGTAATGTTGGCGGCGACGTCTTTCCAGTCGGAGTAATCGGACGAGCGTTGAATCGCGTAGGACGAGGCGTTGGGGGATGCGTTCCAAGTCAGCGATATCGAGGAAACGCTTAATGGCGTCGCGCTGGCGCCAGTTGGAACGGCAAGGTTTGAACAAGTTCGGACGACTGTTTCGCCCGAGGGAGCCGACGTTCCGGATTCGTTGCGAACGGAAACACGATAATGATAGTCGACGTTCGACAAGAGATCGACGTCGATGTAAGTATTCGTCGTCAACGCGTTTGCGATAACCGTCCAGTGGACGCCGGCGTCGGAGCTGCGTTCCAAAATCCAAACGCAGTTTTGCTCCGCTTCCCATCGCAAATTGACCGAATCGGTCGTCAAACTGACTGCGGACGGATAATCCGGCGGCGAAGGCGCGCGTCTGGGCGTCCGAGCAAGGCAACTTTCCGAATAAGCGGAAGAGCCCGTTGGATTGTTGGCCGTCATCCGGTACAAGTAGACGACGCCCGGCTCTAATCCTTTATCCGTGTATTCCAGCGAAGCGATTTTCGCGTCGACCGTCTTCCAGGCGGCTCCATTTTTCGAGCGTTCGAGACGATAATCAGCCGCGTCTTCAACTTCTGTCCACACAAGATAAATTTCGTCAGGTTCCGTCGCCGTCGCGCTGGGCGTCGGGGGCGTTGTCGGAGCGTTCGGATAAGTTGCGACGTTTATGCCGTATGGAACCGACGACGCGCCAAATTCCGTTAGGACCGTTATTCGATACGAATAGGTCGTCTTCGGGGTCAGTTGTTCGTCGGTAAACGCTGGCGTCGTCAATTGATTGTTCAAGAGCTCCCAAGTTCCTGCTCCGTTCGTCAAACGTTCGAGACGATAGCGAAAACCTTCCGATTCAGTAGTCCAATTCAAAGTAATCGACGTATTGGTTTTTTCCGGCGCCCAGATAAAATTCACTTGACGAGGAACGGTTTGGACGGCGAGCGTCGGGAGAGAACGCCCCGCCGCGTTGTTCGACGAAACGCGATAGTAATAGTGCGAAAGATTTCCGTTGTTCGCCTGGTCCGAATCGACAAACGTTTCGCTCGTTACCGACGCGGCGACGCAGGTCCAGGTATTTCCGTCAAGCGAACGTTCGACATAATAGGACGACGCGCCAACAGACGGGTTCCAAGAGACGGAGATCGTCGACGCGTTGGAATAATACGATTCAAGCGCAGTCGGCGCTTGCGCTTTGGTCAACGGTAAAAAGACCGAGCCTGTTGCGGACGGCGCGGAGAGTTGAGCTGATGCGCTTTCGCTGAAGACGCGATACGACCACGTTTTGCCCATTGCAAGATTGGGGTCCTGGTAGGTCGTTTCCCGATAGTTTGTCGCCAGCGTCGTCCACGTCGTTCCGTCGTCGGAGCGTTGAATAGTGTGCCCGACCAATTCGCTTACCGGAACCCACGAAATTGACGTCGACACAATGCTTGAAGCGACGACCGATACCGACGTCGGAGGATTCAACGGAGAAGGAGAACCTTGAATCGTCGCCGAATAAGGCGAGTCGCCGTAACTATTGCGCGCCTTTAAGCGGAAACGGTACGACGTGTTGACCGTCAATGCCGACGCGATATAAAAAGAAGTCGAAATCGAATCGCGCAGCACGCTCCACGTCGTTCCGCCGTCGGAAGATATTTCCGCTTGATATTCGACCGCGTAAGGCGTCGCGTTCCAATCGAGTTGAATTCGTTCATAATCGAGGGCGGTCGCGGCGAATCCGGTCGGCGCCTGCGTTAAATAATGCGGCTTGTCCGCAAGATTGACGGTCGACGTTCGATTCGTTCCCAGCGAGTACGGCGCGGGCGCCCAATCGGGAAGGAGCGCGGCGACCAGCGAAATAGAAATCGTTTCCGTCGGTTCGTAAAATCCGTCGTCAAAAGAATTGATGCGAATGTCGACAGTTTCGTCAGCGGCGCCAAATTCAATGTAATTTCGTCCGGCGCCAGCGGGGGTTCCTGTTGCAAAAACAAAATCAAACTCTTGCGTCGCCGTCGAAGAATCGTTGACCGAAAAGTAAACCTTCAACGGACCGTCGACAAAGCTTCTTTTCAGGCGGAAATATCCGTTGGTTGTCCCCTCGCTTGCGGCGGCGCTCGCCTCGATCCAAACAAGCGGAACGGGCTCGTTGTCGACAATATAAACCGTCGAATTCGCGCCGTTGACGCCGACGCCGTAAGACGCGCTTTCAGAAATTGTTAAAACGACCGTTTCCAACTCTTCGCGCGTGGAATCATCTAACGGGAGAATAGAGATTGTCGCCGATTCCTCGCCCGATGCGATAACGACAGAACCGGAAACGATCGTTTCGTTAGTAACAGGATCAACCGACGTTTGAACTCCTGAAATCGACGCGTAATCGACTCCGTACTCCGCCGAGCCAGACAAGGTAAACGCAACCGTCAACGGCGCCGACAAGTCGGCGACGCCGTGCCGGGAAACGACAAATGTTCCGTTGTTGGTCGGCGCGCCGGTCGACGTTTCTCCTGCGACTTCGTCCGACGCCGAAACTTGAACCAACGGTTCGGAGTCGACAATATTGACGCTTGCGGAAGCGCGCTGCGCGTCGACGTCGTAAAGATCGGACCCCAAAAGGATGAGAGAGGCGATTTCCGTACGTTCGGACGTCGAATCGGACGTCGGACGCAGCTCAACGGAAGTCGACGTCGCGCCAGAACTAATCGTTACCGAGTAAACATTGACGATGGTTCCGTCCAATTCGCGCTCAGACGAATAAAGCCGTTGACCATACGAATTGTAAAGTGTGTAATCGGAACTGTCGGCGGAACCGCTCATTGTGAAACAAACTTCGGTCGACGTTGACGCGTCAGTTCCGGCAGCGCGAGAGATAAGATACGTCCCAAAGTCGGAGCCTCTTTCCGAGGCGAAATCGTCTGAAGCGGCGACCCCGACAATCCAACGCGGCGCCAACGTATACGCGCTCGACGGTTGAGAAACGTAACTTTCAGTTCCCGACCAAACAGAAACAACTCGATAAGTATAGCAAGTTCCCGATGTTAGACCAGTATCGTTGTATGAGTTCGACGTCAAATTAGCCGCCGCCTCAATCCAAGTCGTCCCTCCGTCCAGAGAACGTTCCAGACGGAAAACTTCCGAACCTATCGCAGCGCTCCAAATAATCCGCAGTTCAGTTTGAGAAATCGCGCTGACCGAAGTTATTGTCGGCGCGGGCGTCGCCGTCGTCGCTAAAACAACCGCCGAGGGCGAGGAAGCGCCGCCAACATTAACGGCGCGAGCGCGATAATAATAACCGGTTCGCGGGGCAAGACCTGAATCGACGCAGCTTGTTCCAGTTATTTGATTGGCGACGACCGACCACGTTTGGGAGTCGAGGGAGCGCTCCACGGAATAGGACGTTGCTCCTGTAACGGCGTTCCACGAAATCGTCGACGAATCGACTGTCGTCGAAACGCTTATCGTCGGCGAATTAGGCGCCGCAGGATAGGTTTGCGCGCTAGTCGACGTCCAACTGGAACAGACGTTCGCAACGAGGCAGACTCGATAATAGTAAGTCGTGTTTGGCGTCAATCCGGAATCGGCGTACGTAGGCGACGTTAAGTTGGACGCAAGAGTCGTCCAGGTCGATTCGTCGAGCGAACGCTCCAGCCGAAAAGGAAAGTCCGACGAGCCGTTTGTCCAACTCAGCGTGAGCGAATTCGAAGCTTGCTGCGTTGGCGAGAAGGAAACGATAGGTTCCGGAACCGCCTGAACTGCGGCGCTTGCGTTGGAAGTTCCCGCTGTGTTTTGAGCCGAAACGCGATAGTAGTAATTGGTCGTCGACGCGTTGATACCGCTAGAGGCGTCTTCGTAACTCGAACCGGAAACGACGACCGGGGTCGCCCAGTTCACGCCGTCGGTCGAACGCGCCAATAAGTAAGACGACGCGCCGGGAACGCTCGACCAGGTTAAAGAAATTGTATTTGCGTCTAACAGAGTCGCTCTGGTCAACGTTGGTGTTGCTGGAATTGTCGCCGCTAGAAAAACCGAAACGACATTCGACGGAGCGGAATAACCCGTCGAACTCAAGTAACTGCTGACACGATAACGCCAAGTACAATCAACTGTTAAACCTTGATCGACATAGCTCGTCCCAGTGTAATTTGTAACAACGGCAGACCATACGGATCCGTTGTCCGAACGTTCCAATTTATAGGTTGCGTTGGAATCGTACGGCGTCCAGGAGATTAGAATCGAATCAACTCCGGCGACCGACGTCGTTACGGAACTTGGCGGCAAAAACGGCGTTCCACTTCCCACAACAGTCGCGCCGGGGGAAGCGCCAGACGCGTTTACGCCTTTAACTCGATAAAGAGCCTCTGTGTTTGCCGTAATCGTCGAGTCGAGATAAGAAGCGCTCGAAACAGAACCGTTTAACGTCGTCCACGTCGAGCCGGAATTATAAGAACGTTCGACAGTGTAGTAAGAGGCGCCAGTCAATGCGTTCCAAGAAAGCGAGACGGACCGGTAGCCGTTCGCGGTCGCGGTCAGATTCGTCGGCGCGCTCGAAAGAACGGGCGCGTTCGAGTCGTCGTCTAAAATATTAACCGTTCCGGAAGAATGCGAACTGTCGATGACGTAAACGTCGCTGGGGCAAAACGTAAGAGTCGCCGTTTCCATCGGTTCCGCTTGGGAATCGTCGATCGTTCGAAGTTCGACCATCGTCGAAACGGAACCCGACGGAATGGTAACGGAAAATCCGTATTGATAACTACCGGAATTCGGATCGTAATAGTAATTTTCGTAAAGTTGATTACCGGAAGAATCGTACAACGCGTAATCGCTGTTGTAAGAAGCCGTCCCCGAACGTGTGAGAACGAGCGCCAATGCGTTCGATAAATCGGTTTCGCCGACGCGCGAAAATGTCCAAACGCCGTAATCGGTCGAGTTTTCAAGCGCGTTCGCATCCGTTGCGACAACGCTTACCGTCCAATTATCGTTGTCTTGAATTGAAACGGTCGCGGAGTTCGCCGTTGAATTGACGTCGTAGGCGGCGTTCGGCAGAAGCGTCAATACAGCCGTTTCGGTTGATTCGCGAAGCGCGTCGTTTACCGGACGAAGTTGAATCGTCGTCGACGCCGCGTTCGCAGGAATCGTCGCCATATAACAGTAAATGTAGGAGCTTGTCGCCGGGTCGTAAAGATTCGTTTGGTAGAGTTGGTAACCGTTCGAATCGTAAAGTTGATAGTCGGAATTAGAGTTTGAAGGAGAAGTCGCCGTGCCGCTCGTTTGAAAGTAAACGGTCAGCGGCTGAGACAGGTCGGTTTCGCCGGAACGCGTTGCGGTAAAGGCCCCGTAATTCGAACTCGACGTCGGCGCTTCCGCCGCGGTCGCGTCCGTTGCGGCGATACTAACCGTCCAATTATCGTTGTCTTGAATTGAAACGGTCGCAGAGTTCGCCGTTGAATCGACGTCGTAGGCGGCGTTCGGCAGAAGCGTCAATACGGCCGTTTCGGTCGATTCGCGAAGCGCGTCGTTTACCGGACGAAGCTCGATCGTCGTCGACGACGCGTTTGCAGCGATCGTTGCAGAATAGCAATAGATGTAGGAATTTGTCGCCTGGTCGTAAAAACTCGTTTGGTAAAGCTGGTAACCGTTCGAGTCGTAAAGTTGATAGTCGGAATTAGAATTTGAAGGAGAAGTCGCCGTGCCGCTCGTTTGAAAGTAAACGGTCAACGGCTGAGTCATATTTGTCGTACCGGTACGCGTTGCGGTAAAAGAGCCGTAATTCGCGCTTGACGTCGGCGCTTCCGCTGCGACCGCGTCCGTCGCCGCAATCCCAACAGTTGCCGTCAATAGACTTCGCTCTTCCAGGGCTTCTATTCTTAGGAGCCGTCCTTTGATTGCGCTTTGTCGAACCAAGCGGTTCTTTTGAACGCTGAACAACTTGTGTAATACAGACCTGTTGTGATTGGAAGCCATGAGAAGCGCCTCGTATTTTGATTTGACAAAAGATTAAAACATATAATTCCGATATTTCAAAAGTAAAAGTCGACGAATTAAAATAAAAACTCGTCCTTATTCCATGCGACAAAAACGACAACAGCTCGAAAAGTTCTTAAAAGACCTTAACGTCGACCCGTGTTCCAACTGGCCGCTAAGGGCGCGGCAACGCCAACTTTAATATCTAAAAGTCGTTTGCGCTGTTGTGTTTGCCGAAAATTAGAACAAGCGAGCCAGACGTCTAAAATGCGGCGCTTTTTAAAATTTTCTGGCAAGATTATTCTTGTTGCCAATCTTCAGCTCAGTTATCATAAAAAAATTTTTTGCAAAAGTCAAATATAAAATTACTCAAGAAATGTATTTTTTTCGGAACTTCCTATCAGAAAAATTATCAAAGCGGTTTTTCTACGGTCGGCTATGTATACTTCACAATGCCAGTACGTTATCCTTTTCAAACGTTTGAAAATTTAATGTCATCATCGACATGACGTCGTTCTTATAGTCGGTTTCAAGCTTTGCCAAACAATCGTCGATTGCGGTCTTG
>JAQVHZ010000077.1 GCA_028695965.1 Thermoguttaceae bacterium | reverse complement strand
CTGATGATTTGGCGCAACACCGGCAACGTCAAATATCTTGATTTTGCAGAAAGGATGCTCTACAACGAGTACCTAATGAACCAGTGGGACACAGGCGGATTTGGACATCGTTACATGGTCTCAGACGATAAAGGCTGTTTCGCGTGGGGCGAGCGGTATGCTGAATCCTATTGGTGCTGCAGTTATCACGGACCGCTCGGGTACTACGAACTGAAAGAATTCTTTGCAGTCGGTTCCATATGCCCAAAGACGGGCGAGAACATGGTCTACTACAACTTCCCGCTGGAGTTCACAACGCCGTTGACGCTGGACGGCGCTAAGTGGCAAATCATGTCCCGTCAACTCCCCGCCGACGCCAATTGCCCAATCAAAACTGTCGCAACGATCGCCGGTCCATATAAAGCGCCCGTTAAATTCGCCGTTAGAGTTCCGGAATGGGCGCAAAGAGTTGAAGTCAGCCGCGACGGCGAAAATGTCGAAGCGGCGCTTGCCGACGGTTATGCTATCATCGACGGCAAAGTTGGCGACGAACTGACCGTCTCCTACTTTGGCGTCCCGTTCATCGAAGATCGTCGTTTCCACAGGATTCCGACGCCCGTTGATTCGACCAAAGTTGACGAATGCGTTCTTCGATACGGCCCCTACGTTCTCGCTGTCGAAGAAAGCGGAGACCCCAAGATTAGAGACTTGAATCTCAAGCTTGACCAAAACGGCGTCATTCAGATTCCGGACTCGCTCACCAACGCCTACGACATGACTCATGAAGAACGCGACGGTAAATATACCTTCGTCTTCAACATTTCTTTTGAAAAATAACAGCCCCAGATTATTAGACCTTACTGACGCCGTTAATTCGTCGAATTAGCGGCGTCTTTTGACTTGAGTCAAACCCTAAATCTTACAAAAAACGCTAAGGGACGCTATTCTCTACTGGAAATCTATGGCGCGTTACATTATAATTGCCTGATGACGCTGAAAAATTGGCGTATGTTGTTCTAATCTTATGACTAGTTAAGGTTTTTCAATGTCGTGTTGTTCAAATTTAACGTCGGCTGTTCGAATTGTCGCTTTTGGCGAATTACTCTGGGATATGTTGCCTTCCGGAAAGAAGTTAGGAGGAGCGCCCGTCAACTTCCTGTATCACGCTAAAACGTTAGGCGCAGAAGTACTTGCGCTTACCAGCGTCGGCAACGACGAACTTGGAAAAGAAATTCAGGATCGTCTCGACGCTCTTGACGTCTCCCAAGACGCCTTGCAGATTTCACAACAGGCTCCTACAGGAACGGTCGACGTCACGCTTGACGACAAAGGCGTCCCTTCCTATCGCATCGTTGAAAACGTCGCATGGGACTTCATTCAAATTGAACAGGCTGAACTCGATCAAATAATTGAGTTCCTTACGAAAGACGGAACGAACTCCGCTTTTTACTTTGGAAGTCTTGCGTTGAGAACGTCCAACAACAAGGCGGCGGTCGCGCGAATTCTGAACGCGTTGCCTGAGAACGTAATGCGGGTTTGCGACTTGAATCTGCGCGCGCCCTTTTATGATCGAGAAACAATCGCTTTTACGCTCGAAAATTCTGACGTCTTCAAGTTAAACGACGTCGAGGCGCTCGAATTAGAACAAATATTCGCTGACAAGCTTGCTCCAAGTTTGGCCGTCTTTGCCGACGCCGATCGATCATTGAGCGAAGCGTTGCGAGATAATTTTGAAGGCGTTAAAGAAGCGCTTACTACATGGGCTGAACTCTGGCTAAAAACTTACGGCTTGAAAACAATAGTATTGACCTGTGGCGCAAGCGGAGCGTTTATTGTTGACGCCGAAAACGTCGTCTATTCGCCGTCTCTTAAAGTTGACGTAAAAGATTCCGTGGGCGCGGGCGACTCTTTTGCCGCCGTTTGCGTCGTTGGCTTCTTGTTGAATCATCCTTATCAACAAATTATTGAAGCCGCGTCGAAGCGCGCCGCTTTCGTCTGTTCGCAAGAAGGCGCAACGCTGATCGTTCCCAAAGAGCTTGCCGCTCCCTTTGATTAATTTGTTGTCCCTCAAGTTTTAATATTTGCACATACGCACCGAGCGTTGTTAAATAGACAATCCTTTGGATCGTAGAGGTTGATTGTGATATTACGTCAATTTGTGTCGCCTGCTAATAGTATTTTCAGCGCCTTGATATTGTCCTTGGGCGTCGTTGTCGGCGCGCTGGACCCAGTTACATATGCACAAGAAGCGCCGGACCCCGCGGCTAATGTCGATGAAGCGGCGTACGATCAGGCGCGCTCAATCTCCGCCGCTTTCCATCAGACGGCCCAAAGAACGCTGCCTGCCGCCGTAACTATCATCGTTAAGAAAAACTTGATTGAAAAGAACAAGGGCGACACAAAACTCCCGTTTTCTGATCTCATTCCTGATCTTGAAGAAAAAATCTTCATTGAAAGCGGCGGTTCTGGATTCTTGGTCGATCCTAGCGGAGTAATCGTTACCAACTCCCATGTTGTGCGCGAATATGAGGTTGGCAAAGCCATTTCCGTCGAGTTAAACGACGGACGCCGTTTTCCTGCGAAGACGATTGTGAGAGACGACAAATCAGACGTTGCCGTCGTTACCATTGAGGCGCCCGAACCTTTGCCATTTTTGACATTCGCCGACAGCAGTTCCATCAAAATTGGCGACTGGGTTCTTGCAATTGGAAATCCTTTTATGCTCGGTTCTTCGGTCAGCGCCGGCATCATCAGCGCCACCGAACGCGTTCGCGATTCAAAGCTCTTTTTGCAAACGGACGCGGCGATCAACCCGGGCAACAGCGGCGGTCCTCTCGTCAATTTGCGTGGGGAAGTAGTCGGTATCAATACGGCGATCGCCTCCTTGAGCGGGGGCTATCAGGGCGTCGGATTCGCTATTCCTGCAAATACGGCAAAATGGATTGCCGCCCAATTGCGAGAAAAAGGGAAAGTGGAGCGAGCCTTCTTAGGCGCTCCCATGTCGATCATAGAATACAACGAAGCGCGAAGATTGAATTTACCGACCCTTACCGGCGTGCGGATTAGTTCGCCTTTTAAAGATTCCCCGGCTGCAAAAGCGGGACTCCGTGCAAACGACGTTCTCATTTCGCTAGATAACCAACCGATCGAGTCGCCCTTAGCGTTTGAAATGCAAATTGAACGCATCGACGTCAATCGGGATTTTAAACTTAAAGTCCTTCGCAACAATTCCTCAGAACCAATTGAACTTACGATTCGTTTTGAAATTCGACCGGACGGCTATGTCGGCGTGCCTCTTACGGAAAAACTTGTCGAGAAAGGCGCTCACAAGGTTGACAGAGAATGGGGAATTATGGTCGTGCCGTCGACGCCAAATTCTGCTGCTCGCATCGGCGCCGGGGATCGTTCAGGGCTCGTTGTACTAAATGTTACCCCCGGCAGTCAAGCGTATCGGGCAGGCGTCCGAAACGGTTCGATGATTCTCAAAATAAACGGTCAAGCAGTCCAAACATTGGAAGAATATGACGCTAGCAAAGCGAACTGTGAGGAGAACGAAGCAGAATTAGAAGTATGGCAAAAAGGTGAAATAATAAAGGTTCGTTTGGTTGTTAAAAATGAAGCGTAACCTTTAGGTTGCTTTCTTGTTCTATTTAGTTCAGTACGACGTCGTCCCGAACTAAACAGAACAATCGCTTGAAGATTTACGATCTCAACTGGATTGGCGCTTAGCATGATTTCGTGAGAATTCTATTCAAGGGTTCAATTACCTTCATTGTTATCCTAGCGCCTGCTTTAAAATATTAAAAGGGAAGATATGAAAGTTCCAATCAAAAGCCTATTCGTACTTTTGGCGTTATTATGCGTGGGTCTAACGGCTTCTGCCGCCTCGTTTGCCCAAGACGCAAACGCTGTGGTCGCTCCGCCTCCAACAAAAGAGGTTCCGGAAGGTTTCGTCTCGCTATTTGATGGAAAAACGCTAGAGGGCTGGGACGGCTCCGAAAAATTCTGGTCGGTAGAAGACGGCTGTATTACCGGTCGTTCCTCAGAAGACAACTCCGTCCCTTACAGCGCCTTCCTCATTTGGAAAGGCGAACCAGTAAAAGACTTCACGCTTCTTGTCGATTTCTGCATATCCAGTCAGGGCAATTCCGGAATTGAATATCGCGCTTGGAAAGACGACGCCCGCGAACATGGGCTAAATGGTTATCAAGCGGACATTTCTCCCGGCGACATTATGGGGATTCTTTACGGAGAAGCGCTTGGCGAAATCATTGCTTGGCGTGGAGAAGCCGCTAAATTCGACGTCGATGGAAATAAAACTATCGAAAAGTTCGCAGACGCCGCCGAAATCGGCAAATCGATCAATATGCATGGCTGGAACACCTATCGCATTGAAGCGCGCGGCAACAAGTTCGCCTCATACGTCAACGACGTTAAAACAACAGAACTTGTCGACGAACGAGGCTATTCGCCAAAAGAAGGTGTTTTTGGACTGCAGATGCATCCTGGTCCTCCGATGATCGTTCAATACAAAAACATCTTCTTGAAAACGCGCTAATATTCGTTTCCTTCTTTCATTTTTACCCAAACCTTCGATAAAAGAGGAATCTATTATGAGAATCAGCAGAAGAACCCTTTTGAAGTCGGCTGTTGTCGCTTCTCCTATGCTTGTTGCTTCACGCGCATTGGGACTAAACGGAGAAACGGCGCCGAGCGAAAAAGTCCGAATCGGAGTCGTCGGTCTAGGCGGACGAGGAACGTACTTGGCAACGATCGTTCAACAAGCGAAAGACTGCGAACTTGTCGCCGTCAGCGATATTTTCAAACCGAGACTCGACAGCTACATGCGCGATCGTGCTGACTGGCTCAAGCCGTACGAAGATTTCCGTAAAATGATTGAAATGGAAAAACTCGACGGCGTGTGCTGCCAGACGGCAACCCACCAGCGCGCTTGGGTCGCAATCCACTCGATGCTTTGCGGCGCTCACGTTTACATTGAAAAGCCGATGGCGTTGACAATCCAAGAAGGACGCGCCATGGCGGACGCCGCAACGAAGTTGGGCAAAGTTACCCAGGTAGGCACGCAACAACGCTCCCTGCCCCTCTGCCGCTGGGCGTGCGACCAAGTTGCTAATGGCGCCATTGGCAAGGTCAAGACAGTTCTCGTCCCCAATTTTGTCGGTCCAAACGTGTTTCCCGACGACGATCCTCAATACAAGCTCGATCCAGAAGACTGCGAACCTTGGTGGGACATATGGACGAATCAAGCGAAATTGCGCAAATGTGTCCCGGAAGTGCAATATAATTGGAGCAACTGGGCCGACTACGACGCCGGCGGACTCTGCTTTGGCGTCTCTGGCTGGGGGACCCACTCCTTCGACCAAATGCAAATGGCGATTGGCACAAGCCTGACTGGACCGTCGCAAATCATTCTCGAAGAACCGTGTACGATCCAAGATTCCGGCAAATTTACCAATCGTCCCTATTCCGAAGAAGAGACGGGCGCAGCCTACTACTCGATGGCAAAAGTACGCGGACCTCGCGCTAGAGTCAAGATGCTTTTCCCAAACGGCGTCGAAGCGCGCTTCGAACTTGACGGCGACCGCGGACCAGGGCTAGGCTGTATTGTCGTCGGCGACAAGGGAAAAATGGAGATCAATCGCCACAAAGTCGCGTCCAATCCCAAAGAAATTGCCGCGTCGTTGCCAGACGCAGCACAAAACGTCCGCGACGAAAGCATTTACCATGTTGAGAACTGGGCCGAATGCATCAAGACAAAGCAAAAGTGCAACGCCGACGTCGAAATTGGTCAACGCTCCACGACCATTTGCGAGCTGATCAATATCGTCCGCGCAACTGCGCCCGTTGGAGAAGTCGTCTACTGGAATGCTGAAAAAGAAGAATTCGACAACTTGCCAGAAGGTAATAAGAGGTTGTCGCGTCCTCGCCGCAAAGGCTGGGAACTCCCGAACGTTTGAAACGTGTGTCTCAGCGCCTAGTTTAACTTGATAACACTGCGTATGGGTCTGCATTCCAGCTGATCCATACGCATTTCATTTCTTCTGTTATGACCTCTGTCTATTCTTAATCGTCTGAATTTTCTCTATTTGTCCTGCGGCGCTCTTGACGAATTCCGCCCCTATTCTACAATATTAATGTGTTGGTGCGTCCAGGAGGAATTGAAGGGCCGTTAAAAGTTGGTTTCAATTCTTGTCAAAACGGCAAGCAAAAAACTTTTAAGCGCCTGTGTTACAATATTCTGCTGCAGAGAAGCTTAAAATGGAAAAATCGCTTGATCGCAAATTAGCGCGTATTCTTCAAGACAATAGCTGTAACGACTTTATCATTGCCGACGCCAAAGACGCCGATATGGCATACGGGCTCTCTGCTCCTGGGCTCAGTCCCGAGAATTATGCCTCGGAAGCGAAATTTAAGACGTTGAACGACTATCGCAATCAAATTCGTGAAGTAATCAAGCAGGGGCTCGTCGATATCGTCTTGATGAGCGCGAGCACAAGCGAAGTTCTGACGCTCCGTGAAAGACTCTTTGAAAACTCGCATATTACGCCCGCAATCCGCGCTAATGACGCAACAGATATCTGGCTTGCCGGCGCGGGCGCAATCTACGGCGACGTCCCTTCTCGTCCATTCCGAACTGCTGGCCTCGACCACGCCCTGTGCGGACACGCCGACTGCTCTGAAGCGGAAATAGCCGCTAAAAGAGGAGCGGATCTCGGTCTCTATTCTATTACCTTCAATAATGATCTCGAACGTGATTACGAAGCTCTAGCAGCCTACAAAGAGTTCCGGCTTGAAGCGGAGAAGAAACGGTTCCGACACTTCCTTGAGGTATTCAGCCCTAACGCGCCCGTCAACGCGATTAAAGACGTCCCCAAATTTGTCAGCGATCACATCGTACGCGCCTTAGCGGGCGTTACAAGCGCCGGACGTCCTATCTTCCTCAAGATTCCCTATTATGGACCAAAAGCTATGGAAGCGCTCGTCCGTTACGATTCCTCTCTTGTCGTCGGCATTTTAGGGGGCAGCGCCGGAACGACGCTCGACGCCTTCCAGATGCTCTTTGACGCCAAGAAATATGGAGCGCGCGTTGCTCTTTACGGACGCAAGATCAATAACGCTGAACACCAACTCGCCTTTATTGCCTACCTCCGTGCAATAGCTGACGGAGAAATTGGTCCAGTGGAAGCGGTTAAGGCGTATCATGGCGATTTGCAAAAGCTCGGCATTAAGCCGAAACGTTCCTTAGAAGACGACCTGCAAACGACCGAAACGTCAATGAGTTATGCAGAAAAGAAAACAGTCTCTACAATCTCTACAAACGTTACGAACGCTCCTGCGCAAGACGCGCAACCTGCCGCGCCGATTAGGGAACTGCTCCCTCCCAGACAAATGAGGCGCATCTTCCTGCGTAATTATTTTAGAGCGGCTAATGAAGAACAAAAGACTAAGACGTCGAACAACTTCTCAATGAGTCCTGACTTCTCGAAAATGTCCCAACAAGAGAAACTCCAATGGAATCTTGAACGTATTCGTCGGTCTATGTAATTTCAGCTATTTGACTCAACGCCAAACAATCAATTGTTAATTACTCATATTGCAACCATATCGGCTCATGATAATTGCTAAGTCCTTGCTAACATACGAATAGCGACACTTCATTCTTGTGTTAATTTTTTGAGCCAAACTCTGTATTCCCAAATCGGAAGGTTCAAGAATAACGGCGCTGTCGTTTACTGGATTGCTTCTAGTTGCAATATGAGTTAATTATAAAAAAACTCCAATCTTCTGCGGTTGACATTGCCTACATGAATCTCTCGAATTCGGTTCGCATAAGCCGTCTTTGGACACTAGAAAGAAAAAAATGCCTGAAACTTCACAAAGGGCTGTAGAACCACTTTCCAAAACTACTAGGTCGACATTGCTCGTCCTAGGGGTAATTTTTCTCGTTTACATACTTGCCCTTTTCGCAGGGTTGCCTCAAAAATGGACAAATTCGCAGTCTGAGCATTTCCAGGACGAAAAAGCAGCGTCGGTTATGGGGGAAACTGGCGGCAATTTAGCGGATATTGCGGAAGCGCCTGAAAATACCGGCGTTGCGAATGAAGACGCCCTCGCCGCTTCTGCCGACAACGCTTCAGAAACTGCCGCTTCAGTTCAAGCATATGAAGCGTCCGTAGTGGACAAAGAGCTGCGTTGCCCGCCCCTCTGGACAGCGCTCCCTTTCGTAACGTTACTTCTTTGCATAGCGATTCTTCCCTTACTGCGCGCGACTGACCACTGGTGGGAAAGCAATCTAAATCGTTTCATCGTCGTGGCTTTTTTGGCATTGTCTACGATAGCATACTACGCGTTCTTTTACCAACATCGCCTAGACTTGCACTGGCCCTCCCACTCTCTTGTCTCTCCTGACGCGGGCTGGTTCCTAAAGGGTTCGGCAGTATTCGTCAATGCGATCTTAGGCGAGTACGTTTCCTTTATCATTCTTCTTTTCGCACTTTTTTCAATCACAGGCGGCATTCGTATCGCTGGCGACTGGAAAGCGTCTTCTCTCCATAACTCGATTATTTTGGCGGCTGGCGCGATTATGGCGAGTTTTGTAGGAACGACAGGCGCCGCGATGCTCCTTATCCGGTTCCTGCTTGAAACAAATAAACATCGTAAGCACAAGACGCATACTGTTATCTTCTTTATTTTCTGCGTCTGTAACGTTGGCGGCTGTCTGCTGCCTACTGGCGATCCCCCGCTCTTCTTAGGTTACCTGCGCGGCGTCAAGTTTCTGTGGACCCTCAACCTGTGGAAGGAATGGTTCTTTGTTTGCGGAACATTGATTGTGTTGTATTACCTGCTCGATACCTTCTACTACTACCCGAAAGAGTTTCCGCTGGACAGAACCGTTGAAAAGTTTAAGATCAAACAGGCTAAAATTAGCGGCTTGTATCCTAACCTGTTCTGCTTGCTTGGGGTTATCCTTGCCGTCATGCTTTTGGATCCCACGCAAGAATTCTTATCCCTCTTTGGCGTCAAGACGGGCTGGTATCCGCCAATGTTCCTGCGCGAGATTGTTCAATTGCTGATGGTCTTCCTCTCCTTTGCGCTTGGTTCAGAAACCGTTCGAAAATTGAACGAATTTAATTTTGGAGCAATTATCGAAGTCGCGGTCCTTTTCTTTGGCATTTTTATCTGCATGCAAGCTCCACTGCAGATTCTAGACGCCAAAGGCGCCGACATTGTCGCGCAAGTCAACAAATACGGTTCCAAACTCAAGCTCAATGAAGCGAAGGAATTTTTCTGGATGTCCGGATCGCTTTCCTCCGTGCTTGACAATGCGCCGACCTACCTCGTCTTCTATGAAACGGCAAAATCGGCCTCTGAAGGAAAATTGCAAAAGGCAAGAGAAGAAAACGACCTGGAAACTGTTGCGAAAATTGAAGCGGAACTTCAAGAGGGACTCGATGAAACCGGCGAGGCCATTCCCGTCCAGCTCCTGGTTGCCGTCTCGCTAGGTTCCGTTTTCATGGGCGCTATGACCTACATTGGCAACGGTCCCAACTTCATGGTTAAAGCGTGCGCAGAACAAGCAGGCGTCAAAATGCCGACTTTCTTCGGCTATATGGGTTACAGCATCGGTTTCCTACTGCCTATTTTGATTGCGATGACGATTATTTTCCTCTAGGCGTTGAAAATTAATTCAATTGGACAAACGCGCGGGACGTCGAACGACGTTTTGCGCGTTTTCTTTTTAAAAGCGTATAAAATATTCTATTTTTCTTGCTTGTCCCTGCTCTCTGCATTATAATAACAGCGTTGCCGCAAATGCAGTAACAGCGGCGATATGTCATTTGACGCTCGCATAAATTGTCAATATAAGTTCGGTAAGAAAATGAGAAACGCAGCTTTAAATTTTAAAACGACGTCCGACCGGCGCAACTTTATTAAAACGTCCTCGTTAGGGGCGTTTGCCCTTTCGACCGGTCTTTCCTCGTTCTCTCCGTCTGCCGACGCGGCGCAACCCGCGTCGGCAGACAAGGTTGTCGCCAACTCTCCCTATGGCGTCTGCGCGCATGTTGGCGCCGGCGAAGAGTGGGAGCAAGCGCCAAAGAATTTGCTCCTGATGAAAAAGGCTGGAATCGTCTGGGTTCGCGCCGACTTCTCTTGGATCGGGGTCGAACGTTCGCAAGGCAATTGGACCTTCGGACATTTGGATAAAATCGTCGACGAAACCAATAAGCTTGGTCTACAACTTCTCCCAATTCTCGACTACGACGTCCCTTGGGCCACTCCTGCATACAAGCATCTCGATTCTTGGCTTGAATATGTTACGCGTACTGTCGAACGCTACAAAGACCGTATTCAATACTGGGAAGTTTGGAACGAACCGAATCTTCAAGGTTTCTGGCGCGATACGCCAGACGGAGCGAATTACGCCATCCTGCTCAAAGAGACCTACAAGACGATCAAAGCGATCGATCCTAATCTTATCGTCGTCTACGGCGGTCTTGCGGGAGTTCCTGCTGACTTCTTTGCCAAATCGCTCGACGCAGGAGCCGGAGATTCCTTTGACGTCGTCAACATCCATCCTTATCGCGGCGGGATCTCAACGCGTCAACGCCTCGATCAATTCGCTGACGACATTGACGCATTCCGTCGAGAATTAAAGAAGCGCAACCTGCCAGACAGGCCTATTTGGATCACAGAAATGGGCTGGGCTACTCCTCCGATTTTTGGCGAGAGTAATCGCAGGGTTGTCTCCGCAGCGCTCCAAAAACTCTTCCCAAACGAGGATCCAAAAGTTGCGTTCTTCTACGACCTTCGATACGACCCCGCACAATCGCGCGCACAAAATGATTTCCTCAACTACCTCCCCGAAAAGTACGCAAGCAACGCCAATCTGACGACCTTTCTCGACGCCGATCAACTCTCAAATCTCTCGCTCGACGTCGCGGACGTACTCGTCATGCCGCCAAGTGAAGGTTTCCCCATGGAGTACTTTGAGCCAGTTGCAGAGTTCGTTAAGTCAGGCGGCGCGCTAATTCTTCTGGGCGGCGTGCCGCTGTACTATGAAACAATCCTGGATAAAAAGACGAAACGCTTCAAACAGGGCGAGTTTAATCCTAAATTTGCCCAATGTCTCGACACGTTGAGAATCTCTTGGTTTGCTTGGTGGACGCGCGAGAATGTGCCGGAAAACGTGCCGACCGTCGTTGCGCCGGAAAGCGCGGAAAATATGCCCGGATTCTATCCTGTCCACCAGTCGAATCGGTTTTTTGACGGCGCAAAATTAAAAGAAGGAGACAAGTTCATCCCGTTGTTCAATGGAAAAAACGAGACCTTCTCGG
This sequence comes from Thermoguttaceae bacterium, assembly GCA_028695965.1. GTDB lineage: Bacteria > Planctomycetota > Planctomycetia > Pirellulales > Thermoguttaceae > RUG369. Next base: position 4,531 of record JAQVHZ010000077.1, on the reverse strand, counting down.
CTGCGTCGGCGTGCATTTACGACTTCAACAGCGACTACAAAGGCGCCGTTGTTATCAACTCGATTCGAGACGACGACGGCAATGAAACGAATCGTTCGACCGTCGCTAACCAAGCGGTCTTCCTTTCGCAAGCGTACCTGCTCGCCTTTGCCAACGGAATCGAACGGTACTTCTGGTATGAATTCCACGCTCCGGAACGAGATCAGCGCGATCCGGAACACCATTTCGGCATTGTCGGACAAAAACTTGCTCCGAAACCTGGCTACTTCGCCTACAAAGCGTTGACGAAGGCAAGACCCGCCTGTTCCGAAGGCGCCGACCTTACTGTAGTTAACGATTGCTGCGTCGTCTCGTGGAAGCGGCCCGACGGTCAAAACGGCTGGGCGCTATGGTCGCTTGGAGCTGAATGCAATGTAGACGTCAAAATCATTGGAGAAGTTTCACAGGCGTTTGACTACCTTGGAAACGACGTCGAAAAACCGACTAAAAAAGGTAAATTGAACCTCAAGTCGGGCGTCCTTTATTTGATTGGTCCCGAAACCGTCGCTATTAAGTAACGTCTAAACCTCAACGAAATCGTAAAAGAAAAGCGCCGTCTGCTGCAAATTCAGCGGACGGCGCTTTTCTTGCGGACGAGAGAACATACAATCACAAGACGAATTTGCTCAAATCTTCGTCCCGAACGACGGCGTCGAGCTTCGAACGAACGTAATCTGCGTCGATCTCAACGCGCCCTGACTCCATTTCAGCAGCTTCAAAATTCAAATCTTCCAGAAGAAGTTCCATAATCGTGCAAAGGCGGCGCGCGCCGATATTTTGCGTTGTGAGATTCGTCTCCGCGGCATATTCGGCAAGCGTGTCGATGGCGTCGTCCTTGAACACAAGCTCGACATTTTCCGTCTTCATCAGCGCGGCATATTGTTTAGTGAGCGCGCTTTTGGGTTCCGTAAGAATCCGAACGAAATCTTCTTTTTTCAATTCGGAAAGTTCAACGCGGATTGGGAACCTGCCCTGAAGTTCCGGAGTCAAATCGCTGGGCTTAGCGCGATGAAACGCGCCGGCGGCGATGAACAAAACGTGTTCCGTCGAAAAGAACCCGTATTTCGTCTGGACGGTCGTCCCTTCGACGATTGGAAGCAGGTCGCGCTGAACGCCTTGGCGAGAAACGTCTGCGCCCCGGCCGCCTTCGCTGCCGACAATCTTATCAATCTCGTCGATAAAAATGATACCCAGGTTTTCCGCCAATTCAATTGCGCGTTCGTTGATCTTCTCCTTATCGAGTAAATTCTCCGATTCCTGCTCGATAAAAAGTTCTCTTGCCTCGGAAACAGTCGTCTCGCGGCGCGACGTCCGTTTAGGACCAATATTCTCCAATACGTTTTGAAGTTCGTCGGGAATCAAATCGAACCCTACGCCTCCCATAATGATCGGCGGCGAGCTGCGTTCCTGAAGCACCGGTACAAACTCGTCTTCCAGCTTGCCTTCTTTCAGAAGTTCGGCAACCTTTTCTCGAAACTTCGCTTTTTCCTTCTTATGGCTTTTTTCTTCTGCTTTTTTCTTCTCTTTAGCCTTGGACGTCGTTTCCAATTTTTCTTTCGTACCCGATTCTTCTTTCTTATCCTCGCGGGAACCGCCAAACATGACCTTTGCCAACGCGTCTAAGGCTTCGGAAACGCTTTGTTGCGGATTCTTTGGATCAAATTGTATTTCCGCCGAAACATTGCGCATATCGTCGTAAAACTTCTTGCTTGCTTCTTCAAAAGAAAGAGGCTCAATTTTGTTCGTTTGTTCGACTTGTTCGGCAGTTTCCAAAGGCTGTTCGGCGTCGACTATTTCCGCGTCAATGCAATCGTCGTCCTCTAGTTCCTGCTCGTCGAAGAATTCGGAAAGGTCGCGATTGTCGCGTTCGAATTTATCAACAAGGACGTCGAGCAGGCGTTTCTCCGCCGCCTCTTTTCCTTTTTCAGCGATTTTCTCGCGTTCTTCTGCGCGAACGATTCCAATGGCGTTCTCAACCAAGTCGCGCGCCATGCTCTCGACGTCGCGTCCGTAATATCCAACTTCCGTATATTTCGTCGCGTCCACTTTGACAAACGGAGCGCCTGTCAGCGCGGCTAATCGACGAGCTATTTCCGTCTTACCAACGCCGGTCGGACCGATCATCATCATATTCTTCGGCCCAATCTCGTCGCGCATATCTCCTTCAACCTGTTGACGGCGCCAACGGTTGCGAATAGCGACGGCAATCGCGCGTTTTGCGTCTTTTTGACCGACAATATGCTTGTCAAGTTCTTCGACAATTTGTCGCGGCGTCAGTTCTAACACGTTAATTCCTCCACGATAATATTCGAATTCGTATAAATATCAATTTCCGCCGCTACCTTCATCGATTCAGCGACAATCTCTTTGGCAGAAAGAGCCGAATGTGCAAGAAGCGCCTTGGCGGCAGCCATTGCATAATTGCCGCCGGAACCGATCGCGGCTATCCCGTCGGTCGGCTGAACAACGTCCCCGTTGCCGGTTAGAAGAAGCGTGTCCGTCTTGGAAATAACAATCATCATCGCTTCTAAACGTCTCAGCGCGCGGTCGGTGCGCCATTCCTTCGCAAGTTCAATGGCCGCGCGCGTTACGTTTTGTGGAAAGTCTTTCAGACGCGCTTCAAATCGTTCCATAAGCGCAAATGCGTCGGCTGTCGAACCGGCAAAACCAGTCAAGACCTCGCCGTCGAGCAATTTACGAATCTTTTTAGCGTCCGCTTTCATAATAGAAGAGCCGAAAGTAACCTGCCCGTCGCCGCCGATCGCCACGCTATTCCCTTTACGAACGGTCAATATAGTTGTGCTGCGAGATTTCATGCATATGCCTTCTTAGATTAGCGCCATAGTAATGCCTAACAGTAAAAAACTGAGAGGAAAGTTTAAACGAGGATCGACAATGAACGCTTAGAACGGTTCCCGAAAGAATATCCCCGTCTGTTCCGTCGAAACAAGACGGAACGCTAAGTAACGCCGCGCCGATTTCGAAAAATCGACGGCCTCGTCGACGTCACTCTTAATACAAGCAAACGAGGCGCCAAATTACTCGTCAACGTTCTGAGCTTTCGTACGCATCAATTTGCGATCAATATTTTGAATGTAATTTGTCCAAAAACTATCTGAATTTGGATCGTCAAGGATGTACTTGTTGAACTCAGTGAGCTTAGCGTCGAGCGTGTCGATAAAATGCAGCGCTAACGCCTCAAGACACATTGGAACCTTAGCCGACCCGTTTTCAACGGAGCCGTGATGCGAAAGAATCATATGCTTCAAAATCAGCGCCAAACGGCTGTCGAACTGCTGCCCAGTCATCGTCTCCAACTCGGCGATCTTCTGGCACAAGATCTCCACGCCAAGATGAGGATGTCCAAGCCCCTGTCCTTCGTCTGTATAGACCGGAACGTTAATGTCGTCGGAAAGCTCCAGCGTCTTGCCGACGTCATGGAGAAAAGCGCCCGTAAGAAGCAGATCGACGTCGAGGATCGAGCTGTAAAGGGGAGCTATACGGCTCGCTATCTCCATCATCGTTACCGTGTGGTCCAAAAGACCGCCAGGATAGGTATGGTGCAGGCGGACGCCGGCAAAAGTTCGGCTAAAACGTTCTACGAATTTCTCGTCTGCAAGAAAACAATCGACAAGATCGTACAATTGCTGGTTCTTAATCTCGCGCGCTAGTTCGCGGAGCCGCTTCAAAAGCGCAGGCACGTCTATCGTCGTTTCGCGCGAAAAATCCTCAGGCGAAACTTCGCTAGGCTCGACTTTCGTCAACTTTTTCGCAATAACCTGAAGATTGCCAAGGAAACGCTGCGCCGTGCCTTCGCAACGGACATAATCTCCGTCCGAAAACTGACTGAAAAGAGATTCCGTAGCGTTCCAAAGACGACCGGATACCGTACCAGTGCGATCTTTGAGTAAAAATTGCAGATAGAGAACGCCGTTCTTGTTGGGTCGCAACGCCTTGTCCACAATGCAATAGATTTCGGATATCGCTTGGTTCTCTTGGATTTGATTGACAAAGAGGCGGCTCATGATTCTTATACTGGATACGCGCGGGTTTCGGCGTCTAGAAAATGGGATGAACGTTTGAACGAATCAAACGTCGGCTGTTCGTTGATACTCCCGTACAATATAACCTAAAAAACAAAATTGCAAATAGAAGAAAGCGAGATTCTTCGACTGCGAATTCGCTCTGATTCAGCCGTAAGCGGAAAAAAAGATTTTTATACTTGACCAATTGAGACGCATGGGTATAATTCTGCTTGTTCTCACGGCGCGTCTTTTTACGAGACCGTTCTTGGGAAGGCAGCTCAGTTGGTAGAGCACAGAGCTGAAAATCGTAGCGTCCTGCGGCTCTACCCCGTCCCTGCCCGCTAAAAACAGTTGATGCTTAGTCAATTGTTCCTTATAAACCAAGCCCTTTTGGGCAGGTAGCTCAGTTGGTAGAGCACAGGACTGAAAATCCTGGCGTCCTGCGGTTCAACCCCGACACTGACCAC
>JAQVHZ010000076.1 GCA_028695965.1 Thermoguttaceae bacterium | reverse complement strand
CGATCAATTCGAAGACGTCGCGATACTCGACAGATTCTTCGACCGCAACCTCGAACGGCTTCTATCGCCCGATCGAAACGCTCGTTGAAACGGTCGCTGCGATTCGCAGGGACGCGCTGGACGTCGGCGCAACCGCCAATAATAAAACGGTCCTGACCGTCAACGGCACAGACGGCGACGACGTCGTCGTCGTTACGACCGCCAACGGCAAGATTGCCGCAATCACCGTCAACGGCGTCAAGACCGACGTCGACGCAAGCGTCGAAGCCGTCTACTTTGACGGATTAGGCGGAAACGACTCCGTCGTCTACAACGCGACTGGTAAAGAATCCGCCTCGGTCGACCTCAGGTTCGGCACGACGCTCGTGGTCGGCGCCCAAGCGTTCGTCGCCGCGAACGTCGAAACGTTCGACGCCAACGACGTCGGCGCCGTCGACGTCAGCGCGTACGCCGCGACCGATAATGTCGTCGTCGGCGACGGAAACGTCGCCGTAACGACCGCAGGAGGATTTACGTTCCGAGCCAGCGGCGTCGCCGAACTCGCCGCCAAGGGCGGCGGCAAGGCCGTTATCGTCATGACCGGTTCTTCGGGAATCGACGCTCTGAGCGCCGCGGGCGCCAAGGTCGTCCTCGCCGGAGACGGCTACGAATATCAAGCGACGAATTTCGCGTCCGTCCGCGTTGAAGCAGTCAACGGTTCCGACTCCGCGTCCTTCACGGACGTCCGAACCCTCGACGCGACCGAATCCGCCGTCATCGCAGCGTGCGGTTCGCAAACGATCGTTGCGGTCGGCTTCGATCAGATCAGCGCCGTCGGCACGGGCTCGAGCGTCGCCAATATCTACGGCACGCAGCGCGACGACGCCGTTGTCGCCAACGCGCAGTCGGTCATGATGAGCTACTCGACCGGCGCGACCTTGAAGCTCGACCGTTTCAGCGACGTCGCTATCGACGGCCGCGGCGGTAACGACTCCGCGTGCCTCGTCGCCGGACTCGGCGTCAACACGTTCGACGGCTCGCTCACGAGCGCTAAGTTGAGCAACGGCTCCTTTACGCGCGCTCTGGCGAACTTCTCGAAGGTCTCCGTCTTCGGCAATGAAGACGAAAACGCCAAATCGACCTTGATCGCGGAACTCCGCGACACCGCGTTTGCCGACGCGTTTGCCGCGTTTGGCAACACGGCGACGATGGACGTCGACGGCGACAATCTCTTCACGATCGTCGCTGCCGACCAAGTTGCGGTCAAGCGCAGCGTCGCTAAGGGCGCCGATACCGTCGACCAAGACGCCGCTATCGATTTCGTCTTCTCCGTCGACAACTGGGAAGACTGACCCTAGGTTAAGCGCGCGCTTTTAGCGCGGCGCAAATCGCTCAAAAAGAAAACCCTCGGAAGCGTTCTCCGCAACCGAGGGTTTTCTTTTTTCTTTGGACCGTCAATTGAGCCTTAAACTCGCGTCTGAACGCGCAAGACCCGTCTTTGATCAGCACCCTAAATAATAATACCCTACTTGACCCACTCTCTTAAAAATAGTAGAATCATAAAGGTTTTTTCTCTTTATAACATATTTGAGGGAGACTCGAACGATAGACTAGGCCGCCGCTTACATAACCGCGCCGCCTAGTCTTCGCCGTTATTCGCGCGGAAAGACGCCGCCGGTTCCGTCAAGGAACAGCGTGGGAACGATCCTATTTGCGCAAAAATATTTTTACGAAATAATTCCAACGGCGCCTCCTTTGCTTCGACTTCTCTGATTAGGTAGTCGCAAGGCCATTGGCGGTAATTACAGAACTCGACTCGGAGCCGCCGTTTTCCGCATATCAGACGCCTAAGAGCAGAAAATTATAGTACTATGGATTTACAAGATTCCCTGGACGGGGTGGGCGATTTTTTTGGCTCAATTTCCAAATGGTTGGAAAATTTAATCACAAGGTGGTTTGGCTCCTCGAACGACCGTGAATTGAAGCGCATCATGCCGCGTGTTCAGAGGATCAACGAGCTCGAACCGGCTTGTCAGGCGATGAGCGACGAAGAACTGCGCAACCAGACGGTTCTTTTCCGCAAGCGGTTAGCCGCCGGAGAAACGCTCGACGATATTTTGGAAGAGGCGTTTGCCGTTTGCCGCGAAGCCAGCCGCCGCACGACCGGGCTGCGCCACTACGACGTACAGCTCATCGGTGGCATAGCCCTGCACGAGGGCAAAATTGCCGAAATGATGACGGGCGAAGGTAAAACGCTCGTCGCCACGCTCCCCGCGTACCTGAACGCGCTCGACGGGAAGGGCGTTCACGTCGTTACCGTCAACGACTACCTTGCGCGCCGCGACATGGAATGGATGGGCCCGATTTATCTGGCGCTGGGCCTGACCGTCGGTTCGATTCAGAGCAATATGTCGACCGCCGACCGTCAACACGCTTATTCCTGCGACGTTACTTACGGCACCAACAACGAGTACGGGTTCGACTACTTGCGCGACAATATGCGCTACGCGCGCCGCGGCGACGAAAACTTCCCCTCCGACGCGCAGCAGTCCCAAGGTCGGCTCCACTACGCCATCATCGACGAAGTCGACAATATCTTGATCGACGAAGCGCGCACCCCGTTGATTATCGCGGGCCCCGCGCACGACGACGTTACCAAATACCGTTCCGCCAACGCGATCGCCATTCAGCTCGAAAAAGACGTCGACTTCAAAGTCGACGAAAAGGACCGCACGACAAACCTGACCGACGAAGGCGTCCGCCGCGCCGAGCGTCTTGCGGGCGTCGAGAGCTTCTACACGGTCGGCAATATGCACTGGCCGCACTTGATCGACAACGCGTTGAAAGCGCACCACCTTTACAAGAAGGACGTGAACTACGTCGTCAAAGACGGCGAAATCGTCATCGTCGACGACTTCACCGGGCGTCTTATGGAAGGCCGTACCTGGAGCGACGGGCTGCACCAAGCGGTCGAAGCGAAAGAAAACGTCAAGGTTAAAGAAGAAAACCAGACTCTTGCGACGATCACGCTGCAGAACTTCTTCAAGTTATACGACAAAATCTGCGGTATGACCGGTACCGCGCTCACCGAAGCGAGCGAATTCTGGAAGATCTACAAGCTGGACGTCTTAGCGATTCCGCCGAACCGACCGGTTCAACGCAAGACTTTTCCTGACCTCATCTACCGAACAGAAGCGGAAAAATACAACGCCGTCGTCGAAGAAATCGAAAACATCCATAAGTGGGACCAAATCACCGACGATACCGACGCCGCCTTCCTTGGCCTCATCAAGAAGGAATCGGACGACGAAATCGAATTCGTCGAAAAAGGACAGCGCGATTCTGTGCGCGTGCCGCGCGCGCGCATCAAGGAAATTCGACGCAAGGGTCGGCCGATCCTCGTCGGAACCGTCTCGATTCAAAAGAGCGAGCTCATCTCCGCCAAACTTTCTCAGCGCGGCATTAAACACCAGCTCCTGAACGCGAAGCCGGAAAACGTCGGACGCGAAGCGGAAATTGTCGCGCAGGCCGGGCGGCTCAACAGCGTTACGATCGCCACGAACATGGCGGGCCGCGGGACCGACATCATCCTTGGGGGCAACCCCGAGACGCTCGCATGGTCGATCTTCCAGACGAAATATCCGACCCGGCTCGACGTTCCGCAAGACGAGTGGAAACAATGCGTCGAAGAAATTGAAGAGCGCGAGCAGATGAAGAAGGAAGGCGAGCTCGTGCGCTCGCTCGGCGGTCTGCACATCATCGGCACCGAACGTCACGAAGCGCGGCGTATCGACCTGCAGCTCATCGGGCGATGCGGTCGTCAGGGCGACCCCGGCGCGGCGAGATTCTATCTCTCGCTCGAAGACGACTTGGTGCGCATCTTTGCCGGAGACTGGGTCAAGAACCTCTTGACGCGGCTCGGCATGGAAGACGGACAAGCGATCGAAAGCCAAATGGTGACGCGGCGGATCGAAGGCGCGCAGAAGAAACGCGAAGAATTCAACTTCGATATTCGTAAGAGCCTGCTCGAATACGACGAAGTCATGGATATGCAGCGCAAGCGCGTTTATTCGTACCGTCAGCGCATCCTTGACGGCGGCAACACCAAAGATTTCGTCGTCCAGATGATCGAGTCGCAGTTGGAAAGCCATCTGTCGCGGATCCTTTCGCCGACCTTTGGAACAGAAGCCTACGCCGCGTTTGCCGCAAGACAGCTGAACGTCGAATTTGAGGCGAAGAATTTCCGCGCGGTCAACGCCGCCGAAGCCGCGGAATACGCTATTTCTCACGCGCGGCACATGGCGGAAGCCGCCGTGCTCGACGCCGTCGACGAGAACCTCTCGGAAGACGCCCCGGAAGACGAATGGAACTGGCAAGCTCTGGCGAAGACCGCTAACGCACGCTGGAGAACGACGCTGCGCGACGCGGACCTGAAAAAAGTCGGCCGCGACTCCGTTGCGGAATTCCTGCTCGAAAAAGCGAACAACTTCTGCGATTCCGTCAAGCTCGACGACGGCGCGCCCCTGCTCGAAGAAAATTACGGCGTCCGCGTCGCCTGCCGCTGGCTCCGCGATAAATTCGGCGTTGTCGTCGAGGAAAGCGAAGCGGTCAAAATGGAGCCGGACGAGTTCCGCAAGTTGGCGCATAAGAAGACGCTCGAGGGCTATCTCGAACGCGAAGCGCGTTTCCCCGTCCTCGCGGGGCTTACTTACTTCACGATCCACGATCAAAACGGGAAGCGTTACGACCGCGAAGGCGTCGCCGCTTGGGCGTCGGGGCGCTTCGGCGTCGAGATGGATCTCGAAGATTTGAAGAACAAACAGCGCCACGAAATTGAAGAGCAGCTCTTTGCCGTCAGCCGCGTCGCGGCTAAGCGCGTCGATCCTTTCTACGACGAGATGCACGAGCGTCTCGACGCGCTCTTCAAGGACGAAGACGTCGATATCGACCTTCTGCAAAAGAAACGCGACGAGAAAATCGCGCGCAACGACCGCATCACGTCGAGCGATATCCGCAAGATTCGCAAAGACGCGCCGAAGTTAGCGGAGTTATGCGAATGGCTCAACGCTGAACTGGGGCAGCATTTGACCGTCGAAGAACTTTCCGATTGGGACGTTCTGCTCCTGAAAAACCGCGTCGAATCGATCATTGAAGGCCAATTCAACCCGGAGATGCGCAATGTCGAGCGGTCGTTGATCTTGGGCATCTTAGACGCCTCCTGGAAAGAACACCTGCTCGTTATGGACCACTTGAAGTCCAGCGTCGGGTTCCGAGGCTACGCGCAAGTCGACCCGAAAGTCGAGTACAAGCGCGAAGGTATGCGCATCTTCGACGCGATGTGGGACGGCGTCTTCGAGCGCGTTACCGACTACGTCTATCGTATCGAAAAGCTCGACGAGAACTTCATCAGCTCAACTTGGGCCGCTGCCAATAGCCCGAACGCCGCGTCCAGACCGCAGCATCAAGCGGTCTCGGAGGAAGTTCAGCGCACGCAGCAGCAGCAAGAAAGCGCCATTGAGGCCAGCAAGGAGAAGAAGGTCGAGACGTACCGCAAGAAAGGTCCGAAAATCGGACGAAACGACCCGTGTCCATGCGGAAGCGGCAAAAAATACAAGGTTTGCTGCGGAAAGAACTGAAATTGATCTTAAGTTCCTGTCAATAAAGAGAAAACGCGTCGTTTGGCTAGCGCGCCGAGCGGCGCGTTTTTTTGCCTAATGCGCAGAACGCGTTCTGGTAGAGTTAAAAACGCCGACTTGGGGGCGACGTCGAAGAAAGAACGTGAAATAGCCCCTTTTTTGAACCATTAAACGCCTCTTTTGCCTTGAAAAAATAGGAGTTTGTGTTAGAATAACCGGAACGGCCTCAGAATAGCCGCTGGAGCGGTTCTGACGGTGGCGGCGCGCTGTTTTTACTAGAGGCGCGCCTTACGGAAACAGCCATTCACGTATGGAGAACTCCCTTGGCAGAAGAAAACGACAACATCAACGAAAACTTCAACGAGAACCACGACGAACTGAACAACCAGAATCAGAACGCCGAAGGCGCTCCTATTGACGAGGATTTCGACGACGACCAGCCTTTGCAGCCCGCGAGCGATCATCCTTTGGTCCCGACCGTCAACGAGTTTGGACAGATGGTTTTGCCCGACGGCTCGAAGCTCGTTCGGACGCCAATCGACGAAGAGCTCAAGGGCAGCTACCTTACGTACGCAATGAGCGTCATCGTGAGCCGCGCTATTCCCGACGTCCGCGACGGGCTCAAGCCGTCGCAACGCCGCGTCCTCGTCGCGATGAACGACCTCAAACTCGGACCGGGCAGCCAGCGCGTCAAATGCGCGAAAATTTCGGGCGACACAAGCGGCAACTATCACCCGCACGGCGAAGCGGTCGTCTATCCGACCCTTGTCCGTATGGCGCAAGAATGGAATATGCGCCACGTCCTTATCGACAAACAAGGCAACTTCGGTTCGATCGCGGGTCTGCCCCCTGCGGCGATGCGTTATACAGAAGCGCGTCTGTCCGGCATGGCGATGGCGATGCTCGAAGACTTGAACCTTGACACAGTCGACTTCGTCCCGACTTACGACGAAACGCGGCTCGAGCCGACCGTCCTGCCCTCGAAGGTCCCGAACTTGCTCGTGAACGGCTCGAACGGCATCGCCGTCGGCATGATGACGAGCATTCCGCCGCACAACCTTGGCGAAGTCTGCGACGCCGCGATCGCCGTCATCGACGACCCGGACGTCTCGCCCTTCGTCCTGCTCAGGATCTGCCCGGGCCCAGATTTCCCGACCGGCGGCGTCATCTGCGGCGCGCAGGGGATCCGCCGCGCCTACTTGACTGGCCGCGGAAATATCGTCGTCCGCGCCCGCACGCGCATCGAAGAAGTGAAAAAACGAGGCAAAGCCGGTCGGCGCCGTATCATCGTCTCGGAGATTCCGTACCAACAAGCGCGCGACCGTATCGAAGAAAAAATCGCCGAAATGGTCAACGAAGGGCGCATTACCGGCGTCTCGTCGATTCGGAACGAGTCGGACCTCAAAGAGCCGGTCCGCCTGGTCCTCGACCTGAAAAGCGACGCCGACCCGAACGTCGTCCTCAATCAGCTCTATTCGTTCACGCCGCTGCAGTCTACCTTCTCGATCATCTTGCTCGCCTTGGTCGACGGCAAGCCGCGCGTCATGACCTTCAAGGAACTCCTTATTGAGTTCATCAGACACCGCAAGTCGGTGATTCGACGCCGCACGACCTTCCTGCTGAATAGAGCGATTCAACGTCAGCATACGGTCGAAGGGCTGCTCATCGCGCACGCGAATATCGACGAAGTCATTCGCGTCATTCGCACGTCCGAGAGCCAATTTGAAGCGAAACAGCGCTTGATGCAGATCGAATGCCCGAGCGCACTCCTCGAGCGATGCTTAGGCGCCGGATTCGAGTCGTTCCAGGAAAAGCGGGGCGTCAAAGAATCGTACACGCTGACGCCCGTTCAAGCGGACGCCATCTTGAGGATGACGCTCGGCCAATTGGTCAATCTGGAACAAGAGAAACTCGCCAAAGAGTACAACGAGCTTCTCGACAATGTCGCAGAATACAACCGCATCCTTTCGGACGACCGCAATATCCTCGCGATCGTTCGCGACGACCTCGTCGAAGTCAAGAACAAATTCGCCGACGCGCGCCGAACCGAAATCGACCACGACGAGATCATCGACCTGCTCGACGAGGATCTCATCCCCGAAGAGACGATGGTCGTTACTATCTCGACCGACAAATACATCAAGCGGACCCCTTTGGACGAATACAAAGCGACGGGCCGAGCTTCTGTCGGCGTCCGCGGCGCCAAGCTGAGCGACGAAGATTCCGTCTGCGATATGTACGTCGCGAGCACGCACGACTACTTGCTCTTCTTTACGAACAAGGGCAAGGTCTATTGGCGCAAAGTCTATGAGATTAAGTCTGCGGCCCGTGACGCCAAAGGACAGTCGCTCGTCGGGCTGCTCGACGAACGGCTCGACGAAGAAAATGGCGAACACGTCGTCAACTGTCTGCCGGTCCGCGATTTCACGCAGGCAGACGCGTACCTCATTATGGCGACCCGAGAAGGCGTCGTTAAGAAGACCCGTCTTTCCGCGTTCAGCCGTCCGCAAAAGAACGGAATTATCGCGATACGGCTGCGAGGCGGCGAGGAGCCGGAACCGGAAGACGAAAACGGCGTCGTCGTCGAATCGAACGGGCAAGAAGTTAAGCCGCTCGATTCGCCCGACCGAGATTCGCTCGTAGCAGTCGCCGTCTGTCACGACGGAGACGAAATCTTCCTCTCGACGGCAAACGGCCGCGCGATTCGGTTCCGTCAATCGGACGTCCGCGCGATGGGCAGAACAGCCTCCGGCGTGCGCGGCATTCGTCTGCGCGGCGACGACGTCGTCGTCGGGATGGCGATCGCCGACGAAGACGCCTACTTGCTCTCCGTGTGCGAAAACGGATTCGGCAAACGCACGAAGATGGGGCCGAACGCCGAGCCTCTTCCGGACGCCGACGAGCTCGACGACGACCAGAACGAAGAACTCGAGGAGGGAACTGAACTCGAAGATCTGCCGTCTTATGCAAAGTATCCGACCAAAGGTCGCGGCGGAATGGGCGTTATGGATATCAAGACGACGCCGCGCAACGGCAAAGTCGTCGCGATCGCGCGCGTCGAGGACGACGACGATATCATGATCGTTACCGCAAACGGTCAAGTGAAGCGCTTAGAGGTCGCCGAACTCAATCCCGTCGGGCGCAACACGCAGGGCTTTACGCTCATGAAGTTCCGGCGCGGCGAAGCCGACTCGATCGTTACCGTCAAGGTGGTTCCTCCGGAGCGAGAAATCGAAGAAGTGAAAGAGCTCGTCGGCGTTCAGAGCGCCGACGTCCCTAACGATATTCCCGACGACTATCAACGCGGCCGGAACGCTTTTGACGACGCGGGTCCGGATGACGACGAGTCGGAAGGCGACTACGAAAAAGATTGGAACGATTCTGACGCCGCCGACGAGGAAACGGAAGAATGAGCCGCGCCGCCTGACGTCGACGGCGGCTAATTTAAGCGTCAAAAGGGGCTTCTCCCTTTTGGCGCCGATTGGCATAATATACGCAGTCGGTTTTTCCGCCGGCTTGAATGATAAATATGTGTACTAGGAAAGCCGAACGAGTTTGAAGCTCACGGGAAGGCGAAGAATATGAGTCTTTGGAAAATTGCTTGGAAAAGTATTAAACACCGCGCGTTAGCGTCGACGCTGACCGCGCTCTCTATGGCGTTGGGCGTCGCGCTGGTCGTTTCGGTTCTTGTCGTCAACGGCGTCGTTGGAAAATCGTTCCAACAGGGCGCGCAGGGCTACGACTTAATCGTCGGCGCGAAAGGGAGTAAATTACAGCTTGTCTTGAGCACGGTCTTCTACAATCAAGACCCCGTCGGGCTGATTCCCTACGAATATTACAACTTGATGCGTTCGTCGCGTTATTCCGCCGAAGTCAAGACGGCGATTCCGATCGCGCGCGGCGACAACTACCAGGGCGCGCCGGTCGTCGCGACGACTCCTGAGTACTTCAAGGCGGTTACTAAGTCGGACGGCAGACCGTACACGCTCCAAAAGGGCGAGTTCTTTAAGAACGTCGATTACTACGGCGCCGTCGTCGGCTACAACGTTGCGAAGAAGAACAAGCTGCAAATCGGCGACGAAATCCGATTCGGACATGGAAACTCTCGCGACGAACGCGATCTTCACGAGCCTTTTAAAGTCGTCGGTATTCTCGACCACACCGGCAGCCCGAACGACCGCGCCGTCTTTGTCAACCTTGAAGGATTCTACCAGCAGCACGAACACCAGACCAGTTCCGAAGTGGTCGACTATTCGCTGCGCGACGAAGAACTGGCGAAAAAACGCGCCGAACTCGGCATTGAGGACGTCGTCGCCGAACACGCGCATGAAGGCGAAGAAGTCCACGAAGGAGACGACCACGACCATGCCCACAATCAACCGCGGCGTTTGACCGCGATCCTGCTCATCACAAAAGACCAAGAAGTCGCCGTTGCCGGCACGGCCGCGCAAATTGAAGCGCAGTCGCAGCGTCCCGGCGTGGAAATTGCAGAAGGAGACGTCGTAACCCCCGACCGCGTCGCCGTTATCGACTCAGCCGTTACCGCATTGCCCGCGAAGATCGAGGGCGAATTGCTCGAAGCTCAAGCGGTGGCGCCGGTCCAGGAAATCGCCGCGTTTTTCCAAGACGTTATCGGCAACATCCAGAGCGTCTTGATTATCTTTGCGGTTCAGGTTATTATTGTCGCCGGTATCGGCATGATGGTCAGTATCTACAACTCGATGAACGAACGGCGCCATGAAATCGCGATTATGCGCGCGTTAGGCGCGCGCCGCGGCACCGTGATGACGATCATCCTTTTAGAATCGATCCTTCTTTCGTTAGGAGGCGGACTCCTTGGCGCGATCATCGGGCACATTGCCGTCGGCGCCCTTGCGCCCTTCATCATGTCCTACTCCAACGTGATGGTTCGTCCGTGGGACTTTCAGACTATCGAATTGGTCCTGATTCCAGGGCTGGTTTTTTTGGCGTCGGTCGTCGGCTTTTTGCCCGCCGTCGTCGCCTACCGCACCGACGTCGCGGAAGCGTTGCAATCGTAACAGCGCGGCGAGCCGAGGGGATTATTGGGCCGGCGTCGACGTCAATTGACGCGCGGCCCGCGACCACACGACCATAAACAAAGAAAAGAACGACCATGAAAGACGTTATTTTTGACGACGCCTTAAAAGGCGGATACGCCGACATTGAGGTCGCCCGTCACGTAGAAGAAACGGTCGACTACAAACAAGTCGCGACCCAGAGCGTCGTCGCGCTTGTCGCGGCGGTCTTTGGTATCTTAGGATTCTTCTGGCGGCCCTTTATTCTCGCTTCGCTCCTAGGACTGGTCTTAGGCGTCCATGCGAAACGTAAGATCATGCGCGCTCCGGAAGAAATGACCGGAAGAACGCTGTCGACCCTTGCGATTACCTTGAGCGCGTTACTTTTCGTCTCTTCGATCGGGTGGCAGGTTTATGCGTTCTATGGCTCCGCGCCCCCGGGATACGTCGCGCTTCCGTTCGACGACATGGCGCTCGATAAAGACGGCAAGGTTACCGAAAAAATTCTGGCGCTCGACGGACACAAAGTCTATGTCGAAGGGTACATGTACCCGACGAAACGCCACGCCGGTATCGAGAGCTTTACGCTCGTCCGAACGGTCGCCCACTGCCAGTTTTGTTCGCCGGGCACGAACCCCGCCGACATGATCGGCGTTACGATGGAGCGCGGACAGACGGTAAAATACCGCGCGAATAGAATTGTCGCGGTAGGGGGCGTCCTTACGGTCGACCCAAATTTTAAAGATCGGCCCGGCGCGATTCCTTACACGATGAAAGCGAGCGTCTTCCGCTAAACGAACAAAGGTTTGGCGTCCTGATTCCGGACGTCAAACCTTTGCTTTTTTAAGGTCGGTTTCTTCCGCCGCGCGCGGCCGCGCGAGCCGGTTCTTTGCCGCATACCTTGAAATTTTCTTGATCGGCGCTAGAATAACGTTACTTATTTTTATTGAAATATTCGCGCTTGACTCGCGGCTTTTCTACGGTTCTATCGAGGCATAGAGGGCGCGCGGAAGCTGATTTAGTCCGCGCGCTGAACCTTCGTGGAGAAGCGCGGTTCGACGCGAACAAGCCGCGCCCAGACGCGCGAAAGGCTCAACAATGGCATATGACGTTACGTTAATCACCGGCGACGGAACTGGACCGGAACTCGCGGACGCGGCGCGTAAGTGCATCGACGCGACTGGAGTTGAGATCAATTGGGACGTCCAAGAAGCGGGCGTCGACGTTATGGAACGCAACGGCGGCAATCCTCTTCCGGACTCCGTGATGGAAAGCGTCCGCAAGAACCGCCTTGCGTTAAAGGCGCCGATCACCACGCCTGTTGGAACCGGCTTCCGAAGCCTGAACGTTCACCTCCGCCAAGAGCTCGACCTCTTTGCGTGCATCCGTCCGTGCAAATATTATCCTGGGGTCCGCACCTACTACAACGGCGTCCCGATCGACCTTGTCGTCTTCCGTGAGAATACTGAAGACCTCTACGCCGGTATCGAATTCGAGAAGGGCGGCGAAGCGACCAAAGAGATCATCGACGAAATCAATCGTCTCGCGCCCGGCCGCAAGATCGGGACCAGCTACGAGGAGACGGGCGTCTCGATCAAGCCGATCAGCGTCTCGCGCACCGACCGTCTCATGCGCGCCGCGTTCGAATACGCGCGTGAAAACGGTCGCAGAAAGGTTACCGCCGTCCACAAAGCGAACATCATGAAGCATTCCGACGGGCTCTGGCTCGAAACCGCGCGTAAGGTCGCGCAAGATTACCCGGATATCGAATTTGAAGACCGCATCGTCGACAATATGTGCATGCAGCTCGTCCAACGGCCCGAGTTCTACGACGTCATCGCGCTGCCGAACCTCTACGGGGACCTTCTCAGCGACCTCTGCGCCGGGCTTATCGGCGGTCTGGGCGTCGCGCCCGGCGCCAACATCGGCAAAGACGCCGCGATCTTCGAAGCGACGCACGGAAGCGCGCCTAAGTACAAGGGGCTCAACAAGGTCAACCCTTGCGCGCTCATCCTTTCCGGGGTCCTGATGCTCCGCCACCTCAAAGAAACGGAAGCCGCCGACCGGCTTGAAAACGCTATCGCCGAAGTCATTCTTGAAGGCAAGGACGTTACCTACGACCTCAAGCCGCACCGCGACGATCCCACCGCCGTCGGGACCAAACAAATGGCCGACGCCATCTGCAAAAAGATGCGATAATCGCCGTCGACGCAAAGCGTCGACCCCTACGATACTGCTAACGCGCGCAAGAAAATCTTACGCGCGTTATTTTGCGCCGCTGGCGGCGGAACGATTTTGCGCCGCCCGTTGTTTAACGCTCCTGCCTCTGTCCTTGCCTCTCCTAACCGCCTTGTCTCTGCGCTGTTCGCTCTCAGGAAACGTCAATTCAACGCGATCGTTGAATCTTAGCCGGAACCGATAAACGCTGAGGAAAACTCTGATTGGGTATAGTTTTATCGCTGCCGACAAATAATTTTTTCGAAAAGATTGCGGTTTTTGCTTTTTTTATTTGACGCCCGCTGGCGTTTTGTCTATGATGACTTCAAAGACGATAAGCGGCAAGAGTTATTTTGCTGATCGTTTTTAAAAATTGAGGCTTTTTGTCGCGTTGCAGCCAACGCGCGTTGAACCAAACTCATTGACGATTATCTTTCAGCTTGTTTGCGAAACTTGCCGTTGATTCCCCAACTGCTGTTTCGGTCGGTTTTCACGTCCATACGAGGCGGACCGATTAAACTGCTCCGTCTCGTTGCCAATTCACAATCCTTGCGTTTATCGCAGCCCGAATCGCTGTAGGCGATTCCGCGCTTTCCTTTGGTTTGGTCCTAATGCTTGGACCCCGTCGCTGCGGCGTCGACCGAGGCGTCTTGTCGTACGAGCGGAGACGGCCTGTCAAGCTGGGATTGACGACAACGTGAACATTTAACCATAAGATTTGAACCTATAAGCCGCCTATAGTAGGAAACTCGGTTTATACAAAGGAGTTTTACGAAATGAAGAGCCTTAAACGTTTCAGCAAAAGACAAAAGATTGTCGCGCTGTCGTTGTGCGCGTTATCACTATGCGCGCTGGTTGTTATCATAGGGGTTGTTTTAAGAAATGCGGACCCTTATCGACGACTTGAGAAGGAAAATGTCCTTGTGGTTTTTCGTTACGACACACCCGATCAATCCCGTAGTTCTTCTTCAAAAGCGGTCAGGCGCCCGGTAGAAGTCTGGGTCCCATCCAATTTTGATAAGTGGGAATTGCTTCCAAAAGTAACCGCGCAAATGCCTCCTGATGGACGGTTCAATCTTTTTAGTGCAAGTTATTCGCGGCGCATCGACGACGCGAGTTTTTTGGAACTATTAAACAACAACGCTTTAATTCACGTTAAGGAATTGGAGTTAATCAATTGCAAGAAACTAAGCGACGAAAGCATTGGCCAAATTTGCCAATTAACGAATTTACAAGAGTTAATTTTAATTTCTACAAATTGCAGCGACGAAAGCGTTAGCAAACTGTCGTCGCTTCCATCACTCAAACGACTCCTCCTGCCGAAAACTCAGGTTACGGGAGAATGTTTTAATTGTGAAGGATGGAATGCTCTGGAAAGACTAAATGTAGATTACTGTCCAATATCGAAAAATCTATTTGTTTATCTAGCTAAACTTCCTCGTCTTAAATCTTTAGCAGCGCCATATTACGAGGGAATTGTCGAAGATTTAGAGGAATTGACGGCTCGGCCCAACATTGAAGTGATTAGAATAAATACGGTTGAACTTCCGAAAGAAGAAGCTGATCGATTAGCATTACAATACGCTGATAATCCAAAAATCGTTTTCTCTGTTAGTGATTATCGTTCTTTTGATCTAACACAAGAATGGATGGATACTCATGCTGATCCGTGGTTGTAACCAGGAACGCGCATAGGCGTTTACAGGCTTAGCGATTAAACAACGGCAAATTCAGAGATTGCTTTGCCATTTTGCATTTGCAGCAACGCTCAATAAAATCATAGAACGGGGAGACTTGTCATGACGACTACTCGCAACGTATCCGTTCGACGCTGCGCGGGCGTTTCTGCTCCAGCCTTTTGCGCGCGCACAGACCAGGTCCGGCGAAAAGACCGAGATCATAGAAATTGATGAGAAATAACGCTTGTTTTTCATTCTTTTTCCGATAATAATAATATTCGGTCGCGGTTATTGGATCGCGCTTGTATTGTCATATCGAAAAACGAAAAACTCTTAGAGGACCTCAACGCTATGAAATATTGTATTCGCTGCGGAAACTTAGTTGACGGCGCGCCCTACTGCACCCAGTGCGGCGCCAAAACGGACCAACCGCAGACGGACGTCTACGGAATCGCGCCGAGCGATTACAACGTTAACCCTTATGCCGACCCTCAAACGAATCCTTACGCGTATACTTCGCAATTGTCGCGCGCAACTTATACCGGTCCGGACTACGATTCGTGGATTCCGTCTTTTACCGAAGCGTTTGTTAGATTCTGGACGGCGGGGTCGGTAGGCCGCGCCGGAAGAACAGAGTTCTGGTTCGCGGCGCTCTGGCAGCTCATCTTCTTTATTCCGTGCATGGCGGTCGTCGGACTCGTCATGGAGAACGCTCTGGACGGAGTTCGCGTGAACACGGCGGGACAAGTGATTATCGTCTTAGTCTATCTTTATTCACTGGCGGTCGTAATCAAATTAGCGTTTTTAGCCGCGCGCCGTTTGCACGACCTCGGTTTGACCGGTTGGTTATGGCTGCTGATGCTCGTCTTTGGGTGGATTTTCATTATCGTGATAGGGATCATACCGTCGCAGCAGGGCGATAATCAATACGGGAAACAACCGTTCGCGAAAAAACCGTTCGTAAATAATTCAAAAGACGTTAATGACGCCTCGTCGTGAAAACGGCCCGTTCTTTTCAACGCGCCAACGTCGGTTCTGGACAATTATTTTGCACAACCGGACCTGAAACGGCAAAAAGTGGAGAAAAGTTGAAATCGAAGAAAAAAACGCTTGTTTTTCGCGTCTGTTCTGATAATAATTATACTTTGGTTGCGATTTGGGATTGTGCAGATCGTCGCAATATGGATCATGACTCATATTGCAACTATCAAGCAATTTTATTTAATTGACGTTGCGTAAAACACGGCTCCTCGTTAGAATCCGGAGTGATTTTAACCTAAAAAAATTACCTCGAAAAAACAACGAGGGAGCCGGTATGTTTATTATAACTAAGGAATACAAATATTTCAAGCTTTTTTTCGCTAAACTAGAGAAAAAATTCACGGGCAGTTCTTCTTCGTTTACTCACATTTACCATATT
>JAQVHZ010000150.1 GCA_028695965.1 Thermoguttaceae bacterium | reverse complement strand
CCTGATTCAGCAAACAATACAGCAAGGACATTAAAACGACGGAAACGGCGCCCTAGGCGGCGCACAAAATCTGCTTTGCGTACTGCAGAGAGGACATTGTACCCCAAGAAGGTTGCAATATGAGTTTCAATCTCTATTGTGTTCGACGGCAGTTCAAACGTCTCACTCCTGTCCGACGGGGCCCCTGCGAGCTTCGTCGGCGGTGATGATATCGTCTTTATTCGCGTCGTAACGTCCGAATAACGCAAGACTTTTCTGTAATAGATTGGGCGCAAATTCAAGAATAGTCAGCTGTCCGTCCCCGTTTTTATCGCGCGCAAGGAACCAGACGGGCGCGCCTTGAAGCGTTTGAGGAGGCGCCGCGTACTCGCGCGTCATCGACTCGTCCATATCGGTCAGGAGCGCGCCGAGCAGCTCGTCGTCGTCGACGCTTTCGAGCGCGGGGTTGCCCTCGGTAAAGAGATCGCGAATTTCTTCGTCGGTCAGTTCCGCGAGATTCTCGTTTCCGTCGTTGAGCAATTGCGCTTCTCGCGCTTCCTCCGCGCCGAATCGCTTCGGGGCCGCGGACGCCGGACGAATCATCGTTTCCACCTCGCCGTCAAGAACAAAGTTCCTGCGCTGCATATTCGGGCGTATCGGGTTCGGATTAAAGATGGTCCGATCTTTTGCAAATCGCGTCATATAGAATAAGATTTCTTGGTCGTCAAGGTCGAAATCGCCGTTGAGATCGATCGCTTGCGCGCCTTCGAGCCGATTCTCCCACTCTTCGCGTTGGAGAATCCCGTCCCCGTTCGTATCGTATTTGTTCATGAGGTAACGCGCGTAATAGCGCAGCGCCAAGGGGACCGCTTCGACGAGAATGTCGGTGCGGCGCGCCATCGCATCGCGATAGTATTCGGCTTCCGATTCCGCAGAATAAGCCGGAACGCCCGCGGCGCTGAAATCCGGGACCGTGCCGGACCGAAGCCGTTCTTCGGCGTCCCGCTTTTCTTCCTCGGTAAGGTCGGGCATTTCCTCAAGCGTGCCGTCTGCGATCGCTTGCGCTTTGGCCGCTTCGTCGGCGGCGGACGGCATGGGTCCAAACTCGCCGCTTTCCCATTTCGACCAGCGCTCCGCGCCGACCCGTTCTTTCACCCGATCCGCCATCGGCGAATTTTTCAGCCGGTCGAACTGTTCCTGCGTAACCTCGTCGGGGTCGAAGTTGAATCCTCGTCCGCCGCGGCGTTGGTTCTCTTGTGCGACGACTGCGCTCGAACCGCTCAACGCGCCAAAAAAGGCAGAGTCAAAAGAATCTAGCCCGATCGTTGCGCTCAGCGCCGCAACGACGCCCAACGCCAGACGTTTAATCTTTCCGAATCGTAACATTTTCGTTTGTCCCCCACTTGTGGTAACGCGGTCCTCGCCGTTCCGCGCGGCGCAATAAACGCCCTTGCTCATGCTCTTGAATCGACTTTCGCGAACGCTATAATAGTATACAAGAAAACGCGGCGTTTTTCAAGTTATCGCAAAAAAAATCGGAAAGCGCCGCGTTTTCCTGACGCGACGCCTTGTTTTGATCGCGTCGGCGCGGCTGAACGCGCAGAGTTTACGCCAAGAGGCAGCTATAGGGAGCGAGTAATGATCGTTTTTTTCGAACAGGAAGAAAGACCGCTGAAACTAAACGCCGTCCAAATGAGGATCGCGCGCGCTTCGTTCGAAGAAGACGGCAAATTGCTGCAGCCTGTCTTGAACCAACTTGGCGCCCGAACCGAAGAAATCGCGCTCGACGCCATCGCGCAACGGCTCGGGCTTCCGGTCGTCGACCTCGCTAAAACGACGGTCCCGAACGACGTGCTCGTCAATTTTCCGACAAAAATCATTCACCGCCGCAACGTCTTCCCGCTCGGGGTCCAATCAGACGGCGCCCTTTACGTCGCCACAAGCAATCCTTTCGACTTGTCGCTCGTCGACGAAGTCTCCGCCGCGACCGACCTGCCGACCATTCTCGTCGTCGCGTACCCTAACGAACTCACGAAGCTCATTAAATCCCGGCTCGGCGTCGGCGCGGAAACGATCGACGGCTTGATCGAACAGACGAGTGACGTCGAAATTCTCGAAGAGGTCGACTGGGACCAAGGGGACGCGCAAGGCGCGCAAGAAGCCTCCGTCGTCAGGCTGGTCAACGACATCCTTACCGAAGCGGTCGAATCGGGCACAAGCGACGTGCATATCGAAGCGCAAGAGACCGGTATGCGCATCAGGTACCGTATCGACGGCGTCCTGCAGACCCAGCCGACGCCCCCGGAAATCAATCGGTTCCAGTCCGCGATCGTCAGCCGTATCAAAATTATGTCCCGGCTCAATATCGCGGAAAAACGCATCCCGCAAGACGGGCGAATCAAACTCAAGGTCCAAAACCGCGAGGTCGACCTGCGCGTTTCCATTATCCCAATGCTGCACGGCGAAGGCATCGTCATGCGTATTCTCGATAAGGACCGCATGAACTTCACGCTCCGAGGGATCGGAATGGACGAAGACGTCTACCAGGAATTCGGCAAATTGATCTCCCTGCCGCACGGAATTATCCTGGTTACCGGTCCGACGGGGTCCGGTAAAACGACGACCTTGTACAGCGCGCTCAACGAAATTAAGTCGGACGAAACCAAAATCATCACGACCGAAGACCCGATCGAATACCAGCTCGACGGAATCAACCAGATTCAAGTCCATACGAAAGTCGGGCTCACCTTCGCCGCGAGTTTGCGCGCCATCTTGAGGCACGACCCCGACGTCGTCCTCGTCGGCGAAATCCGAGACTTCGAAACGGCGGAAAACGCTATCCAGGCCTCCATGACCGGACACTTAGTCTTCAGCACGCTGCACACAAACGACGCGGCGGGCGCCTACACGCGTATGATCGATATGGGCGTCGAGCCGTTCCTTGTCGGCGCGACCGTCGAAGGGATCATGGCGCAGCGGCTCGCGCGCCGCCTGTGCAAACACTGTAAAGAACCGTGGAATCCCAAGCCGGAAAATCTCCCGGAGGATTTCCCAAAAGAACTGCTCGAGTCGGGCTCGATCTACAGGCCCGTCGGGTGCCGAGAATGCCGCGACACTGGCTACGCGGGCCGCGTTGCGCTCTACGAACTGCTCATACCGGACGACGAGATACGCCGCCTCGCGGGCGACAAGGCGCCTGCCATCGAAGTGAAAAAAGTCGCGCGCGCCAACGGCATGGCGACCCTGCGCGACAACGGGTGGAAGAAAGTCGGGCTCGGCATAACGTCGGTCGAAGAGGTTGTGCGCGTAGCAAAAGAAGACTGATCGTTTCGGAGTCAAAGGCCGCGGCGTATGTTCCTGCGCATTGCCGTGCCAAGTCTTCGCAGACGCGCACGGAACCGAAAGCCCCGTCCGGCGTCCGGCGCAAATGGACGAACCAACTCAAAGACGCAGTCGATCAAGGAATCGGCGTATTATTTGTTATTGACTTGCCAACCATTTCCGAATTATTGTCATTTATGTTTTAGCGTTCTTTACATCGAACCGTTCAGCAGGCGTCAGCTCTAGTTTCCATCATTTTGGTTCAGACGCTTTTTAAGCGAATCGACAGCAAGCTCAACGCCGCTAGCCAGCATCTCCCATGACTCGTCACGCTTTCTGTCTTCTTCAATTGACAGAAGATACTTCTGGAAAAGCTC
>JAQVHZ010000075.1 GCA_028695965.1 Thermoguttaceae bacterium | reverse complement strand
CTTTGTTGGAATCGTTGGCAATGACAGCGGCTTCCAATCCGAAGATCGTTCGTCGAATCGACTTAGCGTCCGTGTCGACAAAGAAGACGAGCACGACGCCCAGGGCGATCGTCAGGACCATGGCGCCGAGCCCGATCGGTATGAATATCCATTTTTCTAATCCCTGCGAGAAGGCGTAACCGACGATGAACAAAAACGCCCCGACGACTATCCAGAAGATAATGCTTTCTAAAAATATGTTGTACATGGATAGATCTCCTTTGGAACGGATTGGCGTTTTTTTCGATTGTTTTGGGGTCAAACTTGCGGATGCGTCCAGGGAGCGCGATATTCTCTTGCGAGCAGCGCGTTCGCTTCGTCGTCGTTTTTAACTTTTCCAGCTTCAGCGTCCCATTCGAGGGTTCTTCCAAGCTCTTGCGCGATATTGCCTAAGACGCAACAAATTGTCGAGACAGCGCCTTCTTCAATATCCGACCGCGGCCGACCTCGATCTTCAATTCTTGCGATGAAGTCGCGCATATGGACGCGGATGGCGGACGCGCAGTGCATTTCGATCCCCGGTTCCTTCTCGTCTTCTGGATATTCTTCTCTTTCGTAGAGGACTTCGCCGCTAATTTTTTCGTTGCGGTAGTACTGATTGAAATCGTAGCCGAATACGCTCGCTTTCAGGACGCCGTTCTCGCCGTAGAAGTAACCTCCCCACGGGTGGCGCCTATCTGGCAGTTCCGACCATGTTCGGTGGTTCCAAACGACGTTCAGGTCGTCGTACTCGAAGACGACCGTTTGCGTGTCCGTGCAGTTGCTCACGCCGCCTGTCTTGATGAATTGTCCGCCAGACGAGGAGATACGTCTCGGATAGCCCAGGTCGAGCAACCATCTTGCCATATCGAACATATGGACGCCCATATCGCCGAGCGTTCCGTTTCCGTACTCCATGCGCTGACGCCAAGAGCGCCGTCGTAAGAACGGATAATAGGGCAGCTTAGGCGCAGGACCGCACCAGAAATCGTAATCAAACCCTTCTGGAATTTCTGCGGGCTCTTGCTTGAACGCCGGGCCAGGACCGCCGTAATAGCTGAAAATCTCCACTTGGCCGACCTTGCCAAGCATACCGGAATCGATAATTTTCTCTTTTGCTTCCATCAGGTGCGGCGTGCTTCGTCGCTGCAGCCCAACCTGAACGACCGCTTTGTGCTTTCTTGCGGCGGCGAGCATCGCTTGACATTCGAGCACGTCGACGCCGATCGGCTTTTGGACGTAGACGTCGATACCGGCTTCAACAGCGGCGATCGTTTGAAGCGCGTGCCAGTGGTCGGGGGTGGCAATAAGAACGATATCGAGGTCTTTTTGCGCGATCATTTCGCGGTAGTCGCGATATTTTTTCGGTTCTTTTCCAGACTTTTGACGCGCGGCAATCAACCTAGCGGCTTCGTCAAGCGCCTCCTGGTCGACGTCGCAAACAGAGACAACGTCGACGTTTGCGACCTGAATGAGGCGGAATAAGTCCACTTTGCCGTACCAGCCCGCGCCGATGAGGCCGACTCGGTAGAGCTTTTCGGAAGAAGGTTCGTCGCCAAACATAGCCGGACTTGCGGCGAGGGCCGCTGAACCGAGCCCGGCGTATTTTAAGAAGTTACGTCGTTGCATAGCGTTGTCCTTTATGGTTAAAGCGCGTCGCCGCGCGGCGTTGAGACAGGCGATTTTACTGCAGAAATCGCCGACGTCTTCTATTGTACAAGCGCAAGGAACGAAACGCAACAAAAAAAGCAAAGATTTTTTGGCAGCCGCGTTATTCGGACCCGCCGCCGAAAAGCCGCGCGATTTTTTGACGCAGGGGTTTGCCGACAATTTTGCGGAATCTTCTGACGATTCTGGCTTGAACACGTTCCAAAAAAGTTGGACCGAGCTTGTTGAAATATTTCCGCCGAAGCTCAGAGTAGCTCAGCGCGACGGAATCGCGAACGAAACGCTCTCGTTTCCGGTGTAATTTTGCAGGTTGAGTCAGACTCGGGTTGCCTTGTTTCACCTCTTGCAGGGTCCGTTCGAACCAAACGGCGTCGTCTTTTACCTGTTCGACGAGACGCTCTCCTTGAGCGCTGTTGATTAGATTGACGGAGACGCCGCGCGGAATTTCGTCGCGTCTTTCGAAGGGCACGTGAAGTCCTAGGCTCCAGAAGTCGCCCAGGGTAACGTCTCCTTGACGCGGAACCGTTGCGAATTGGCATTGTCCGCACGAGGAGCGCAGCGAGACGTTTGTCATGAAGTATTGCCCGACGTAGTCCGCCTCTTCCTGGCTCCATGGTATGTAGGTTCTTGATTCGTCTCCTGTTAGCGTGAGCGCAATGGACATTTCCGTCGCATTTTGACTTTTAGCGCGCATATCGACCCCTTCGAGACGTTGCTCGTATTGTTCGTCGAGGCTTTCAAACCATTTCTTGAAGAGGATTGGAGAAGGGATTCCGTGGCAGATCAGATCGCAGGTGAAGAGGTTCGGGTATTCTTTGTTTAGATAAGCGTAAAGCCCTGCGATCTGGCAGGGCAGGCCGGAGAAGAGGACGGGCCTTCCAGCTTCAAGTTCTTCTCGCGCCGTCCGATAGATTGTCCCGACGTCCGCTTGGACGTATTTCGAGCAACGCGTCTTTTTGAGTTCGTCGACATTTTCCACTTTGACGAAGACCGCGCGATTCTTTTCGTCATAGGCGACTCCAAAGACGACGCCTTGCCGCGCCAGAATGTGATTGGCGTATACGGAAAACATACCTCCAGAAGAACTTTGCGCTCGGACGTCGGCGTCGGCGCTCCAACACGCGTAGACGGTTGGATCGGCGGTTCGCGCGAGTTGAGGAGGATTCAGGTTGGGACAAGCATTCTCGCAGCGCTTGCAGTCGACGCACAGTTTAGAATCGATTTTAGGGGAGAGGAAGCCTTCCTCGTCGAACGTCAGAGATATGGCGTCGTGAGGACAGGCGTTTCGGCACGCGCCGCAGCCCGTGCATTGAGCGGGATCGCATAATTTAGGACTCATTGTTTTGACCTGTAACTGCGGCAAGGGCGTTTTTCAAATAGGTTAGCGAGAAATCGACGCATTCGCGCAGCCGCGTTTCCACGTCGCGATAATCGATTTGGACGTCGTTGACGCCGGTCGATCGTTCGTCGTCGGGCTCGAACAGCCGGTCTTCCAACTTGAGGGTGGAGAGCAAGGTGAAGATGCGGGAGTTCATCGACTCTTCTTGATTGGCGCGGTCGCGCGTCATTGCGTAGAAGGGTCGGCGGTAGACGATCGGAAAGATAGCGCCGTGAAAGGAGTCGGTAATGACGCACTCGGCGTGTTTTATGTAGTTGACAAATTCACAAGGCCCTGCGTTTCTCACGACGACGGCGCCGTCTCCGGCAAGTTCTTTCGCTAATCGGTCCGACTTTCGATCTTCTTCAAAGCAGACGATCGGGCAATCAAGCGCCTTTTGGACCTTTTTGGCATGGCGCAAAATCGCCTCTAAATTGCTGAGCGAGTAGCACAGAACGTACTTTTCGGCGACTAAGGGCTTAGCCTGGTCGGCGAGGACGTCCCAAGCGTCGCTTGTGAGAAGCCCGGTCGGATCGACGACCACTGGAACTTCGCGTCCAAGTATGCGCTCGAGTTCGCGCGCGCCTTCAATTTCTCGCGCGGAAAGGAACCGGAAGTCCGATAGGTAACGTTGGAATCGCTCAACGTATTTATCGGCAAGTTTCGAGACGGCGACGCTTGGCGCGTAGGCGATTTTTTTGTCGCTCGGCACGAAATCGAGCATAAAGTAATTGTAGCAATCAGGGACGCCCATGCCGAGCGGGTTCCAGATTTGATCGCTTCCTGCGACGTACGCGTCGAACCCCAGCGATTCGTAACTCGCTTTGATTGAGGCATAGGAATAGAATCGCTTGGTTGTGTTTAAGAAATTTCTTTCGAACGCGTCAAACGCTTTTTTTCTACGGCGTTGAGCGCCGAAGAGGAGATCGTAGTAACTTTTTTGGCGCGCCTTTTCACGAAAACGCCTCAATGTATATCGCGCGCGCTTTATCGTGCCTGGCCGCGACGGCTTGACAAGGTCGCCGTGGGACAAGAGAATCGCCCGCGCTTGGTATCCTAGACGTTCGCAAGCGACTTGTAATGCGTAACGCTGTAAGTGACATCCGAAGTTGACGCCAAATGTAAACGTTACGATACCTACTGAGGGTTGGCGATTGGTCATGGCGTCACGCGCGAGGGATGATCGAGGCGAAAAAACAAGAGCGCGATTGGAATTCTACGCGCTCTGTGTTCTGTTTAAACTCCAAAGGAGAGTTTTTAGTTGTACCAAAAAGTCTCTACGCAAGGCTGATTTTCGTAGAGCCAATGTTTGATGAATTGCCTGTCGGGCAGGAATTTCTCGTTGATTTTGTCGAGGGTCGAGACGTCTTGCCCGACGATGAGGACGCAGTCGTCCGGGGACGCGTGCGAGAGGATCCACAAGATCGCTTCTTTTCGATCTTTAATGACGTGGACTTCGTCGGCTTTTTCGAACCCTTTGATCAGGTCTTCAAACGCTTCTTCCGTTTGGGACTGCGGGTGATTTCCACTGGTAACGATCGTGTAGTCGGCGTTCGTTTCGGCAGTTCTGCCAAGCAGCGGCCGCTTGCTTCGGTCGCCGTCGTCGGGGGCGGCAAGGACGCAGTAGAGAGAGCCCGTTGTTACGCGGCGCAGGGCGTCAAGCGCGGCGGCGAGCGATTCCGGCGAACTTGCGCGGTCAAGGAAGAGGTCGTACGGCTGTCCGCAGTCGATGCGCTCCATTCTTCCGGGGATGTAGGTAACGCGTTCGATTCCTTTTGCGACCGTTTTCAGGTCGATCTTCCAAGCGATGGCGAGCGCGGCGGCTTCTAAGCAGTTGTAGATGTGTTCTTTACCGATAATTTGCGTGCGAATCGGACACGCGTCCGCTCCCGCGACGATGTAGAACGTTTGACCGGAGACGCTTCTTTCGACCGGGGTTCCGGAAACGGAGCAGGAGGTCGGCTGGGTTCCGACAGTCAAGGTCGGACGATTGATGAGGTGCAGCGCGGCGTCGGTAACGCGGTCGTCAAGGTTGCAGATAGCGACGCCGTTCTTTTTCAGGTAGTTGAAAATCTGCATTTTGACGCGCCGATATTGGTCGACGGTCCGGTGAACGTCAAGATGGTCGCGGCGCAGGTTCGTGAGGCAGACGGCGTCGAATTCTATGCCCGCAATGCGTTTTTCGGCAATAGCGACGGACGACGTCTCAATAATGGCGCACTGACAGCCGAACTCGACCATTTTGTCGAGCAACTCGGCGAGCTCTTCCGGTTCGGGCGTCGTTTCTTTACTTGGACGCAGCTTAACGCCGTCGTAGACGCCGATCGAACTGATTAAGCCGACCGATTGGCCCGCTTCAGCAAGGACGCCGCCGAGGATGTAGGAGAGGGACGTCTTGCCCGCGGTGCCGGTAACGGCGACGGTCCGCATTTTTCTGGCGGGGAAATCGCGGAACGCTTGGCACGCGCGCGCGTAGACGGAGCGCGGATCGTCGACGAAAATCTTTTGGAAGCCCGACTCGTTATCGGCGTTTTCCGCCCATTGTTCTTCGGCGAACGCGTCGTCGAGCGCGTTTGGCAAGACAACGGCGACGGCGCCGTTTGCGGCGGCGATTTTGACGTCTTCCAGGGCGGCGGCGGGGTCGGTCTCTTTACAGACGTAAAGTCCGCCGTCGAGCGGTTCGTATGCGTTGCAACTGCAAACGGCTATATTCGCGTTGCGAAAAGGGGCGACATTTTCCCCTTCGAGCAGAGTCGAGAGCGAGACAGTTATTCCGTTTTTTGGTTGGATTGACATATAAAACCCCTCTGGTAAGTTTCGGCGCTATTTTTACAGGCGTGGTATTGAGCGCTCCTCGCTCCGCGTTGCGGCAGACTGCTCAGCCTGTCTATACTTGAGTATGCAAAAATAGCGCCTCGGCGTCAAGATACATTTGAAAGATTGTCTGAAATTTAGGCGCTTTGGCTCCGATTATAACGGCTCGTTACTTTGTCTGCGGAACGCTTGATATATTGCGCGTGACGAAAAAGCGCGTATAATGTACCGAAAAGTCGGCAAAACGTAACGCCGCGCTTTGACGCTTCCTTCTGGTTAGGATATGTAAAAAATGAGTTTTAACGTAGTATTGCAGACGTCGATTCCGGGCATGACTCCTAAACGCGGCAAGGTCCGCGATATTTACGACTTCGGCGACAAAATTCTCTTAGTCAGCACGGACCGAATCAGCGCGTTCGACTGGGTCCTTCCGACCGGAATTCCGGATAAAGGGAAGGTTCTTAATCAGACGGCGGAATTCTGGTTCGAAACGCTTGGCGTCCGCAATCACGTTATCACGACGGACGTTGCGAAGATTCCCTTTCCAGAGGGAACCGATTTGACGACGTTCGAAGGGCGTTCGGTCCTGTGCGAAAAGACGAAGGTCGTTCCGATCGAATGCGTCGTTCGCGGATACCTTGTCGGATCCGGCTGGAAAGAATATCAGGAGACGCAGACGGTTTGCGGCTTGAAATTGCCCGTCGGACTGGTCGAAAGCTCTAAACTTGAGGAGCCGATCTTCACGCCCTCGACCAAAGAGGACGTCGGACACGACCAAAACATTTCGTTCGAGGAGACTGCCGACCGGGTCGGGCTCGAGACGGCAGAGAAGCTGCGCGCTATGTCGCTCGACGTCTTCAAACGCGGAAGCGATTACGCCGCTAAGCGCGGAATCATCGTTGCGGACACGAAATTCGAATTTGGCGTCGCCGCCGACGGCGAAATTATTTTAATCGACGAAGTCCTGACGCCAGACTCCTCGCGTTTCTGGCCCGCCGACTTGTACGAGCCGGGCAAAAGCCAGCCGTCGTTCGACAAGCAGTTTGTTCGCGACTGGCTGCTCGCGTCCGGTTGGGACCGCAACTCCACGCCGCCCGCCCTCCCGGACGACGTCGTTCTGAAGACGCGCGAAAAGTATATCGAAGCGTTTGAACGGCTTTCTGAGCGCCAGTTGAAGTTCAAGTCGGAAATCTGACGGGCGTTCTTTTGACGCTGGAAGTAAAAGAGGAGGCGAAAAATGGTTTGGCTTTTTGCAGACGCCGTTGACCGCGGCGCGTCCTCGACGCTTGGCACGCTCCTTGCGACGATTGGATTTGCCGTTGCGGTCTTTGCGATTTTCAGCCTGATTTTAGCGATTCCTCAATTGCGGGGCAAGCAGGTGAAGCGCCGCTGCGCGTGTTCGGCGTCCGCAGAGGCGCTGCGCGTCTTAGAGGAGCGCAAACGCGCGAAGAAAAAGGCGCTCCTTTACGATCCCGAAACGGTCGACGTCGGCAATTTGCCGCAGACGTCTCCGGAACTTGCCGAGTATTCGCGGGAACCTCGAACGTAGAAATTCGGAGGCAATTTTTGGACGAGCACGATCTTGAACAAGCGAACAAAACGCTCGACTCCATTCGACGTTCGATTATCGAAATGAAGTCGTTAGAGCACGAACGCATAGTGATCGAGCCGGTTTTGGAAGGCGGTCCTTCTAAGAAGAAGGCGTCGCTCCGCGAACGGTGGGCGAGCAGGCCTTATTGGCTTGTCCCCTTATTGTTGTACGCTGCAACGTGGGCGTCGACGACTTATGTCGGTTTCTTGTGCTATGGCGGCGGGTCCGTCTTTTCCGGACTGCTTTTCTCGGCGCCTCTCATGACGATTTTGACGTGTCACGAACTTGGGCACTATTTGCAGAATCTGCGCTATGGAATCGATGCGACGCTTCCGTATTTTATCCCCGTCCCGCTCCCGCCGCTAGGAACGTTTGGGGCCATCATTCAGATGAAGAGCGCCGTGCCGAGCGTTCGCGCGCTCTTTGACGTCGGCATATCCGGTCCCCTTGCAGGGCTTGTTGTTACGCTTGTTTTTCTTGTGATTGGCGTCGCCAATTCGACGGTCGCGCCGATACCGGAGGAAGGCTTTCCCGAAGGGGCGCTGATATTTGGCGAACCTCTTATTTTTCAGTGGGTTGCGAATCTTGTGCATGGGTACGATCCTTCGACGCATACGCTGCTCATGCATCCGGTCGCCGTCGCCGCTTGGGTCGGGATTTTGCTCACGACGCTGAATCTCTTTCCGATCGGTCAACTCGACGGCGGGCACATTTTTTACGCGCTCACGCGCAAATATGCCGCGCCGTGCTCTTATGTTCTTTTTGGCGCCGCCGTCGTGTGCGTCTTTGTTTTCGGGCTGTGGAATTGGGCGCTCCTGTTGGCGCTGCTCTATTTCATCGGTCTGCGCCATCCGCCGACGATGAGGGACGATCAGCCGTTAGGATGGCAGAGGACGGTTTTAGGCTGGTTGACGCTCGCTTTTATTATTGTAGGTTTTACCGCGCGGCCGCTGACCGTGTCATAATTAGAGGGAATTCTCCCGTAGACGAGGAGAGGAAAGACCGAGATGAGGAAGAAAAAAGACGCAACGGGAACGCAAGTTCTGCTTGGTCATAAACATGCGTGGACCGATACGGCTGGCCATGCGCACCGGGTCGTTTTCGACGAACGGGCGCTGGAGAACCCGAAGACGACTTGGGTCGTTTTGCTCGTGGTAACGTTCATTGCGCTTGCCGCAGGGGCGGTAGGCGTCTTTACGGCGCCTCATTCGAGCAATAACGCCGTTCCTTTGCCCGTAGCGGACAGCGGTCCTTCGTTCGCGTACGCGAGCACGGTCAAGCACGAGTCGTCGACGCCTTGCACTGGGCTTGCAGCGGGCTGGAACGACGAATTTTTTGTCGCAGATTCTCAGGGCGTAACCCTCTACGATGCGGAAGGGAATAAACTTGGTTCGTGGGCGAACGATTCCGACGAGGCGCCGACCGCTATTGCTTTTGTCTCGGACCAAAACGCCGCGACGAACGGGCTGCTCCTGGTCGCGTACGGAGACAAAGTGAAAGCGCTGCGTTTTTCGCTTGACAACGTCGTTCCGTCGGAGGGAGAAGCGGTTATTTTTACCGCTCAAGACGGCGCTCTTGGCAAGTTGGAACACATTCTTACGGTTCCCGACGCCGATATTCGCGGACTCGCTTCTTCGTCCGAACGTCTTTTTGTCGCCGATTATCTGTCGGACCGCGTGCGGCGCTACTCGTGGAAAAAGATTGACGCGCTTAAAAACGCCGAGCAAAAGGAGGCGTTTCCCGATTGCGTGATCGGCGACCCCGATACTGCAGCCGCACATCCGGGACTCAAGCCCGTGATTAAAGAGAATTTCTCTATCGCCTACCTGCCTGTTGAAAACGAATTGTTCGTCTCGAATTCCGGACATTATCGCGTCGACGCCTTTAACGCGGGCACGGGCTCCGCTCGCGCCGAACATTCCCTGACGCGATTGATCGATCAGGGCGAGGCTTCCGGCGACTCGGCTAATCCGATCGCTATTGCAGTTGCGTCTAATAGATGGGTAATCGTTGCTGAAACAAGCAAGAAACCGGGCTCAGAGGCGATGAGCGGCCCGTCGACGATACGCTTTTTCGGACTCTCGGGCGAACCTCTGGGAACGCTTCCTCGATCGGAAGCCGAACGCAGCGAGGATACGTTTGTGATTGGCGTTGCCGCGTCCCCCGATTCTAAGCGCGTCTACGCGCTTAATTCGAACGGCGACGTCGATATTTGGAGTTCCGCGCAGTAAGCGGCGCCATGGTTTCGCTTAACGCGCGAAACTTTCGGCTTGGCGTTTGCGGCGCTTGAATAGATAGAAACAATCGAACGCTAGACAACTATGACCTTCCGAGTAAAAGCAGCCTTTTGGGGCGTCGTTCTAATTCTCCTGTCCTTTTCGAGTCTTTCCGCACAAGACGTCCGTTTAGAACGAACCGATTGGGCGCCCGACGTCAAAAGGGCGCTGAACGACCTCATGGACGCCTATGGAAACGGCTCGGCGTCTTACGACGTCAATACCTACGCCGTTTTCGATTTCGACAACACGACGGCGATTTTTGACGTCGAAGAACAGCTTATCGTCTACCAATTGGAGACGATGGCGTTTGCCATTCATCCGGACGATTTGAAGGACGTCCTGCTGACAGGGCTCAGCGATCCGGACGCCGACCTTTCGAGCTATGGCTATATGAACGGCTCTTACAACGACTTGTTCGACGATATCGTCCGCGCATATTCTCAATTATGGGGCAAATACGGACCGTTTACGCCACAAGGCCTGTCCGACGAGCGGCTCGGCGTTGTGCATTCGGACGCGCTCTGGCTCGAATTTGCCGCAAAGATGCGTATGTCGTACGACCTTGTCTGCGACGTCGAGGAACGGTCGGTCGCCTATCCGTGGGTTATCTACTGGTTTACCGGCATGACCGAACGCGAAGTCTACTCGCTGACGCGCCGCTCCTGCAGGAAATTTGGGGCTGTGGAGACGAGCCTGATCGTTTGGGAGAGTCCAAAAGAGATTGAATCGAAGGTTGGCGTCGTACGGGTCGAATGGACGTCGGGCGTGAGCGTTTCGGAGAATATGAAAGAGCTGTGGAAGGCTTTTCATGCGAACGGCATTGACGTCTGGGTCTGCTCGGCGTCCGCTGTTCACGCTATCATTGCGGCGGTCGACGAATGGGGATTGCATGACTGCTGCAAGGGCGTCGTTGCGATGACCGTCATGCTGGACGAGGAAGGCAGGTATTGCAGCGCCTACGACTACGAAACGGGGTTCGGATATTATTCTTTGCCCAATGGCGCATGGAAAAAGACGGCGCGGCCCGTGAAGACGCAGACGGAAGGGGTCGGGAAGGCGCTCGCTATTGTCAACGTAATTGCGCCGGAATACGACGGACAAGGCCCGATCGCCGGATTCATGGATTCGAGCGGGGACTTTAATTTCTGCACCGAATTCAAGTCGCTGAAATTGGCGGTCTGCTTCAATCGCGCGACGCGTCAACCGACGTGCGGGGGCGGCCTCATTGCGGAATTGGCGCTCTTCGAACGCGACGTTCTCGGTTACGACTTAGCCAAAGCAAACGCCGCGGGGGACGTCCTGTTCCTCCTGCAAGGGCGCGACGAAAACCGATTCCGTTCCTTCCGACCGTCGAACGCGACGCTACGCGTGGGCGAGAGCGAAGAAATCCTGCTCGCCGGAGACGCGAACCGCGCGCAGCTCGAGACGTTCGTTAGAGAAAAGACGACCGTCCGAGACGCGCTGAACGTCTACTCGCTGAAACGCTCGGCAGAGGAGAACTCTTTCGGCGCGCCTTCCGGGTTCCTCGACGAATATTCCGGGTATCGTTCGCGTTGACATAGAGCGAGGAGCCTTTAAAGTTAGAAGCGGCTAAGTATATTAAGATGAAAATGTAGGATTTTTATCGAATTGAGCCAAAGACGTCCTGATTTTTTTGGCGTTTTTGGTATAATGGCTCGTAAGCGTCGTGTCCCGAAAGGCGAGTCGAGGCGTTTGTCTCGTTTTTGCCGATCAATTAACGCGGCGTTTTTGCTTTTTGTAAGAAAGTACGAAGCCTCATCAGAGTTATGAACTTAAGGAAGTCCAGAATGCAGGAGACTCTCGAAACGACCCAAAAAATGGTCGACTATCTCGCGCAGGTCAATGAAATTTTGGAGAATAATCATCACGATCCGTCGCGTTTGATCCCTATTCTTCAACAGATTCAAGAGGTCTACAAATATCTTTCGAAAGACGTGATCAGCTACACGGCGACGGCGCTTGGCGTTCCGGTCGCTCACGTTTATGGCGTGGCTACGTTCTACGCGCACTTTTCTCTCAATCCTAAAGGCAAGCATATTCTCCGACTTTGCGACGGCACCGCCTGCCATGTGAAGAAGTCGCACGATATTCTCGAAAGGCTTTATTCCAAGTTGAAGTTGAGCGATGAAAAACGCACGACCGACGATCTGATGTTCACGATCGAACTCGTCAGCTGCTTGGGCGCGTGCGGACTTGCGCCGGTCATGGTTGCCGACGGCGAAGTTCACGGTCAAACGACCCCTGACGCCGCCGAAAAAATCGTCGACAGAATTATCGCCAAAGAAGCCGCCGCGAAAGGAGAATGATCATGAGTTTGATTAACCTCGAAGCAATTGCCGAATCGTACAAAAAGAGCGTTTCGAAGCTGCATCGCCATATTATCGTCTGCGGCGGAACCGGCTGTATCGCCAACGGGTCGTTGAAGGTCCGCGACGCGCTGCAGGCGGAAATCGAAAAGACGGGCGAACCGGTCGTTCTGGAACTCAAAGCGGAAGACGAACCCTCGGAAGGCGTCTATATTTCCAAGAGCGGCTGTCAAGGTTTCTGCCAACAGGGCCCCTTGGTTCGGATCGAGCCGGAAGGCATTTTCTACTGCCACGTCAAGCCGGAAGACGCGCCGGAAATTATCGAAGCGCTCGGAAAAGGCGAGATTGTCGAACGCTTGACCTATCTCGACCCGAAGACGAAAGAGCGCTGCACGCACGAGACGGAAATTCCTTTCTACGCGAAGCAGACGCGCATCGTTCTCAAAGACTGCACGATCGAACCGGAAAATATTGCCGAATACATCTCCAAGGGCGGGTACGAAGGCCTGCGCAAAGCGCTCGCGATGACCCCGGAGGAGGTCTGCGAAGTTACGCTGGCGTCCGGGCTCCGCGGCCGCGGCGGCGCAGGGTTCCCGACAGGGCTCAAATGGAAATACACGCTCCCGAACAAGAGCGATAAGAAATATGTCGTCTGCAACGGCGACGAAGGGGACCCGGGCGCGTTCATGGACCGTTCCGTTATGGAAGGGAACCCGCACTCGGTCCTTGAAGGGATGATGATCGCCGGCAAGGCGATCGGTTCGGACGAGGGCATTGTCTACGTTCGCGCCGAATATCCGCTCGCCGTTCAGCGGATGCGCCGCGCGGTCGAGGACGCGAATCGTCTCGGTCTTCTCGGAGAAGATATTTTCGGAACTGGGTTCAACTTCCAGATTCGCATCATGGAAGGCGCGGGCGCGTTCGTTTGCGGCGAAGAGACCGCGCTGCTTGCGTCCGTCGAAGGCAAACGCGGCATGCCGACTCCGAAACCGCCGTTCCCGTCGGAAAAAGGTCTCTACGGCAAGCCGACTATTATCAACAACGTTGAAACGCTTGCGTCCGTACCGTACATCTTCCGCGCCGGTCCTGAAAAGTACCGTGAAATCGGCACGGAAAAATCGGCGGGCGCCAAGACGTTCGCGCTTACCGGGCACGTTGCGAACACCGGTCTCATTGAAGTGCCGTTCGGCACGACGCTCCGCGAGATCGTCTACGATATCGGCGGCGGCGTTCTCAACAACGACGGCGAATTGACCGACGACGATTTCAAAGCGGTCCAAATCGGCGGTCCGTCCGGCGGATGCTTGACCCCCGAGGTTCTCGACCTGCCGCTGGACTTCGATTCGCTCAGACAGACGGGCGCGATCGTCGGTTCCGGCGGTCTCGTCGTCATGAACCAACAGACCTGCATGGTTCGTATTGCGCGTTTCTTCATGCAATTTACGCAAAACGAATCTTGCGGCAAGTGCGTTCCTTGCCGCGAAGGGACGAAACAGATGCTCGCGCTCCTCGACGACGTCGTCGAAGGAAAAGCGACTCTAGAGACGCTCGTTCTGCTCGAGGAAACTGCCAAAGCGGTGCAGCTCGGCTCTCTCTGCGCGCTCGGCAAGACCGCTCCTAATCCTGTCCTGTCGACGCTGCGTTATTTCCGCGACGAGTACGAAGCTCACGTCGTCGATAAAATTTGCCCGACCGGCGAATGCAAGGCGCTCGCGCGTCCTGAAATCGATCCGACAAAATGCCGAGGCTGCACGGTGTGCGCGAAGTACTGTCCTGCCGGCGCAATTTCCGGCGAACTTAAGAAACCGCACGTGATCGACGCCGATAAGTGCATCAAATGCGGCGCTTGTAAGGCGGGGTGCAAATTTGGGGCGATTATGGGGCTGTAGTCGGAAGGGAGAACACAATGACGTCGAATAAGAAAATTTTAACAGTCAACGATCACGAAGTCGAATTTACCAACGAACGCAACCTGCTCGAGGTCATCCGCAAAGCGGGCGTCGATATTCCGACGTTCTGTTATCACTCGGCGCTGAGCATCTACGGCGCGTGCCGTCTGTGCCTTGTCGAAGTCGAGGGAACAAACGGGCGGCCGAATATGATCATGGCGGCGTGCTCGACGATTCCGCAAGAGGGGATGGTTCTGCACACGGATACGAAAGAAATTCGCGCGATGCGCAAAGTCGCCGTCGAACTTCTGTTAGCGAACCATAACGTCGAGTGCCCGACCTGCTCGCGCAGCGAGAACTGCAAATTGCAGACGGTGGCGCGTCAACTTGGGGTCGAACAGATCCGGTATAAGAAGCTCGAAAAGTTTGCGCCTATCGACACGAGCTCGCCGTCGATTCAGTACGACCCGAACAAGTGCGTCCTTTGCGGCGACTGCGTTCGCGTCTGCACGGAAGTTCAGGGCGTCGGCGCGATCAACATCTCGAAGCGCGGCTCGAGCGCGCGCATCACCCCGGCGTTTGGCGCGGGGCTCGGCGAAGTAGAGTGCGTGAACTGCGGTCAATGCGCGGCTATTTGTCCGACGGGCGCGTTGATTCCGAAGCAAGATCGGCACAAGGTCTGGGACGCCCTTTACGACCCGACGAAGACGGTTGTCGTCCAGATCGCGCCTGCCGTTCGCGTCGCCGTCGGCGAATACTTTGGCGCCAAGCC
Source organism: Thermoguttaceae bacterium (assembly GCA_028695965.1). Taxonomy (GTDB): domain Bacteria; phylum Planctomycetota; class Planctomycetia; order Pirellulales; family Thermoguttaceae; genus RUG369. The sequence goes on along the minus strand of JAQVHZ010000075.1, from coordinate 2,020 downwards.
CGGCGAAAACTACGCGGGCAAGCTCGTCGCCGCCCTTAAATTCATGGGCTTCAAGCACGTCTACGACACCTGCTTCACCGCCGACATGACTATCTTTGAAGAAGCGACCGAATTCATCGATCGGTTCACGAAAAAAGAGAATCTGCCGCTCTTCACGAGCTGCTGCCCCGCGTGGGTCAAGTATTGCGAAACCTATTTTCCGGAAATGCTTCCGAACGTTTCTTCCTGCCGTTCGCCGCAAGCGATGTTTGGAGCGCTCGCCAAGAAGGTTCTGCCCGAGCAGCTCGGCTGCAAGCGCGAAGACCTTGTCGTCGTCTCCATTATGCCCTGCACGGCTAAGAAGTACGAAGCGCAGCTCGACAAGTTCAAGACGGACGGCGTTCCGGAGACGGACATTGTCATTACGTCGAGCGAAATCCAGCGCATGATTGGCTCGTTAGGCGTCAAGATTGACGAGCTCGAACCTGAAGCGTTCGATATGCCCCTTGGATTCTCGACCGGCGCGGGCGTTATCTTCGGTACTTCCGGCGGCGTCATGGAAGCGGCGCTGCGGTATGTCGTTGAAAAAGTTGAGAAAGAGACGCTCACGAACGTCGATTTCAAAGCGGTTCGCGGCATGGACAAGATTAAAGAAGCGAAGCTGTCGACTTTGGCTGGAGAGGTCAGCGTCGCGGTCGTCCACGGACTGGCGAGCGCTAAGGCGTTGGTCGAAAAGATCAAGAAGGGCGAGGTTCATTACGACTTTGTCGAAGTGATGGCGTGTCCGGGCGGATGCATCTCGGGCGGCGGTCAGCCGTTTGGCGTGAACAACGAGATTCGTATGCAGCGTCAGGCGGGCACGTACGTTGCCGACAAAGCGGCTCAGCTCCAAAAGCCTCAAGACAACTTCATCGTCGCCAAGTGTTACGAGGAAGTCCTTGGCGGTCAGCCGGGCAGTCATGAAGCGCACGAACTCCTGCACACGAGCTATAAGAACCGCAGCCAGGTCTTCGACGCGAAAGCGCCCGCGATGCGCGGCACGGACGATAAGCGCGTTCCGATTACCGTTACCGTCTGCGCGGTGAATAACCCCGAGCTTGGCGAAAAGTACGTCGCCGGCGTCGCCAAATACGTCAAAGAGAAGGGTTATACTTCTGCGATCGACCTGGACGTCGCGTTCTCCGCGATGCATAACGAATGCGTCGTCGTCGGCGAGCAGTCGGTCGCCGATCTCGGCTGCGATTCCGCGATGGAAAAGATCTACGCGGCTATCGACGAAGAAGTCGCCGCCCTTCGTTCCTGAGATAATTGCGCGTCAGGCTTTAGTCGCTGACGTTGAATAACGCGCGCCGTAAGAGCTGCAAGAGGCTCTTCCGGCGCGTTTGTTTGTAGGCGGCAGACGAACGCGCGCGCTCTGACGCCGACGCGGATTCTTTGACGATTCATTATCATTGGCGCTAATTCTGAGATTTTTCCCTTTTATTCCCCAATATACTTGATTTTTCTTTTTTTCTTCGGTAATATTTGTTCAGCGGTTTTGGGGGTTGCGCGTGTAATTCCCATTAATTACAACATTGATTCGGCAATACCTATCAAGAAAGAGGCTCAGGCGAATTGAACGAAGGGCGTTCTTGATCTTGGCGCGACGTTTTTCTTAAGCGCTGAGAAGACGTCAAGAGAACGCCCCCTTGGCGCGAAGACCGCGTTTCGGCAGAAAGAGCGGCGTCGGCTGTCCAGCTTTTTCTTTTTTCTTTTTTTGGAGTTTTGCCTCCGACGGCGCAAGGGGGACTTTGGCGTTCAACTTATCCCGGTCGATACCAATTGCCAAAAGCGCGCGAGGAAACGAACGCTGTCGGTATGAAAAGCCAAGGCGCGCCGCAGCAAAAAAACGCCCCTTAGTTGAGGAAACATAATTATGGGAGGTTCTAAAAACCCCATTCTGCTCCCCCTTCGATTTTCGGGAGGAAATTTTTGAAGAAAAAACGTAAAAATTAACGAATCAGTGAGATTTTTGCTGAACAAGCCCCCAGTACAACCGGTT
>JAQVHZ010000074.1 GCA_028695965.1 Thermoguttaceae bacterium | reverse complement strand
ATTGTAAAATAACTGATCAAGCTCAAAAGAGCTCGAAAAACCAAAGACGGCTGACGCCGTAATCGGTTGGCCGCCCGGTAAAGACGACTCGAGAAATTCTACACCAACTTCGACAACCGTCAAGCGACTTTTTATTTTTATTTTTGTTCCTAACAGGATACTCCTAACCACGAGAATTCAACGGTTATTTTAATTTCTTTCCCTATGATCCATAAAAAGTCGTAGTTTTGGGGCTCAAGTAGCGTAAAGTGCAACGGCGAACACTAACTACTCTTTCAAATCACCATCAACCTCTTCTTTTCTGTTCTTACAACTTGAAACGGACGCCGTTGCCTTACTTCACCGTAACAACCAACGATGCAAAAGTCGCTCCGATAGGTAAAAACGCAATCTATTCCAATCCAGCCGAAAAAACGGCAGACAATCTCCATAAGCGCACATATCAGGCGCGTTCCTTTCACATTCCCAGGGTATTTGAACTCACTATGTCAATTTCCGGTTGCAGAAAGATCCGCCGTGTCGCAGGCCGAAGAACCATGACTAGTAAAAAAAGAGACTGCTGACTTTGTAGCGCTGATATGTTATGCAATGCCAAGAATTCATATCGAAAATCAAGTCTATTCTTGCCAAAGTCGCCCTCTAAAAATACAATCTACTTGTAAGGCTCCAAACATGCAGTCTGTTTGTAACGATTTTAACGAATAATCGGATAAAAAATAAAAAAAGACCGGATTCTCTTAAAATAATTTTATAAAACTAACCAGGTCAACTTCAAACGCCCGATAACTCGAATGGAAAAAGGATTGTCCCTGGAAGCGTAGGCACGGAGTCAACGCTTCTGATTTTTTTGCCACCTGTTTAAAAAGGCAAAAACTATGAAAAGGATTTTATTTCTCGCGTCCTTCTTGGGCGCGGCGGTATGGAGTGGAGCGTCGTTTAGTTACGACACATACACGACGGCGCCTGTGCCAGAAAACGCGCCAAGCGTTCAAGGCGCTGCGCCTATTCATGAAAGTTCTTACGCAATAGGCCCTTACGTAGAAGAGGCAGAAGCCGACAAGCTAATTAGCGGAAGCTTCGTTGGAGGATGGGCGGACGGTTTCTGGAACGAAGGCAATAATTGGAGCCTTACCCAAGCTTGGTTGACAAGTGAGAAAACGGTTGATCCGAACAAAGGCGGTCTTGACTTAGGGTACCGCGTCGACGCTCTTTTTGGCACAAATATCCTCCAGTCAGAAGACGGTTTGGACTACAAATGGGGCGTAAGCGGCGATGGGTACGGGGCGTCGTTATTCCAAGCGTACGGACAACTCGGCTGGGGGAAATTGTCGCTGAAAGGCGGTAAATTCGGCACGACCCTTGGATATGAATCGGCCGACGAATCGACGGATGATTTCAACACCCACACCCATATGTTCGATCACGAACCGACGTCGCACACCGGCGGTCTGTTTACGTACCAACTAACGGAAGCGTTCTATCTTGACTTCGGTATGGTCTCAGGAATCAACAATAGCTTCAGCAACCGTCGAGGCGACTCGGGCTTTCTCTTTGGAGCCGGATGGCAAATTGCAGAAAATGTCGAAGTAACCTACGCCGGCGTATTAAGTCAAGTCCATAGTATTCTTGGCGAGAACCGCGCGGCAACGTCCTACGGATATTACGACGACCTGTTTGGGGTTCCTGTTGGAGACAATAACGAATATCTGCAAACTGTTGCCGCTATGATCGGATTATCTGACCGACTCAGCTATGCGATCGCGTCGAACTATGGAACTATGTCCGACCGCGCGACTCGCGATCCTCGCTATGGTCAATTTGGAGTCGCGAACTACCTCTCGTACGCCCTTACAGATCGTCTTACTTTGGCCGCGCGTTACGAATACTACACGCAGTGGCTTAAAGACGCCGGCAAACAACCCGGCGCAGCCGGGGACATGGAGCAACGCTGCCACGACGTCTCCTTCGGCATGGTCTATCGTCCGATAGAGAGTTTCTTCATTCGTCCGGAAGCTCGCTACGACTGGATCGAAACCGGCGACTTTAACAATAATGCGACCGGTACTGAAGACGGTTTTACCGGGTCCGTCTCTTGTGGTTTCGTCTTCTAGCGTTAGCATTATCTCTTGAACTAAAAGAACAGCCGTTCAAGAACGCCTCAAACGTTCTTAAACGGCTGTTCTTATGTATACGCGCCAATTTTCCGCACAGAATGTCGATCAGCGTATTTTGTCAGGGCGAGTTAGGAGTCAGCGTGTCGATCAAGCTTCTGAACAACCGTCGAGACGCCGGGTATGGAAAAAGCTAAAAGCTCAGGCGACGTCGCGTTACCGTTTTTTGTAACTATAAACCTTTATGTCGTCAAACCCCACAATCCCTTTGGAATCAATGCCGGAAGCAGACAACAACAGAAGCAAATAGCGGGCGCCTTCTGGAACGACCACGTTGCCTGTTATCTCGACGTAACCTTTTTTATCACGCTTGTTGTAATCTGGGAAGATCGTAACGTCTAACTCTTCGTTCACCCAATTCCCTTCACTGTCTTGCCAACGCGCGCGGACAACGCCAAAGCAATCGCCCTTCGTTTGCATCTTGCCGGTAATGAGAAAAGATTCGCCCGGCGTCCCCTCGATACTTTGAAGAAAACAACCGTTACGGACGCCCTTGAGAACGGCAACGCCTGCGCGCGCGGCAAACTCGCCGGGCGGCAGCGTCTCCATCTGCCACGTTGTCCAAGACGCAGGCATCCCGTTCTCGGCAAGGTCGGAAAAATCGCCGTTCACGCAAAGGTTTACTGCGTTTGGGTCATTGACAACGCGTTCTTTAAAAGCCTGCATCGCAATTTTAGGATTGGACAACCGAAAGATAAAATCTCTAATACCGGGCAACGCTTCTTCCCAGGACTCCCAATCGTCGTCTGATTCGACATTTTCAGGGGGCCACCAACTTTTCTGCTCGCCATAAACCCAAACGTATTCGTCGGCGGCGTTCCAAGCGGCTTGGAGATTCGCCATTAATCGATCAAATCGAGTTTCACCGGGTTCTGGACCGCGGTAATAAAAATGCCCTTCCGGATTGGCGTACATATCAAGGTAAAACCCGAACCCCGCCTGAACTTGCGTACGGTACTTCTGACGATTTTCAGGAGAAACAAGTCGATGGGCCGGACCGCTCGCCAGGAGGATATCACAAGCCGCGCGATTATATTGCGCGGTTCCGTTCATTATGTACCCGTCTTCGCACCCCTCCACAAGGGTCGTCGCCGGATCGACGACGTCGAGCATACCGTCGATGAATGACGGAAGCAAGCCGTAATAGGCGTCAAGTAAAATAAAGTCGGGATTTTCAGATCGACCTGCGGCAAAATTGACCGTATTCATAAAGAGGCATAACACGACGACGTCAGGATATTCTTTACAGATCGCTCCGAACATCTCCGCGCCGCGCTGACGCGCCAATGCCTTAGACTCGTCAAATGAGCGACCCGTCGAAGGATCGTGTTTAAACATATGCGCTCCGTAGGACTCAAAATCGAAACAGAGTCCGCCGCTAGTCTGACGCGCCGCCCAAGCGCAAATTCTCGCCTTTTCACAGACGTTCTTCCAGCATTCTTCGTCCGTCCAATCAAATGGAGTAGGAAAAAAATTGATACGAATGAAGTTGTTGTGATAACGTTGGAATTTGCATGACTTAAGGTCTTGAATACAAGTTTCAAACCATTCTTGTTTCCACGGATCCGCAGTAAAGAGCTGTTGGCTCTCAACCTTAGCGCCCTCGTCGTTCTCCGCAACGAGATTGTATATAATCCCGTCAAATGGCGCGTTCGCCTCCATTTCCTGCCAGTGTTTACTGATGTATTCAGTTGTCGGAATATCCCAACCGAGTTCTATAAGTTTCCTTTTCGGCGGCTCTTGTGCAAAGGCGCAAGAGGAAACGACGCCGAGAAGAAGGACGCCTAGACAGATGCGGACAATTCTCATACAAAGTCTCCTATTGACAATAGTTTACAACAAATTAAAAAAGAAAGATAAGATCACGTACAAAATGCGGCGTCCAATTTTCTGCTGGAAGCTGCAATTCTACTGAAATCCTAAATTCTTCGGAAAAAGCGTTCGGCTTTGTTACGACGTTATACAATCCCTTGGAGGATTTCTAAGGTTCTTTTTGATCGGATTATAACGGAACTGCCGGTTGCCCCTTGGCAACGACTGGACTTGCGTTTCTCCCCTCCATAAGCGCAGTCTATTAACAACAAGCCATTTTCAAAAGAGACGTTCCGAGCGATTAGAGCAAAGCGCGTTGGCGGCGCGTTTTTCGTCTAAAATTCAACGCTCACGTCGACGCAACAACCAAAACGAAACGTTCCAAAACGCTGCCGCATTATCCTCAACGCTTTCTAGAACCATAGATCTTTACATCATCGTAGCTTACGACTCCATTTGGATCAGCGCCGGAAGCAAGCAGCAATAAAACTAGGGCGTTAGAGCCATCCGGCACGACTACGCTGCCTGTTAACTCAACGTAGCCCGTTTCATCCGGCTCGTCAGAGTCTGGAAAAATCATAACGTCAAGCGCGTCGTTGACCCAAGCCCCGTTACTGTCTTGCCACCGTACGCGAAAGTTGCCAAAAGAATCGCCGGTCGCTTTCATCTTACCGGTAATGAAAAAAGACTCGCCCGGCATCGTGTCGACTTTTTGAATATAGCAGCCGTTGTTCATGCCCTTAAGAACCGCAGCGCCGTCGCGCACAGCAAACTCGCCGGTCGCATGCGTTTCGATCTGCCACGTCCCCCAAGACGCAGGCGTTCCGTTCTCGGCGACGTCAGAGAAATCGCCGTTCACACAAAGGTTTACGACGTCTGGATCGCTGAGAACGCGTTCTTTAAAAACCTTTGCCGCAATTTTAGGATTGGACAATTGAAAGATAAAATCTGTGATACCGGGCAACGCTTCTTCCCACGACGTCCACTCGTCGTCAGACCCTGCGTTTTCAGGCGGCCACCAACGCTTCTGCTCGCCATAGACCCAAACATATTCGTCAGCGGCGTTCCAAGCGGCTCGGAGATTCGCCGCTAATCGATCAAATCGAGTTTCACCGGGCTCCGGACCGCGATAATATGCGGAGCCTTTGGGATTAGAATACATATCAAGATAAAATCCAAACCCCGCTTGAACTTGCAAACGGTACTTTTTACGATTTTCGGGGGATACAAGTCGAACCGCGGGTCCAGTCGCCAGAAGCATATCGCACGTTGCACGATCATATTGCGCTGCTCCGTTCATGTAATATCCAGCCTCACACCCATCGATAAGAGTTGTCTCCGGAGCGACGGCGTCAAGCATACCGTCAATAAACGCCGGAAGCAAGCCGTAGTAACCTGTTCGCAGAACAAAGTCAGGATTCTCAGATCGACCTGCGGCAAAATTAACCGAATTCATCCACAAGCACAGCACGACAACGTCGGGATATTCTTTACAGATCGCTCCAAACATCTCCGCGCCGCGCTGACGCGCCAACGCCTTAGATTCGTCAAAAGAACGGCCCGTCGAAGGGTCGTGTCTAAACATATGCGCTCCGTAGGATTCAAAATCGAAACAGAGGCCGTCGTTAGTCTGACGCGCGACCCAAGCGCAAATCCTTGCTTTTTCACAGACGTCCTTCCAACATTCTTCGTCTGCCCAATCGAACGGCGTCGGATAGAAATTGACACGGATGAAGTTATTGTGATAACGTTGGAAATCACAAGATTTTAGGTCTTGAACGCACGAGCTGAACCACTCTTGTTTCCATGAATCAGCAGTAAAGAGCGATTGGCTGGCTACTTTCTTGCCGTCGTCGCTCTTTGCGACAAGGTCGTACATGATTCCGTCAAATGGCGCGTTTGCCTCCATTTCCTGCCAATTATTACGGACATATTCGGTTGTCGGAATGTCCCAACCAAGTTCGATAAGCTTCTTTTTCGGTTGTTCTTGTGCAAACACACAAGGCGAAATGACGCCGAGAAGAAGAACGCCTAGAAAAACACGAACAATTCTCATTTTGAATCTCCTAACAAATAATATTGGACACGGCGACTAACGGGCTTTGTTGAGCAAATTACGCATCAAACGTTCGGCAAGGGGATTTGGCAGCGTCTCTTGAATGAGCCACGTCGATAAAATCGCTCGTCCTTTGCCCAAATTCCACTCCGCCATCGTCAACCCCGCCTGATAACCCATCTGCGTATTAAATCCGCCCGCAATTGCAAGGTCTGGAACCGGATATTGATCTCTAAACGTAAGAGCGGGAACGACGTCCCGATAATATACGTAGTCGACAGCGCCGCCGGATTCTAGACCGTCAAAAGCAGAGTCGCGCCGATTCCAGTCGTCTTTATGATAGAGCCACGCAGGAAGCTGCTCGATCTGCCCTTTTTGCTCAAAGGGAAGATACCGCGTACGGTCGTTCCCTTCTGCAAAGACGTCAAGAGACAAGAACACGACGTTGACCCCGTCGCGAACGCAGTTGAAAAGGGCTGAGAATTCGTCGTCGCTTTTTCGATTCGTCGATTTGCCAACAAGAATCTGATCGCCAACGGTCGGAACAGCCGCCTTGCCGTCCGGTTGAGTAAAAGGCTCTGCAGCAATTCCGACCTGGCCCAATTTCGCCAGCAGCTCCTCGTCGTCGCCCCAGACGTAAATCTTACCGTCTCCTACGCTTGGCATATCGGCGCGGTCGAACGCGAAGAAACGCTCGACGCCGCCTGCAGCCGCTCCTCCCTCTTGAATCTCCGCAAAGAACCGACATTCTCCGGTCGCGACGCCTTCCGGAATCGTTATTTCTTCTGAAAAGACGCGCATAATGATCGGATTCTCCTTATTGTCTTCAGGAGTTGGAATCGTCATCGTTCGTGTTTCGTCGAAAATCCGTTCGTTGTTCGGTCCAACGACGACATATCGCACGGGGAACTCGCCCGGTCCTAAGACGTCTTCATTCACAAGCGCCGATTCGACGGTAATTTTATCGCCTGCGGCGACATGCGCCGGTTCCACAAAATTACAGAACCGCAGAGGCGCAAAGACGTCCGCCATAGCGTCGACAGCGCCCGGTTTCAATTCACGAAAAATCGTCGTCAGTCCTTCGCCTGAAAAACCTTGGTCATGCGTTCCTGTTACGCTATGCGCGACAACATTTTGATTCGCACGAATTGCATTGATTCCAATGCGGCGCTGTTCTGCCATCAACGCAATTGCTTGCCGGAAGAAGTCCTCCTGCGTTGCAAAGACCTCGTCTAGTTTCCATGCATTCCAGTCGGCGTTGAAGTTATCGTAACGCCAATGATAATTTTTTGCGTCGGCGGCGTCGGCAGCCCCATATTGTTCAAAGAAACGCGTCAGTCGGAAAAGGTCGACAGCGCTCCCTATCCCATATTCCGACAAAAAGACGGGCTGACCGTTCTTTTCATGCGTTCGCAGCTCGTTAATAATCTGCCCCGTATGCGGAACAGGTTTATACGGATGCGTGTCGGCAAGTTCGTTCTGCCATTGTGAAGAACCGGGATTGGCAAAGCGGCCAATTGGCTCGAAAACGAGCGTTTTCTGTCCAAGATCAAAGAGCTTAAACTCGTCCATATCGGGCTCAGGTCCCCTGGGCAACCAGCCGTAAGACCATACGCCGTTCGGATTGCGTTCAAAAGAATAATCTTCGGTAACGTCAGAAACGGAACCGTCGGGCGCATACATTTTCATATCGATCGCCGTCGTATCGCCTGTTCCAGCGCTATCCCCTATGCCAACGACAACGCACAACGTCTCCCCTGGTTGGAATGTAAAGAGCTCTTTTTCCAGAAGCGTCGTCACGCTCTTATCCGATTCCAGCCCCAATTGATCCGAGGTCGCAAGAGCAATCAAACCTCCCGCTCCATTAAGATTCAGATAGCCCGACCAGAGTTCCGTACTAGAGCCGTCCAAACGTTCTTTAATCAAGTGAAGATCAACGTTAGCAACTCCATCGACCAAAACGTCCGTAAAACGGGCAAAGAAATCGTAAGAACCGCTTTGAGGAGCCGTCCATTTAAGCACGCAGTATTCGTGAGAGACGTCGCCCGGATGGAGAAAAACAGTATGTTTAAACCATGTCGTTCCATCGAAGCGAAAGGTCTCGTCTGTTCCGTTTTTAATGACGCCCGGCATGATCGCCCCGCCCTTGCGGCGCCAAACGCCATAATCTGCTGTTACAGTCTCCGAGTTCGCAAAAGCGTCGAAACTGCCGCTATTCAAGAAGACGACCCTGTCTGGATCGAGTTCGCGGACAGTCGGGAGAAGCGCCGCCGCTTGAAGTACCAGTTGAGAATCAAGCGTTTCGTTGAGTAGCCCCCACGCAACGACGCTCGGGTGGTTACGATCACGTCGTATCATTCCCAAGGTCTGCGCCTCATACCTTTCTAATCGCTCGGGACAATTGTCAAAACACCATCCAGCAAGACATTCATCGTAAACGAGGAATCCGATCCTATCGCAAAGATCGAGCTGGAACCGACGCGGCATACCCGCTATATAGCGAATCATGTTGAATCCCATCGTCTTACAGATGAGAATATCCTTACGATAGAGATCGGGATCGAGCGGAACTCGATGCGTAATTGGAGAATCGCTTCCGGAATGTGAACACTTTACATAAATTCGCTTACCGTTAAGGCGGAAATATCCATTTTCAAATCGAAAATCTCGGAATCCGCACGTTGCCGCGCGGCGGTCTATTTCGAAGCCGTCCGTTGAAACAAGTTCTGAAGAAACTGAATACAGATTAGGATCGTTGAGATCCCATAACTTGAAATCCGGAACGATCAATTTCCCAACGACCTGCGAAACGCCCGATTTGGCTTCAGATTGAAACTCGATGGGGCGCGTGAATTCTCCACCGTCGCAAGAAACCGCCATGAGACGCAGAACGCCGCGCCACGTCGTTTCCGTTGCATTGTCGACAGTAACTCGAGCTTCAATTTCTCCAGTCTGCCAGTTGGGAATCACATGAAGATCGGCAATGCGAACGTTCGGCGCAACAAGCAGCTCGACTGAGTCGACAAGCCCGCCGGAAGCGTATCCACAACCCGGCGTCACGTCGTTCGTATTGTTCCGACGCGGAATATTTGCCATCGAAATACCGTCAATTGGCTCATTGGCGGCGTCCAAAACGCGAACGGTTAAGCGATTCGACTCCCCAATCGGCTTAAGCGCCGAGGAGGCGTCAAGTTCAAACATCTCTTCGCCTCCTTCATGCCAGCCAAGATATGAACCGTTGAGCCATACGTCCGCTCTATACTCCGCTTGCCAGAAACGCAAAAGCGCTCGGGCGTTACCGCTGAAATTTTCCGGAGTCTGAAATTCGCGCTCGTACCAAACAACCCCGTGATATTCCCGAAAGACTTCCTGCAATACCCCGGGCACGGAAACGCTAAACGTCTCGCCTGATTCTAAAAGAGGAGAGGCAAACCATTCTTCGCCTTTTCCAACATTCTCCGAGTCTTGTCGGATTGTCCAAACGCCGTCAAGAGATATTGTCTCCGTGCTACAAAAGCCTGTGGTTGTGCAAAAGATCGTCGACAAAAATACTGCCGCCAATAGTACTCGACGCATCGCTAACGCCTTTCTAGTTCGGGAATTTGATTGTTGAACGCCATTGCGCTTCATGCGCCGTTATTTTAACACAATGTAACGGTAAAATAAAGCGTTTTGAAAAACAGGGTTGCTCTAAAAATCCTTAAAACAAAAAACGTCTGCGTTTCGAACACGACCATCAGCGTTACTAATGCATGAAACTCGATTGTTATAGCAGCAACAAACGAGTTCGGGAAATTTTGTAAAAAGACCTTAAAGATCGCATATAAATAAAAACAAGACTCGAATATCTGTGCAAAAGAAAGAAAACGCTCGCTGTGGCGTTCTGAAGCTGTAGCGCTTTAAGGAGCGTTTTGCAAGACTCCCCAAGTTTTGAACTTGAACGCAGACTGGCCAACGAGTTGCGTCAACAAAGAAGGACGCGCCCGTCAAAATCTTCTCTTGCGTCAAATAGAAATAAAGTTTATTCTAAACCGCCTTGTTTCCCGCAAGACTGATTTTCCGCGCCAAAATTGAAACGGATTAGCGCTTATTCATCCGGTCGTCAGCGCGGATAATCCAAATCGAAGTCATGACGAGCCGCACGACAAAGGATGGTCATGTTGCAGCCGCACGGGTCGAACAATATCGGATTAGTTATTATGTTTTCCCTAATTTCGCCAATTCGCAAAGCGTTCTTCGAACGTTCGCCTAACGCAAGCAAGACGCTTCTCGGGTGGGCGGCGCCGTTAATGCTCTGTTTTGGCGCGCTGTTGAGCGCGTCGGGGTGCGTTTCTTCCGGCGCGACAGCCGCGTCGAACAACGCTCGTGGAGTCGAATATTTCACTGCGGGCGATTACGACAACGCAATTGCTCGGTTCCAAGCCTCGCTCGAAGATAATCCAGAATCTGCGGAAACGTATTACAACCTCGGCTCGGCGTTCCAACGCAAAGCAAACGCAACGGGCGACCTCAATCTTCTCACGCAGGCGGAAGACGCATACTGGACGGCGCTGCAGATGAACCCCGCTCCTGAAACGATCGTCTGCTGTTACCGCGGGATTGCAACGTCCGCCACTACGCGAGGAGACGCGTCCGGCGCGATGCGAACGCTCGAAGAATGGCGCGACCGAAACCCAGACTCGATCGAACCAAGACTAGAGATCGCCTATCTTCTCGAAGCGCAAGAACGCGACGACGACGCCTATGACGCGCTCCAAGAGATTGCTGAAATGGCTCCGAACGACTATCGCGCCTACTATAAGATGGGCGTCCTTTCCGAACGCGCAGGCGATCTTGACAGCGCGGTCGAACACACAAGCGCCGCCGCGCAGCTGACCTCGAACTCCAACGTCGCGCTCCGCGCGCGAACGCTCGCAGCCCAATACGCCGCAAAAGAACGCGAGCAAGGAATAGACGGCGCCGACTCGTTCAGCGCAGCCGAATCGGCGCTTGCCGTCGAAACGTTCCCTGCCGCGCAAACGGCGCGCGTCCAATCGACCTCCGCGCAAGCAGAATCAGAACCGGTCCCCGAACTCGTTCTCCCTCCTGACGAAGCGCCGCAGCCCGTCGAAACGCCGTCAGCCGACGAACCAGCTCCATCGGCGTCCAACTCTCTTGGCTTTGGCGAGGTCGTTGTCTTATCGCGTTCGACCCCTTCGGGCGAACTTGTTCAGAACTTACCTTCCGCCGACGCCTCGTCGGAACGCTCCGACACAGCGCGGTTCGTCCAAAACGCCGGCGCTTCGCGTTCGTCCAGCGACGACTCAAACGTCAAATGGATATCGGCAACATCCACACAAGAGAGTAATATCGCGCAAACAAGCGCAAACGTCTCGCAAGGAACTTCGGAGAGCGCGTCTGCTCCTGCGCAAGAGCAAAAGAGCGAAACGCCGCAGACGACGTCTGAGGAACAGAGCGCTCGAACGTCGGACGCCGTTGCCGAACCGGTCCAAAAGGCGCCCGACAACCTCTCCAAGCCCCAGAAAAGACGGACGGAAATGGGCTCCGGCTTCCCGAATATGAAAGCTGGTTCATTCTTCTAAAAAACGCGCATAGAAATGCAAAAGTCCTGCAGAACGTGCTTCGACAGTCTTTTGCCGTAAAGCGTTTCGCAATGGAAAAGGAGTCTCTTTTGAACCTATACAGCTTATGCTCGACGGTCGATTTTAGAGCGTTCGTCGCCCCTCGCGTCTTCAATTCAAACAAGCTTATTTGCTGCAAAGCGACAAAGAACGATCTCGAAACCATTTTGCGCATCGAACGTCAAGCGTTTGAATTTCCATGGACTCGAGGCGACTTCGAGTACTGCTTAGACGACGACGAATGTCAAGGACTCGTTGTTGAAAGCAACGGCTCTGTTAACGGATACCTCTTCTACGAAGCACGAAACGGCGTCTGCCGCTTGCTCAATTGCGCCGTCGATGAATTGGAACGTCGTAAAGGGATTGGCGCCTTCATGCTCCGCCGACTGCTCAACAGTTTGAATACGCGCCGAGCCGAAGTCTCTTGCGTTGTGCGGGAAAAGAACGTACAGGCGCAGATGTTCCTGCGCAGTTTGGGATTCCGCGCCGTTTGGATTACAAAGGGGTACTATCGCGAGACGGACGAAGACGCTCACCGAATGATCTTTCAACTGGACGAGTGGACGACGACGTCGGACTACGTCCGCCGCCGACTCCTCGCAAGATGAGCGCTGTATTCGGTTTAGTCTGCTTTTTTCAAATGGACGTCTAGTAGCAGACGTCCGTTTTTATTTACAATAACGCATTGAAGAAACGGCTACTGCCTGCTTTTCTCGAAAGCAAGAAAATTTGTGAAAAATGCAATATTTACCGTCTGGCGCCCTTGTCGACCTAGGCAAAAGCGTTTATCATTACGGTTTAATAGTCGAGTATAGTTTGGCCCGGTTCGTTCGGCCAGGCGTCGGACTCGTATTACTGTATTGATCGAGGTACTTTCCAATGAACGTCGCTTTGACGCAAGCATTTTTAGCGCCGCTATTCGCTCAAGCAGAGCCTACCCCCGCCAGTGGAAGCGGACCTTTCACGCTCGTGATGATGATCTTTGTTTTCCTCATCGCGCTCTATTTTATCTTTATCTTGCCGACGAAATCTCGCGACAAGCAGATGAATAAAATGCTCGACTCGCTCAAGGTTAACGACAAAGTTCTAACGACAAGCGGAATAATCGGCGTTGTTTGCTCAATCGACCGTGAAGGCGGAGAAATCGTTCTTCGCGTCGACGATTCTGCAAATGTAAAGATACATTTTGCAATTTCTTCGATCTACTTTGTTTTTAACAAAGAGACTGCCAAAAAAACAGACAAAGACAAAAACAAAAAATAGAAATAAGTAGAGCGTCCATGTTCACGGAGTTCGACTTGTTTACACCCGTTTTAACGCCGCGCGTTGAAACGCGCTGATATTCGATTTGAAAAGACGTATTCTCGCTCGCATGAGAACCTCGTCGCTTTTCCCCCGACTAACGCGGTTTTTCCGTTCAACTCTCCCTAGTATGTGAATCGGATTCCTGAAAGAGCGTCGGGAAAACTAATGTTACTCATAAACAATTTTGACCCAAATGACTAGCGAAAAATTATCGTTGAGACCTGCTATTCTAGGTCTGGTTGCGCTTATGGCGCTTGGCGTCGGCGTCATGTCGACCTCGACTTTTGCGCAAGATGAACCGACGGAAGCGTCGGCTGTCGCCGCAGTTGAAGAAGCCGCTTCGGAAGCTCCTGCTGCTGAACAAGCTGAACAAAATGAAGCTCCTGCGCAAGAAGCTCCTGAAGAAACGGCAGAGGAGGAGACCGCTGTTCCGGAGGCTACTCCTGTCGTCGTTGAACCGGTCGATCAAAAAGCAGACGCCACCGGCTACTTCACCATAATCGGCTTGATTATCCTTGTTGTTGTCGGTTGGTGGCTTGGGCGCGTCCTTGGCAAGCGTTTCCGCACCCAAGAGTACAGTTCTAATTATGCGATCATCATCATATGCTTCGTCGCTTCGCTGGTCTCTATGATCGTCGGAATCAAGCAAAACCGAGTGAACCTGGGCGTCGACTTGCGCGGCGGTTCGGTCCTTGTCTACGAAGTTCAACCCGTCGACGGCTCCGACCAGAAAACCGTTTCCAACGAGGATATGTCCAAGTTGAAAAACGCTATTATGCAGCGTATCAACCCTTCTGGCGTTCGTGAAATCTCGATCCAGGAACTTGGAGCGAACACTGAAATCAAAATCACGATTCCAGAAGCGGACCCCGCCGAAGTCGCTCGTCTTGAACGCGTCATCAATGATACGGGTCAATTGAGTTTCCGCATCCTCGCAAACAACGCGTCCAGTGATGAAGACGAAAAAGCCGCCATTGCGCTTGCCACAAATCCAGAACGAGCCGACATTAAGTCGGACGTCCTGCCCGAGTTGATAGGCGATGGAATTGTCAAGGGATACACCTGGCTGCCGGTTGACCCAACCCAAGAAGACTCCATTCGTCAAGGCGTCGTCTTCCGCGAAACGACCTATCAACCTCGCGAAGACGAAATAGCGAGCGCTCCGCGTTACGACGTCCTCGTCCTCGAGCTTATTGATTCTTTTGAAGTCAACGGTAGCCATATCAGTTTCGTTCAAGAGAGCATTGGCTCTATGGGCGAACCAGAAATCCTCTTTACGATGACTGCCACTGGTTCCAAGCATATGCAAAACTTGACCGACCGCTATAAAGCCAGCGCCGGTCGAGACCAAGGCCGTCAACTTGGCGTCGTCTTCAACAACCGCTTGTTCTCTGCGCCAAATATCAAGAGCACGATCAGCGATCACGGCACCATCACTTTTGGATCAGATCTTTCTCCCGACTCTCGGACGCGTATTCAACAAGAAGTTCGCGACTTGATCGCCGTTATGCACGCTGGCGTTCTGCCCGCGAAATTATCGGACAGACCCGTCACCAAGCAGATTACTGGTCCGACCCTCGGCGCCGATACGATTCAACGGGGTTTGAACGCTGTCGTTTGGTCCAGCGTCGTCGTCCTCATCTTTATGATTATTTACTACGGCTTCGGCGGCGTGGTTGCCGCGTTTGCCGTGATCATGAACCTCTTCTTAATCATGATGGCCATGATTGGCATGCGCGCCGCGTTTACCTTGCCTGGTCTAGCGGGTCTTGCTCTTACCGTCGGTATGGCAGTCGACGCGAACGTTCTTATTTTCGAGCGTATTCGTGAAGAACTTACTGGCGGCGCGACGGTCCGTATGGCGATCCGTAACGGTTACGAACGCGCGTTCACCGCGATTTTCGACTCCAATATTACAACCATGTTGACCGCGGCGATTCTCTACATCGTTGGCGCTGAACAAATCAAAAGTTTTGCAGTTACCCTGTTCCTTGGCGTTTTGTTCAACCTGTTTACCGCTTGCTACGTCTGCCGCACGATTTTCGTTACGATGGAAAGGATCGGAGTAATTGGCAAGAAATGCGTGTCTCCGCTCTTGCCTGGCATGAAACAGCTCGGCTGCCCGAACTTTGACTTCTTCAAACTCGCCAAAAAGACCCTTTGGGTCTCGATCCTCGTTATCGTCGTTGGTCTTGCCGCCGTCTTCGCGCGCGGCAAAGGTATCTTCGACGTCGACTTCGTCGGCGGCGTTGAGGTCCAAATCGTTTTCAACGAACCGGTTGAAATTGACGAGCTCCGCGAAAGCTTGAGCGACGACCTTCCCGACCTTACCGTCAGCGCCCTGGCTCTTGCACAAGACCAAGAAGGCAATGTGGTTGCCGATAACACCTGTTATGCAATAAGCGCATCGAGTCCGCCCGACAAGCAAGCTAACGATTTCCAAGCGGACGTTGAAAACCTCCTTAAAGAAAAATTCGATGGCAAACTTCGTACTTACGCCATGGATTACACGGTTGGCGCGCCTACCGAAGTTTCTACTGTCGGCTCTGACGCTATAAAGACGGAAACGACAGTCGCCCTGACCATCAAGCCGGCTCTCGCGCGCGAAGTAATCGAAGGTTACTTTGCCGAAGCTCGTCCTGAGGGTTCCGAACTGACTTTTGTCGTTACGCGCGAAGGTTATGAAGAAGGTTCCACGGAGGCTGCGACCGACTGGAACGTCGTCTTTGAATCCGACGACGTCGACGCAGTTACCGCTTTCGCAGACGCCGCGCAAACTCGAGTAAACAACCAAATTGCTTTTGAAGCCTCCAACACCGTTGGCTCTTCCGTCGCGAGTTACGCGCGCACGCAGGGCGTTTGGGCAATCTTGGGCAGCCTGGTCTGCATCATTGGTTACCTCTGGCTCCGATTCAAGCGCGCCGTTTTTGGTATTTCCGCTGTTGTCGGTCTGGTTCACGACGTCCTTGTTACTCTTGGACTCATCGGTCTTAGCTACTATGTCGCTGGCGGGTTGGCATTCTTGGGTATTACGCAATTTAAGATCGGCGTCGCAACCGTCGCGGCGTTCCTTACGCTTATCGGTTACTCCCTGAACGATACGATCGTTGTGTTTGACCGTATGCGTGAAATCCGCGGCAAGTCTGAAGCGTTGACGATCGATATCATTAACAAGTCCATCAACCAGTGCTTGAGCCGTACGATTCTGACCTCGCTTACGACACTGTTCTCCGCGCTCGTCCTCTATATGTTCGGCGGCCCCGGAATCCATACTTTCTCGTTTGCGATGATTGTCGGTATCGTTGCCGGTACCTACAGCTCCATCTTTATCTGCTCGCCGTTCCTCTACTGGCTCATGAGCAGGAAAGCTTCCAAGACCCCGTCTCAACGCACCAGGTGAGCTGAACGTTAGAAACGGACGCGCGTTTGCAAAGAATGCGCATTGATTACGATAAGGGCAAGACACAGCAAGTGTTTTGCCCTTATTATTTTTGATAAGGCCGCGCTGTCCACTGTTCTCAATTCGGTTTAACAAGCGTTATTCTGTGTCAAAATCCGCTGGAAACTGTCTGTTTAACCTAAATTCCCGTAAAATTATAGTATACACGACCGCTTCTTCATTCTTCGCGGTAATGTTACGGTATTTTATTTCTTGAATTGTTCCACTCCTATGGCTGCCAAAATGTTTCTTTGCATCTTGGATATAGTCAGCAAATTTCTTTTCCCTTCGGAATGGAGTTCCAATATGTTCTCTAATTGCTTAATTGCTTGTTTTATCGTCAAGTCCGAAGTTTCTTCATTTCCTTTGAGCTTTT
>JAQVHZ010000073.1 GCA_028695965.1 Thermoguttaceae bacterium | reverse complement strand
TACACCTGGGGAGTCCTTGTTTTTGTGGAAAAATTTTCAGCCAAGAAAATTTCACAAATTCTAAGGATATCCCCTGTTTTACGCAATCTCAGTTTAACGAGATTGGACTCCGTTTACAGTTTCAGAAATAAAATTGCTTGATAGTTGCAATATGAGTAGAAATATATTTTTGGTCGAGCAATGCTTGCGACGAACATTTGGTTCGCCATAAGCTTTAACTGAACGTTAGCACAATAACCATTTTTTATTAGGGGTGAACTAATGACGAAAATTTCAAAAAGAAAGGAGGGGGCGAGACACAACGCCTTTACCCTCGTTGAACTCTTAGTCGTTATCGCAATCATCGGGATTTTGATAGGGTTGCTTCTCCCTGCAGTTCAGATGGCGCGCGAAGCGGCTCGACGTATGCAATGCACGAACAACCTCAAGCAAATGGGGCTGGCTTTCCAAAACTATCACGACGTCCATGGCAAATTCCCCCTCGGAGCAATTAAGGGCAGTCACGGCGCTTACGGAACTCTTTCCGGCCGCAACTGGCGTCTCTACATCCTCCCTTTTGCCGAACAAGAAAACGTCTATTCTCAACTTCGCTGGGACGGAGTAGTAGCGCACTCCGCTTATGAAGTTGGCGGCGCGTTTACGAACAACACGTTTCTTCAAAACTTTGTCCTTGATATGTATGTCTGCCCGAGCGCATATTGGAAAAAGATCATCAAAGACGCCCAGGCGAAAGCGTTCTTCGATATGTACGAAGCCCAAGTTGCGAACTATACGGGCGTTGTCGGGGCGTCTCCCGACCCTGCCGGACGCACGAGCAAACTTAAGACGATGACCCTTGGCGTAGTCGCTGACAACGGAATCTTGACTTATAACGATTCCCGCAAAATGAGCTCGATTGTAGATGGCACAACTAATACGTTTATTGCCGGAGAACAAGCGGGCGTCAATGAGATCGGCTGTCCCTACAACGCTAACTACGAAGGCGCTTGGGCAGGCTGCAGCTTGGCTGAGAAATTCAGCCAAATGCAACCGGGGCAACACTTGTACGGCGCAGGACTAACTACTGTCTACATGGGACCGAACTATCGTAAGGCGGGGCTCGAAGGCAACGGTCCAAACGGTGAACAAATGCAGGCGTCTTATACCCTCAACACCGTCTTTGACTCCTCGCATGGCGGTGGGTGCAATATGCTCCGCGCAGACGGCAGCGTCACCTTTGCGTCAGAAACGATGGAAGTAGAGGCGTTCCGTGCAATGTGCGCGCGCGACGACGGCAAAACAATTCAACAATGATCGGCAATTCGGTCTAACAATAAACGCTCTAACTTACGAGGAGTATCAAGAATGAATAAACGCAGCCAAGGTTTTACGTTGGTCGAATTGCTCGTAGTAATCGCGATCATCGGCATTTTGATTGGGCTTCTCTTGCCCGCCGTTCAAGCGGCGCGCGAAGCGGCCAGAAGAATGCAATGCACCAATAATCTCAAGCAAATCGGACTGGCAGTTCAGAACTACTACGACTCTCATGAAATGCTCCCGCCGGCTCAAATGCGAACCGGAGCGTTCGATTACGGCTCAAGCCTCGTCAGGCTTCTTCCCTATCTCGAACAAACGGCCTTCTACGAAGTCCTGTCCCAAAAGTTCATCCAAACGTCGGAAGACCCTGACAAATGGACTACCGCCGGAGGATACGTCATGAGCGGAGTCAACTCAGCGAAAGATTCCAATGGAAAATGGGTTGCTGAGAACAAGATCCAGACTTTCTCTTGCCCTTCCGACGGCTTTGCAAATAGTCCTCAATCAATGTCGACAGCGCAAGGTTGGCCGGTGGTCTATGCGTCGAACTACGCTGCAAGCGCCGGACCGACGCGATGGGGAGGGTTGTCTCAACCCGCGTGCCCGTCCTCGGTTACGTGGTACAACAACTATACTTCCCAATACACCGACCTCATTGCTCAACCTGCCGGTCCTTTCGGCATTCAATGCGTTCAATTTGACTTCGGCGAAATTCTCGACGGTCTCTCAAGCACAATCTTCTACGGCGAAATGCGTCCCGAATGCACCGGGTTCGCCTGGTCTGGCTGGGTTTTTAGCGACCCTGACGGATTTATGTACACTTCGATTCCAATCAATCACTTGAGCAAAGAACAAACGGAATACGGTGGAACAACCGGTAATCACGACCAAAGCTGTACCAGTCGATTTTCGTGGGCGGCCGCCTACGGTTTCAAATCGTGCCACTCCGGCGGCGCTAACTTCCTCATGGGCGACGGATCCGTACACTTCATCTCTGACACTATCGATATGAAGACGTACCAATACCTCGGCGACCGCCGAGATCGTCAAACGGTTTCCGTTCCGTGATAACTCATAGAAAACGTTTACAATGAAGAACAAACTATTATTTCTCGGAGCATTGACTTGCTGTCTGCTTATGGCGGCAGGTTGTGCTAAATCTAATCCTTTGGGCGAGATAAAATACGTTCCGGTCGAAGGCGTCGTTACGCAAAACGGCGAACCGGCTGTAAATGTAAAAGTTACGTTTCGTCCGAAGATTGTCCGCCCGGATATGCTCGATGAATCGATTGGAACAACCGACGCCGAAGGCAAGTTTTCGATTAAGACTGGCGAGGAAAACGGATGTCCCGAAGGCGATTATTTCGTCGGGTTTTCCCAGTTCGACGGAACGACGGAAATGTTAACGCAGTACTGCCGTCCAATGTCTTCCGGATTCTCTATCGTGGTCTCGGCTGATATGGAAACGCCAGCATTCGACTTGAAATAACGCTTAAATTCCGTTGAGTTCGATAAGAAACATAGACGTTCAGCGATTCTTAGCGGACCTGGACGTCTCTGTTTAAGAAATAAATAGGCGTCAAAAAATGAAGAAAAAATTTACATCTGTTCTTATACTCTTACTGGCATTGGCTGTTGTTGTCTCGGTTGGCTGCACAAAGAAAAAGTCCTTTGTGCCTGTCGAAGGAACGCTGACGCTTGACGGCGAACCCTTCGAGGGCGCGACCGTTTGTTTCACGCCCGTCGACGAAGCGGTTGGCGTCGCAGCCGCTGGTACGACCGACGCTTCCGGACATTTCGTTGTAACGACCGGCGTCGACGTCGGATGCGTTCCCGGCGACTATAAAGTTACCGTGTTTAAAATTGAAACGTCGGGCGATTCCGTCTTGACGGCAAAATCAACAAACACGTTCCCCGCACAGTACGCCGACCCAGAAACGTCTGGACTTACCGCTTCTATCGTGAAGAAAATGGAACCGTTGAAATTCGATTTGACCAAATAACTATTCGTTAGTCGACTTGTTGCAGCGCCGATTTGCGTCATGAGCAAATCGGCGTTCTTCTGTCTTGTAGCGACGCCGACGTCTCAACGTCTAGCTATTTTTTCAAAGGAACGAGCACGCACCGCAGGCTAAGACAATGCCATATGCTTTCCGGATGCCGCGCCTCACGGGCCGCGGAACGGCTGCTTTCGGCTCCATAGTTCCAAGCGCCGCCACGTAAAACGCGCTTCTCGCCAAGGAACGCTCCTTCTGGATCCGCCAAGACGACGTCCTCGTCGAATTTAAAGCTCCCATATCGATCATGGCACCATTCCCAAACGTTCCCGTGCATATCGTACAGTCCCCATGGATTAGGCGGGTATTTCTTAACGTCGCTCGTCTGTCCTAAATCGCGTTCTGTTTTTGGCGCGTCTTTCGGATAAAATCCCATTACATTTGACTGAGCGCCGTCAATTGTGTCTCCAAAAGAGAAAGCGGAGGTCGTTCCAGCGCGACACGCGTATTCCCACTGAGCTTCAGTAGGCAAGGCAAAGACTAAGCCGAAGGGCGGATGACCTTCCGCATTCAGGCGCATTATAAACTTTTGGCAGTCGTGCCAAGAGACGCGCTCGACCGGAAAATGCGGGTCTTTGAAGAAGCTGGGATTATCGTCCATAACCGATTCCCACATCTCCTGCGTTACCTCAGTTTCCATAATCCAGAATCCGTTAGTCAATCTGACTTTATGCTGTTGTTCGTCGTTGTTGCGTCCTTCTTCGTAGGTCGGACTCCCCATCATAAACTCGCCCGCAGGACACCAACGGAAACGATATTCTATCTCTTTGATCGTCAGCGTGTTGAGAGTTCCCGCTTCCCGATTTGCAAACTCGATCCAATCGAACGGAATGGGGCTCGTCTCGACGGAAGACTCCTCGTCCGTAACCGTAGCCGTCTCTTCGTCCGTAACCGCAACGGTCTCCTCGTCCGTAACCGCAACGGTCTCCTCGTCCGTAACCGCAACGGTCTCCTCGTCCGTAACCGCAGACGGCTCTTCGTCCGTAACCGCAGACGGCTCCTCGTCTGCAACCGCAACGGCCTCCGGTTCCTGGGTCTCTTGGCAAGAGTCTTGTGCAAAAACTGGCGCGCCAGCTCCAAGCGCAAGGATCAATAGCGACAAAAAGAAGAGGTCCGCAAGTTGTGTCGTTGATCTGGACATCATTTTCTCCTTTGAATGTTCGAATTGCAAGACTCCGGCAAATCGCCTTTTTCGTCGCCGCTCCATTTTAACAAGCGAAAAATAAAAAAGCAACACTGCGACGTCAAATTTGGTTGAATTGCGTTCAATATGTATGTATACTACTCATAGGAGTTTTTAAACCCATTCGCTTCTTCTCGTCTTTGTAAGTTGGGGAACGGTCGTTTTTCATTTCTGAGACGCTGCAGGGCAAACGTCTTTGACAGGTTGTAAATATAGTAGAACAAGTTGAACAAGTTCCAAGAAGGCCATAACGCCAATAGGAGGCTCTCATGAACAAAAAGTTGAAAGAGACGCTTCACCTCGAGTTGGAGCCGGTAGGAATATATTTCGGAAACGAAGCGGCTCAGTGCGACTTAGACGCCTCGCCGGAAAAGCGAAATTGCGTGGTTCCGTTGCTCGCGGCTGCAGCAAAGGGCAAGACTATTTCCATGAATGAAGAAAGCTGCAACTGTGCGGGCGGAGCCGTCGGCTGCTGTTTTGGCGACGGATTCGCGCGAAGAAATCCAGAAATACAAAAAATGCTTTCGCAAGGATTTGGAGAGAATGTTCCAGATTATATACCGACGCGGATGAAAGACGGAGAAAAATTCTTTTTGGATGAGGAAACTGCGCTGAAATGGAGAAACAATTTGCCCCTTTCTGAGAAAGCGTACCCCAGAATAGTATTTGCGCCGATGCAAAAATGGGATGAAATTGGAACGCCAGATTTGGTCTTTGTATTTGCAGACCCGGATCAGATTTCAGCTCTTGTGGCGTTGTTGGGCTTTCATAACGGAAGAGCGCTCAATACGATCGCGCCATTTGGGGCGGCGTGTCATTCAATTCTCTACGCGGCGGAACAGATGGAAAGCGACGACCCGAAAGCTGTGATGGGATTGTTCGATATTTCCCAGCGCTCCGCAGCCATGGCAAAATATCTGTCCATGACAATGCCGTATGCGCTGTGGGAAAAGATAACCCAGGACTTAGACAAGAGCTGTCTAACGACTCATTCTTGGCAAGCGATTGAGAAAAGGATGAAAGAAGCAGACTAGTTCCAGTCTGAAGCTTGATTGCGTTGTTCTTGTAAAAACTCTGACAGCAGCGGCTTTGGTCAGTTTGCTGTCAGGGAAAAGGAATGCGGAAACGAGCGTATCGACGCCGCCAAATGTCCTTATATCCCATATCGGATTTCGTTGACCAAGGTCTGGACGTCCTCCTCATTTGCAACTCCCATTTTTTCAGCCGCTCCTTCAAAAGCGGCTTGTGCGCTGTAGATAGCGTGCGTTGACGCGTTCTCGACGGCGAATTGTCCCCTTTCGTTCTGTATGAAGGGAACTTTGCCGCCCGGTTTCAGGTTCAGCGCACGGCGCACTTCAAGCGGTATGGTAATCTGACCGCTCGATGAAATCTTTGCTAAATACATAGTTGTATTCCTTTCTAAATTGACCATGTAACCTTAGTGCATGGACAACGGCCCCTTCCGGAGAATTCGTACTTTGCCAACCTTGTTTCGTTCAGCTTAACTCTCAAGGCGTCGCAGCGCTTGACGTTCTTTATCTAAATACCGCTGCAATTCTTCAAGTCTCTCCCCACTGAGCGCGGGGACGTCAACCAGCGGATTCGCTATTTGCAGATTCTCATACTTAAAGAACCCCATTGTATGGAATCCCAGGAGTTCGTACTGTTCATAGCGCCAGTCGTTAACGAGCGCGGCATAGCGTTCCATATCCGCTTCGGAGTCGTTGATTCCCGGCACGACGACCGTGCGCAGCCACAACCGCTTCTCTTTTTCTGAGCAATATCGTCCGGCAGCGATGAAATTATCGAACTCCCCGCCTGTATATTTCTTATAAGAGTCTGGTTCGTAGAACTTAACGTCAAGCACAACCATGTCGGCGCCGTTGATCGCTTCTTTGACTTCATTAGTCAGAAGCACGCCGCCGGACGTGTCGAGGCAATAGCCTATCCCTTCCTCTTGGAGCATTTCGGCAAGTTCATTGATAAAGGACGCATGGAGCAGAGGTTCGCCGCCAGAAAACGTTAATCCGCCCCCGCGCTTGAAATATGGCTTGAAGCGTCTCGCTTTGTGAAAGACCTCTTCCGCCGTCATATCCGTAGACGACTTGAACCAGGAGTCGGGATTATGACAATACGCGCAGCGCAAAGGACAGCCCGTGAAAAAGACAGCGTACCGGAGCCCTTCCCCGTCGAGCGCCGCTAACGACTCAAAGGAATGGATATTAGCTAACACGGAACCTCTCCTATTCGCCTATGAAAAAGGCGCCGCTCTCATGAACGACGCCGCCAGTCTTTACTTGTGAAATTGATCACATGCCTTTGTGGAACGTTCGCGCGATAACTTCTTCTTGTTTATCGCGCGTCAACTTGTTGAAGTTGACGGCGTATCCCGAAACGCGAATCGTCAAGGACGGATAGAGCGTCGGATCGTTCATAGCGGCGACGAGCTTTTCACGATTCAAGACGTTGACATTAAGATGGTGCGCGTCTTGTTGGAAATAGCCGTCGAGCATCGACACGAGGTTTTCAATACGGCTGACGTCGTCTTTTCCAAGCGCTTCCGGCGTAATCGAGAAGGTGTTGGAAATACCGTCTTGACAGCACGCATAGTTCAACTTCGCGACAGAATTCAGCGACGCAAGCGCGCCTTCGCAGTCTCGACCGTGCATCGGATTAGCGCCCGGCGCAAATGGTTCGCCCGATTTTCTGCCGTCGGGCGTCGCTCCGGTTTTGCGGCCGTACATGACGTTAGAGGTAATCGTCAAAATCGAAAGGGTATGTTTCGCGCCGCGATAAGCGGGGGTCTTGCACAGTTCCTTATAGAAGAACTCGATCAAATCCTTTCCGATAAGGTCGACGCGATCGTCGTCGTTGCCGTATTTCGGAAACTTGCCGGTTACTTCAAAGTCGGAGATAATTCCGCGCTCGTCTTTGATCGGCTTGACTTTCGCATATTTAATTGCCGAAAGGGAGTCGACCGCAACGGAGAATCCGGACACGCCAAACGCCATCAACCGCTCGACGTCGGTGTCGTGCAGCGACATCATCAGACGCTCGTACGCATATTTGTCATGCATATAGTGGATGATGTTCATCGTATTGACATACAGCCGCGCCATCCAGCGGAGATATTCCTTATATGCAGAATAGACTCGGTCGAAATCGAGGACTTCTTCTTCAAAGACTGGTCCTTCGGGCGCAATTTGTTCCCCCTCTTTTTCGTCTTTGCCGCCGTTCAGCGCCATCAGGAGAACTTTCGCAAGGTTGCAGCGCGCGCCGAAGAACTGCATCTGCTTGCCAGTCTTCATTGCGGAAACGCAACACGCGATCGAGTAGTCGTCGCCGTACATTCTGCGCATAACGTCGTCGTTTTCGTATTGAATCGAGTCGGTGTCGATACTGACTTTCGCGCAGAAATCCTTGAACTCTTGCGGGAGATGTTCGGACCATAATACGGTAATGTTCGGCTCAGCGGAGGAGCCAAGATTGTAGAGCGTCTGCAAAACGCGGTAGCTCGTCTTCGAGACCATATGTTTGCCTTCGCTGCTCACGCCCGCGAGGGACAGCGTAACCCAAACGGGATCGCCCGCAAACAAGTCGTTGTATTCCGGCGTCCTTAAATGGCGGACGAGTCGAAGTTTAATAACAAGATCGTCGACCAGCTCTTGCGCCTGCGACTCAGTAATCTTTCCTTCCTTGAGATCGCGTTCGATATAGATATCGATGAATTCAGCAATTCGTCCGATCGAGTTGGCGGCCCCGTTTTGCTCTTTAACCGCGCCAAGGTATCCGAAATAGAGCCATTGAATCGCTTCAAAGGCGCTCGTCGCGGGCTTAGAAATATCGTATCCGTACTGAAGCGCAAGGGTCTTGAGTTGAACCATGAATTCCAACTGCTTCGCGAGATCTTCAAGAAGACGCACGGTCGCTTCGTCAAGATAATCTTTTTCGCCGAGCTTCGCCTTGTCGATCTTCTTCTGTTCGATCAAGTAGTCCATGCCGTAAAGGGCGATACGGCGATAATCGCCAATGATGCGACCGCGCGCGTATGCGTCCGGAAGCCCCGTCAAAATGCCTGCGTGACGCGCTTTTTTCATTGTGTCGTTGTACGCGCGAAAAACGCCAGTGTTATGCGTCGTACGATACGTGAATTCCTCCTTGATCTTATCGGACATCTCATAGCCGTACGCGTGGCACGCTTGAATCGCGTTGCGAACGCCTGCAAAAGGAGAAACGCCGCGCTTGAGAGGAGCGTCCGTTTGAAGACCGACGATAATATCGGAGTCTTTATCGATCACATAACCCGGCTCGTGAGAAAGAATCGTAAGAACGCGTTCCGTATCGACGTCAAGGACGCCGCCCTTTTCACTTTCGGCAATCAAGAGCTCTTTAACGCGCGCCATTTGACGATTTGTTCGCTCCGTAGGTCCCGCAAGGAAAGAACCGTCTCCGTCATATTGCGCGTAGTTCGTCTTGATGAAGTTCGACACATTAATTTCGTCGCACCACACGCATTTGCTAAACCCTCTCCAGGCTGCTTCGTTTTTCATTTTATCGCCCTTCTCAATTTGAACTTTCTGTTAAGAAATTTTCTTGCCTTTTGCACATTTCCCGCAGGCGGCGCAATCCCGTTGCCCGCAGCGACCGCAACATTCCGAATGGTATTGGCAAAGTTCGACCCCGCCGGCGCGAAAGGTAAGCGTTTTTCCATAAACGATCGCTTCTGCAATTTTTTCACGCGCGCTCTTATAAATGGCGGCAACAGTCGACCTTGCGAC
The DNA here is from genome assembly GCA_028695965.1 of Thermoguttaceae bacterium. Classification (GTDB taxonomy): domain Bacteria; phylum Planctomycetota; class Planctomycetia; order Pirellulales; family Thermoguttaceae; genus RUG369. The sequence continues at coordinate 7,563 of JAQVHZ010000073.1, read as the reverse complement.
TTTCATTTGTTTTGCGCACTCCTCCTGACTGAGCTTCAAGTCGTCGATGAGGCGAAACGCTTCATATTCGTCAAACGATAGTTCCACCGATCCAAGGGAATCGCCATAGGGGCGGAAGCCCAAAACGCGCGGAAACTCACATAATCGTCTGCTTTTTCGGGGTCGAGCCATTTCTCACTCCTCCGAATCTATTTTCTAATTATGGCAGTAATCTATCACGTTTCTGACATATGTCAATAACTTTCTGGAAACTTTGAGCAAATAAGAAATTTCTTCCAACATCCTCTCAACTCTACACTTAAAAGTTTTCGCTTTTCGCTGTTCCTCGGTCTTTTATTTTTTTCTGACGTACAAAACGCTATTCGTAGTTCTTCTTTGCCTATTTCCAGACCGGTTGTCTCTGCTGAAATCGACTCTCCTTCCCTTTGCTGGAGCTCAAAAAAGCGCTTGAAATTTCTATTCCAATCTAGTATCACTATAGAATAGTGAAAACAAAAAACAACACGTCCATATTAATTCCAGAAGGAGTATATTGCATGAGTAGAACAAATTTTGGTCCGAAAACGTGGATGTTTCCTATGCCCGCGCTTGTCATAGGCACGTATAACGCCGACGGTTCCGTCAATGCGATGACCGCCGCATGGGGAGGAATCTGTCAGGATAAGCCCCCCGGAATTATAATCGCTCTGTCAAATTCGCATAAAACGACCGCCAACATCGAACGAACGGGCTTCTTTACCGTAGCGATCGCAACCGTCGAAACGGTCGTGCCGACCGACTTCTTCGGTATCGTGTCCGGCATTCGAGATCCGAAAAAGTTTGAAAAAACTGGTCTTCATGCGCATAATAGCGAGTTTGTCAACGCGCCCGTGATTGAAGAGTACAAGATGGTCCTCGAATGCAAATTGTTCGATAAGTTTGTCTTTAAAGACGAGGTTCGTTTTGTCGGAGAAATCGTCAACGTTACCGTCGACGACAGCGTCTTGACCGACGGTCAAATTGACGCCGCCAAATTGCAGCCGGTTGCGTGGAACCCAATCTCGCATGAATACGTCAAGCTTGGCGAATCGGTTGGATTGGCGTGGAATATCGGCAAAGCGCTCATGAAAGATTAAACGCTTAGCGACTCAGAATACCAAGAATACCAAAAGCCGCTCGGAGTCCTCGCAGACGCCAAGCGGCTTTTCTGTTATTGTTCGCTTACCCCAATAATTACAGTCGTTTAAAAAGCTTGTCCAGTTCCTGACGAGTGAAAATAAGGGTCGACGGACGACCGTGCGGACAATGGTGCGAGTGAACCTCCTCTTCCGCCCCGGCGATGAGCTCGATCATCGATTCAGGCCGCAGCGAATCGCCCGCCTTAATCGCCGCCTTGCACGCCGTCTGCTTGAGTGCAAAGTCGAGCAAATCGGCGCGTTCAACTTTGCCTTTGCGCTCCGTAAAGACGCTAAGGACCGCAATAAAAATATCCGTTGGCGACAAGTCCCGGAGAATTGCCGGGTAGCTGTTTATGACGACGCTTGTCCCCCCAAATTCTTCCACCTTCAAACCAAGTTGTTCGAACAGATCTTTGTTTTCCATAACAAGCGGCTTTTCAACGGGCGACAAGTCGACGACCTCGGGAACCAGCAGACGTTGGACGTCGAGCGTTCCAGACTCCAAACTTGCTTTCAGCCGTTCGAACAATATCCTTTCGTGAAGAGCGTGTTGGTCGACAATTGCGACGCCGTCGGCCGCTTCCATCACAAGATACCGTCGGCACATCTGCACGATCGGCTTCCCTTCGGACGTTCGTGCAACTTGTGTTGACAACGGCGCCTTCGAGCGCAGTATCGTTTCGTTGCTTGCCGCAACGCGCTCGAGCAGGGACGGGCCAGTTCTCACAGAAGCGACCTGTTCCTTGCTCGCTTCGGCGGACTTAGGCTCCGGCGACGCTTGTTCAGCTTTTTTAGACTCCGGCTTCTGCTGAGATTGAGGCGCGCTAGCAGATGTTCTTCCGGAGTCGACTGGCGGGAATTTCTTGAAATCGGCAGGGCCCGCAAAAGGATTGATCGGAGAAGCGACAGTTCCCATCGGCAGAGAAGGTCCTTTTTGAGGAGCGGCTGTCCGTCGGCTCGCTTCTTCTTGAGCGGCTTGCTCCAAGGCTGCGTTGGCTTCCTCAAAATCAAGTTTTGCCTGGTCGGGAAGCGTCTCTTTTGGCTTATCCGTCTGGTTTAAATCGGCGTCTTTAGGTTTTTTCGACGATTTAGAAAGCGCCTCGTCAAGCCGTTTTCTGCTTGCGGCAGCAGCTTGCTCGTCCATGGCAAGCTCGGGCTCGTTCGGCACGTCGGGCACAAATCTTGGCTCGGAAAGCTCTTGCGTTTCAGGAGCTGGTTTGGGAGTCTCGACTTCTTGCTTTTTGCCAAGCTGCTCCGCCGACCTATCGAGCGCGGCGGACAATTCTGTTTCGTTCGGACGATCAAACAAATCAGAACGAAGAAAATTGTCGCGAATCGCGTGCAGGAGACCGGCGTAAATCCCTTGTGAGTCGACAAATCGCACTTCCATCTTCGTCGGATGAACGTTGAAGTCGACAAAATCCACCGGAACATGGACGTTCAAAAAAACGACTGGACAACGTTGGCCCGTCTGACCGTTGACAATCAAACCGCGATACGCTTCTTTGACCGCATGACTCATCGAACGATCCTGAATATAACGCTTATTCAAGAAAAGATACTGCATCGTGGTCGTGCTTTTATACAGCTCCGGCTTGCCGACATACCCCTCGACAAAAACTTCCTTATAAGACGTTTCAACATGGACTAGTCGCGAAGCGACATTCTCTTTAAAGATGCGGCGCAGACGGTCGAGCGTACTTTCGTTAGGAGGAAGGTCGTAAATTATCCTTCCGTTATGCTTCAAGACAAACGCAATATTAGGATTCGGAATTGCGATTCTTGTAACCGCTTCCTGGACATGTCCGAATTCAGACTGGACGCTCTTGAGGAATTTTCTTCTCGCAGGCAAATTAAAAAAGATATCGCGCGCCTCGATCGTCGTGCCAACCGCGCGGCCGACCGGGGTAATCTCGCTCCGGACGCCCCCGTCGCAACGAATCTGCGCTCCTTCGCTTGAGTCGGACGAGCGGCTTGTCAGCGTCAGATGCGTGATTTCCGCAATTGACGCAAGCGCTTCGCCGCGGAAACCGAGCGTATGAATTCGAAAGAGATCGTCTGGCTCGGATAGTTTGCTCGTCGAATGCGGCGAAAGCGCTAGAACCAGCTGATCGGCGGGAATGCCGCTGCCGTCGTCCGTTATCTTGATCGAATCGCATCCTCCGCGTTCCACTTCGATGGTGATTCGTTGAGCGCCGGCGTCGATTGAATTTTCAACAAGCTCCTTGACAATATTTGCGGGCCGTTCAACTACTTCTCCCGCCGCGATCTTGTTGATCATGCTTTTCGACAATTCACGAATAATCGGCCGCATAACAGACCTCTTCAATAATATGATACCCGTAACGCGGCATGAACGTCCGCGTCAAAACTTATCCGTCTTCGTCCTCTAATTTGGCGTCGTTTCTACTGGCAGACCGCAGATACGCTTACCATTCGGCGCTAAATACCGCGCCTTTGCATACGCGGCTTTAGTCCTCGAGCGACATTACAATCTCGTCGACGTCTTCAAGCGCCGCTTTGCTCAGAACGACGCGTTCCATCTCGGCTGGCGCCACGCGCAAACGCTTGATTTCTCTCAGGACGTCTCCATTTCCGCCCGCGCGCGCGACTAACCGTTTATTCTCAAAAACGTTCGAGACGCGCATAAAAAATGGAATTTGCTCAGGAGCTGTTCCCAAATCGACCTTTTGCGGCACGACGTAAGTAACGCGAGAGCCGTTGCGAGCGGTTACTGCTTTTGCGCCGCTCGTTTGACCTAATGCTCTTGTGGCTGCGGCTCTGCCCGCTTCTTCCGCTTCTTCGGACACGAAGTCGACAAGGTCGTGAACGTGAAGCGCGTTGCCGCAGGAAAATATGCCCGGTACCGACGTCTCGCGAGACTGCGTTACTATCGGACCGCGCGTCCTCGGGTCGAGCTCAACCCCGGCGGTGCGCGCCACTTCATTTTCTGGAATGAGACCGATCGAGAGAAGTAGCGTGTCGCAGTCGAATTCAATTTCGGTACCGGGAATCGGAACGCGTTTTTCATCGACTTGCGAAACGACGACCTTTTCGAGCCGCGCCTTCCCGACGATTTTTGTTACCGTATGAGCAAGATAAAGCGGAATATCGAAATCGTTAAGACATTGAACAATGTTGCGCGTCAAACCGTTTGAATAAGGCATAAGTTCGACAACCGCAAGGACCTTTGCGCCTTCGAGCGTAAGTCGGCGCGCCATAATAAGACCAATATCGCCAGACCCCAGAATGACGATGCGCCTGCCAATTTGTTCTCCTTCGCAATTGACGTAACGCTGCGCCGCGCCCGCCGTAAAGACCCCGCTGGGACGATCCCCCGGAACGCCAATGGCGCCGCGCGTACGTTCGCGGCAACCGGTTGATAAAACAATCGCCTTCGCGCGGATTATTCGGAACCCCAATGTTGGCGAAACGACGCGCGTAACCAACGGCGCTTCGGCGTTTTCATCTTCCCGCGCGACTTCCAAACAAGTTGCCTCGAGCGCGACGGAGATCGGGCGCTTCTTCAGTTCGTCAATAAAACGACCGGCGTATTCGGGACCGGTCAGTTCCTCACTGAAGCGGCGGAGTCCAAAACCATTGTGAACGCACTGGTTCAAAATACCGCCAAGTTCCGTGTCGCGCTCGACAATCAGAACCTTTTTAGCGCCGGAGTCGTACGCGGCAATGGCGGCGGCTAGTCCGGCAGGACCGCCGCCTATGACGACGACGTCCCAAATATCAGCGTCGACGTCTGCCCCTGCTGTGTTCGATTGAATTTCAAGAGCGCCTGCATTGCTCATTACGAGTCCTTTCAACGGTTCTTCATTCGTTTTTTCGGCGCTGAACACGCCTGGTTATCCCTCGAATTATACCCTGCTTTATAGCCGATTTCAATACCTAGAATAAGATGCAAGAAAAAAGAAACGCCGCAAACGTTGGAAGAAAAGAAAGGAGAAACTGAAACTCCCAACGAATGCGGCGCCTTTTTTAGTCGGTCCTAGCTGAGCAAACGATTAACGGCGCTCATTTATTGCACTGGTTGCGCGCGACGCCAGTCTTGAGATACTCAATCATAATCTCGACGGCCTCGAGAGCGACGTTCACTTGCGCCTCGACGGCGCTCGCGCCAAGATGGGGCGTGCAGACGACATGGTCCATCTTGAAGAGCGGAAGGTCGGTGCAGGGTTCCTCCGGATAGACGTCCATGGCGACGCCGCCGAGCTTGCCAGATTCAAGGCCGCGTTGGAGCGCGTCAAGATCATAGATTCCGCCGCGGGCGCAATTGACGAGAATAGCGCCCTTCTTCATCAAATCAATTTCTTTATCGCTGATGAGATTGCGCGTCTCGTTGGTAAGCGGAGTATGAACTGTCAGATAATCGATCATGGGCAGCATTTCTGCCACGGTTTCTACTTTCTTGACGCCCATTTCTTTCGCGTGTTTTTCAGAAAGCGTAGGATCGTACGCAATGACGTCCATATCAAACGCCTGCGCAAATTTGACAACTTTCGCGCCGACGCGGCCGGTTCCGACAACGCCAAGGGTTTTGCCGCCAAGTTGGTACGACGTCTTGCCAAGCTCTTTGCGTTCCCAACGACCTTCTACCAAAGACTGATGCGCGGCGGCAATGTTGCGGCTGACGGCAAGCATCAACGCGAACGTTAGTTCGGCTGTGGAAACAGTGTTCCCGGCAGGCGTGTTCATGACGACGATATTATGTTTCTTCGCTACGGCAAGGTCGATGTTGTCGACGCCGACGCCAGCGCGCGCAATTGCTTTCAGAGTCGTGTTGCCCTCGAGAGATTCCGCCGTAATCTTGACGCCAGAACGACAGATCGCGCCGTCGTACTCTGTAAGCGCTTGGCGGAGTTCTTCACCTTTCAAACCGGTGCGAACGTCATATTCCATACCGGCGTCTTCCATCATTTTCAAACCGTTTTCAGCCAACGGGTCGAGGACAACAATCTTTGCCATCATATTTCTCCACAATACGCGTTTATATTGAAAAAACGCTCGGTTCTTTTACCAACGCCCCGCAATCACGTTTGGCTTAGTCGTCTCGCTAAGGCGTCGCTCAATCGATAAAAATTTATCATTCAATATCTGTTCGTCAAGTTCACAGCTTATACAAAGACGCCCTTTTTGCCATTTTTCTAATCATTTTTATAAGCCTCAACTAACTTTGCTCTTTTGCAAAGAGGGCATTTTACCTGGCTTACCATCTTGTTCCCAGCGACAAAGAAAAAATGCAAAGAAAATCAAGTCTCTTCCAACTGTAAAAAAAACTAAATCACAAAATAGAGATTCAAGTTAAAATATGCCAGCGGTTCTAAGGCTTCGAAACGTTAAAGAAAAACAGAAGGACCAGACAAAATTCCCCCCGGTTAGTAAAAAAGCAAAATTATTCTCAGCAATTTGCACTTTGAGAAATTCTCGCATATAGAGAATTAGAAAAAACTAACTTTTTAGCCGACGCACCGCTTCTGACGATTCTTTGCGCCGCGTTCACGATGCATAACTCGCTAAAACGAATACGCGGCGTTAATAACAAAGCGATAAATTTCAAACGAAAGATACGTTTCTACATCTTCGTCCCAAATCAGCCCATCCAGAGATCGGAACCTAAACCGCCGCTACTCCCAGCGCCCCTACAACTGCAAAAATGACGAACCCAATGAACGCCACAACCGCGAAAAACCCCCAAACTGCCAGCGAGAGAATAAAGAACTTTTTCGCGACGGCAGCGTGCTCAAGCGCCTTCGCCCAGTCTCTCTTCTCTTTCGCATAGAGCGAGAGAGCAGAGAAAACCACTCCCACTATCCCGAAAGGCATAAAGCAAAAGAAACTAGCCAAGATGTTCCAAGCGAGAAAATCATTCACTTCCGGCGGCTCGACGTCATAAGAAGCTGGCGCGCTTCCTCTGAGATCGCCGCCGCAATAACTGCAAAACACAGCGTCGTCTGGCGCTTGTGCGCCGCAATACCGACAAAGCATCCTCATTCTCCTAATATATGACGCTCAAAGAGTGAACGGGCTCCAATCTCGATATGACTAAATTACCAATAAATGGAATATCCTTAGAATTCGTGAAGTTTTCTACAAATCAAAGAATATCCTTACGCAATTGCAGCTCAAAACGCAAACAAAATCATGGTTCTCAACTCGTTTTTGCGTTTCTTGTTCAAATCAGTCCATGTAGAACTCAGGTCCTTGCTCGGCGCTGGGGCTCAGCGCTGCGATAAACATAAATCCAATTGCAATCAGTCCAAAAACTACCTGCACTTTCCCCACTTTTTAACAATGAGGAGAATTATTCCAAGAAACTAATATAGACTAAAAGGGACTCCTTTGGTATTGTGCTTGTAGTTTTAACCAACCCATAGGAGCCCCCCAATGCAAGAAA
>JAQVHZ010000149.1 GCA_028695965.1 Thermoguttaceae bacterium | reverse complement strand
AATTTCGCTGCTATAACCATAAAACCCAATCAGGTTTAACAGTCGAAACAACAAATTTACCCCGTTGTTTGATGAAAATAACGCGCAGAAGTTCCTTTAAAAAACGTCGAGACGCAGACTTGCAATCTCGACGTTTCTCCATGCTCAAGGCGCTTTAACGTGTTCTAAGGGACCTCATTCCTCGCCGCCCTCGTCGGTCTCTTCTTCGTACTCGTCGGAGTCAAATTCCGAATCTGCGTACTCGTCCGAATCGTCCTCAGCGACCATAAAACTGCTGAATGGCTTTTGCGATTCATCGTCCGCCACGTCTTTGAAGCCGCCAAGGACGTTGTTCCAATCGCTGTCGACGTCGTCTAAGCCGTCCGTCGGATCGACTTCTACATAATCGACCTTCTCGTCGCTGTCAAAAGCAGACTCCGCTCTTTCCTCTTGCGCCGCGCCTTCGACAAATTGGAACTCTCCTTCAGTAGTTGCCGACGAGGAGAACGTCGAACTAATTTCGGAAAGCGAATGACGTTGTTCAGAATCTTCAGCGTCAGGCGCGCTTCGTTTCGGCACATACTCAACAGCTTCGTCGCCAGTCGTCGTGTAGACGAACGAATCGGCGCCAAGACTCGGCTCGCTAGGCTCGTCGACGCAAACGTCCAACGGTTCCGACTGCGGCTCTGGGTCAACGTAAACGTCGACGTTCGAAGCTTCTTCGACGTTGACTTTAAGCGTCTCGTCAAGTTCGGATATGTCTGCGCTCGCCTCGACGAATGTTTCAAGGAACTGACCGACAGCGTCGGGCATTACGTACTCTACGCGCTCCAAAGCATCGTCTTCCTCGTCTGTCGGCGCAGAGCCGACGGCAAAGGAATCTCCGGAAAGATTATTCGGCTCCTCGACGAAACTGAGTCCAACTGCGTCAGAGGCGGCGCCGTCGACGGAGAGTTCTGAGCTCGCCTTCTTAACCGGCGTCAAGACGCGGAACTTACGCTCGGCAGGATCAGTCTGCGTCGGCAAAACGCATACAGGAACGCCAAGGCGCAGGAAGAGTTGGCAAATATGTCGGTGGCACGTGAAGAGGAAGATCTGACGTCCGGCCTTTGCGAAGTCGACGAGAAGTTTTGCTGCCGTCGCCGCGCGTTCCGAGTCGAAATTGACGAGAACGTCGTCCCAAATGAGCGGCATTTGAACGCCGTGCTTCTCAAAGGACACGACAAGAGCCAAGCGAATGGCAATGAACAAAACTTCGCGCGTGCCGCGGGAGAGCGCCCCTACGTCGAGCGTTTCGCCATTGGCTGCGTCGACATAGAGCGCGTCTTCGCCAAGCGGCGTCCAGATATTCACGTACATGCCGTTCGTAAGGCGCTTCAAGTAGCGAGAAGCCTCGCGAAGCGTTTCCGGCTGTCGTTCCTTTTCATAGGCGCGGCGAATGTCTTCCATCATCTGGCCCGCGACAGCGCGGCTTCGCCAAAGCTCCGCCATACGCGCTAACCGCAAATCGGCAGATATCGCGTCGAATCGGCGCTTAATCGAATCTTTCTTTGCCGCTATGGCGTCCGCTTGCTGACCAAGTCTGCCGGAAAGCTCCAGCTTGCCCTTTAATTCAGCGTTGAACGCGTCGATGCGTTTCGTCAGATTTTCGATCGTCTTTGGCAGATCCTCGCGCGTTTCCGGATTGAGCAAGAGCTCTCCGATTTCATCTTCCGGGCAGAATCCGGCAATAGCGGCGTCCAGGCGCTGCTGCACCGCTTCCAAATTCGCTCTGCGTTGTAAAAAGAGCGAATAGCGATCCACGGCGGCGACAAGTTCTTCCTGAGACTTGACGCCGTAACCGGAAAGGAACCGACGTACTTCTCGAACTTGGCGTCTGCGCAGCGCAATCGCCTTGCGGCAATTCTTCTTAATCGAATTCATCTCTTCAAGAAGCGCCGCTCGCGTTCCGAGAACTTCCGCGTGGTCGTCCAGCAGTTTGCGCAACTTCGGCGTAACGAGCGCGGGGGCTTTTTCGGTAATATTATACTTCTCAACGAGCGCAAGCGCCGAATCGAATCGTTCAATAATTCCCCGTCGTTCGCGTCCTAGGTAGTCGACTTCCGTATGAACCGCTTCAATTTGACGGCGCAAATCTTCCGCAATTCCAACACGACCTAAAAGGTCGCGAACCTGCGTCGGAGTGAGCGTCGGCGGCAAATAGGCGCTGTGTAGCCAGGAACGCCAACGTTTGCGCGCTTTCTTTAACGAGACTTCCGCGCTCTTGACGCGCGCTTCGTACGCCCGATGTTGACGCACTACTTCGCGCCATTGCGCTTCTACGGGAGCAAGGCTTTCGAAGAACGTTAGATCGGTTCTGGCTTTTTGCAGTCGGGACTCAAAAGTCGCCGACGCCATGCCGACCGGCGCTGGGAACCTATCGTCAATTTTCTTGGCTTCATCGTGCGCTTGTTCGAGCTGCTTTGTCAGCAGACCCAGTCGGCGCTGATTGTCTTCAAGCTTCAGACGATTACGGCGTTCGACGGAGGTCTTATAAAATAGACAACCGATCGACAAGAGGAGACCGAGCAAACCGTAAACAAGTTCGACCTTATTGAACAACGCGAACGCAAAGAGAAGCGCGCCGACGAAAGCGCCCGTGCTCAAGGCGTAGAACGGAGGTCCGACTATCGCTTGATTCTCAGCAAGCATTCGGTTTTGACGTTCCAGCTCCTTACGGTATGACGCCATCTCTCCAACGCGGCGATCAATTTCGATACGGCGACGCAAGCCCGTGACCAACGCGCCCGTGCGCTCGATCGCCTCGGTAAGATTCTTCTGCTGCCGCGACGTCAAACCCTGTTCAAGCTTTGCGACAAGTTCGTTAAGTTTCTCTGTAACTTGCGCTAATTCTTCCCAATATTTTTGCAGCTTGAGCCGACGTCTCCGAACCGCGCGCGCAGGAATCTTAAAATCTTCGACCTCCTTGAACGGAACGCCTGATTCCGCCAACTTATTCGGCAGCGTAACGACCGGCTCTTTCTGCGCTGGCGCGGCGGCGTTTTCGGCGCTCCCGGCGCTTTGACCAAGTTGGACCTCCGGCGCCATTTTGCTCGAGACGATCGACGCATTAATCGCGTCCATAGCCGACTGCGTCAGCATGATTTTACCGTCGCGCGCGCTCCGCACTCGCGCTTCTTCTTCCGCGAGCTGCTTCTTCAAATCAGCGAGCTGCTTGCGTAATTCCGCAACTTTCTCGTCAATCTCGCTCAAGCGCGGCAAGTCGTCCTCGAGTATCGTTACGCGAAGGGCCAACTCGTCAAGCGCCGGATCGACTTCATTGGCGTCGCGCTCGTCTCGCTTCGCTAAGAACGCGCTCTTATATCCCTTGATTTTAGCGCGCGTAGCGTTCACTGTCGCAATAAGCGCGGCAGATTCGTCGACGGCGCTCTGCTCCACCTTGGGAACGTCGCCCATTTCGAGCAGTTCAGCGCGCGCGGCGCTGCGTTCGTCCCACGTCGGAGCTGCGCGCACTGCCAATTCCCGAAGTTGCTTCTGACGCGCCGCCTTGCCAAGACGCTCCTGAAGGCTCTGGACCGACTCCAAAACGGCGCGGCGGTCTTCAAGAAGACGCGCATATTCGCGAAGTCTGCCGGCCGATTCGCCCGCGTCGCTGCGCGCTTTCTCACGCTCCTCGATAAGATTTTCCAAGATCGACGGACGCCCCTTAACGTCGAGCAAATCGTTGCGTTCCGCGACTATCTGTTGAAAGACCTGAACAAACGACCCGCGATCCACGCCGACGCTCAAGCGGTAAAGCATCTGCGCCGCTTCCGTCTCGTTCAGCATACTGAGCCTTTGCAATTCGTCTAAGCCAATTGCAAATACGCCGTTGTATGTCGATTCGTCAAGATTGCAAGTAAGC
>JAQVHZ010000072.1 GCA_028695965.1 Thermoguttaceae bacterium | reverse complement strand
ATGGCGTTTTATGCGAACAAAAGTCTTAAACAACAGGTATTACGAGACTTTTCCAATGTTTCGCGCTGCATGTGAAAACTTTTTCAGAAACAGAAAGCGTTTTTCGAAAGAGTTGGATTCCCTGTTGACTGAAAACTTTCAAATTCTTGGGCAAGCCTTGTAAGTTGGAAAAACTCAAAGGCGAGGAGTATATTGCATTTTTATGCTTCAACTCGTTAGAGTTCATTTTGAGTTAATAATAGTGGAAGATTTTCTTATTAAAAGTAGTTGGATAAGTACAACAGAGAAGAAACCTAATTTTAACGAAAAGTGGATTTTGGATTATCAAAGAATTTGATTTTGCAGAGATTGACTAAACAACTTGTGGTAACGCTTTTGTTAAAAGCAGTTGATATGGAATGAATCGTGTGGATTAACATTATAGAGTTATAAAAAAGCCTAACCAGTTTTAAAGGTTAAAATGTGTCGTCAGGGGGGCTGTTAATTAGAGCTAATTCGGTTATAATTGTGCGAGTTTAGTGGCTTCGGATTGTTGCCGTGGGCTTCGTGTCAGCAGGAAGTTACTTATAGACACGTTTCCGCAGCGCTGTTCGCGATTCGCAAACACGTTGGAATTAAGGCAATCTGACCATTTTGGTTTTACCGACTCGTCGCTGCTATGCCTGTGGGCTGGTTACGTCGAGATATTAGTTGTGTTAGTTGTGGGTCAGCAAGCGCAGGGTAACTCGGCTTTGCAATATTTAGCAATATAGTTTCTGTGCGATCGTCCCTTTTTACGTTATGGTCGAGGTTGTTCCGAAAGACCATATTGATTTTCCCTCGGAGTCGGGTTTATAGACTCGGAAAGGTTGAAAGAATGAGTTTTGATTTAGCTCAATACGGAATCACCGTTAGCAACGTTTTTCGCAATCCGTCCCCTGCGAAACTTTATGAAGATGCAATTACCTACGAAAAAGCGTCCATCACCTCCGTTGGCGCGTTGATGAATTCCTCCGGAAAGAAAACAGGTCGTAGTCCTAAAGACAAGCGCATCGTCGACAATCCTGAAAGCACGAACGACATTTGGTGGGGCGACGTCAATATCAAGATGCCCGATTCCGCGTTCATGCAAAACCGCTCGCGCGCGATCGATTACTTGAATACTCGTAATCACCTCTACGTTATCGATGCCTTTGCTGGTTGGGACCCGGAAAACCGCATTAAGGTTCGTGTCGTCTGCGCGCGCGCTTATCACGCGTTGTTCATGCACAATATGCTCATCCGTCCGACCGCTGAAGAATTTGACAACTTTGGCGAACCTGACTTCGTCGTCTTTAATGCTGGTCAATTCAAAGCCGATCCCACTACCGCTTCCCTTACCTCAAACACGAGCGTTAACCTCTCCTTCGAACGTCGTGAATTTGTTATTCTCGGTTCTGAATATGCCGGCGAAATGAAAAAGGGCGTCTTTACAATCATGAACTACCTCATGCCGAAAAAGGGCTTCCTCTCGATGCACTGCTCGGCTAATGAAGGGCAAGATGGCGATACTAGCTTGTTCTTCGGTCTTTCCGGAACCGGCAAGACAACCCTCTCCACCGAGCCGAATCGCAAGCTCATCGGCGACGACGAACATTATTGGACAGACCATGGCGTCGTCAATATTGAAGGCGGGTGCTATGCGAAGTGCATCAATCTTTCCGCTGAAAGCGAACCTGAAATCTTCAAGGCGATCAAATTCGGCACCGTCCTCGAGAATACCGTTTTCGATCCCGAGACCCGCGTGGTTGATTACGACGATGATTCGCTCACTGAAAACACTCGCGCTTCCTACCCCATTCACCACATTGAAAACATCAAAGAAGGCGGTCAAGGCGGTCATCCGAAGAACATTATCTTCCTCACTTGCGACGCGTTTGGCGTTCTTCCTCCGGTTAGCAAACTGACTCCTGAACAAGCGATGTACTACTTCATCTCCGGTTATACCTCCAAGGTTGCCGGAACAGAAGTTGGTATCAAAGAGCCTCAACCGACCTTCTCCGCTTGTTTTGGCGCGGCGTTTCTCGTTTGGCACCCGACTAAGTATGCTGAACTTCTCAAAGCCAATATGGAGAAGTACGGATCGAAAGTTTGGCTCGTCAACACCGGTTGGAGCGGCGGCGCTTACGGCGTTGGAAAACGTCTGTCGATTAAAGTCACGCGCGCTATCATTGACGGCATCCATGATGGTTCGATCAATGAGGCTGAATATCAAACCGACGACATTTTTGGTTTGAGCGTTCCGACTACCTGCCCGGGCGTTCCGTCTGAAGTCCTTCTTCCGGAAAACAGCTGGACCGACAAAGCTGCTTATCGTGAAACGGCTCAAAAGCTTGCTATGTCCTTCCACAAAAACTTCAAGACGTTCGAAGATCAAGCCTCCGAAGAAATTCGTTCCGCTGGACCGAAATTCAACGGCTGAACTCTATGAACTTCCCTTCTCATTTAGGGAAGGTTGAGAGCTAGAAGGTAGCCGATCGAACGTGAAACCTAGAAGGCGTTCGATCGGCTCTTTTTTTAACGTTTTTTACCTTGCTTGTCGTTATTGATTCTTTGACCTTGCCCTTTGAAGGCTTCGACATTGAATCTACGATTATTGATTCTGATATTGTTGGGAGTGAGTTGTCATGGCGTGTTTTATCACAGAGAATTTTCTGCTGCAATCGGAAAGCGCCAGAAGATTGTATTTCGAATACGCACAAAATGCGCCGATTATTGACTACCACTGTCATCTTTCACCCAAGGAAGTTGCAACAGATCGTCAGTTTGAGAATATGACTCAAATTTGGCTAGGAGGCGACCATTATAAATGGCGCGCCCTCCGTGCAACAGGTGTTTCTGAAAAATATATTACCGGCGACGCCTCTGATTGGGAAAAATTTGAACGTTGGGCGACGATCTGTCCCTTGACGGTTCGTAATCCTCTGTTCCATTGGACTGCTCTAGAGCTGAATCGCCCCTTTGGAATCAACGATCGATTTTTAAACAAGCATACTGCCCAAGGCATTTGGGACGAATGTAATACAAAGTTAGCGACTCCGGAGTTTTCTGCGAGGGGAATCATGCGTCAGATGAATGTCGAGTTGGTCTGTACCACCGACGATCCCGTAGATTCGCTCGAATATCACAAACAAATTGCTAAGGACGTTGCCGAAGGGGTGTTTTCTATTCGTGTCTTGCCGACTTTCCGCCCTGACAAAGTCTTTCCGAGAACCTGTTTGACTCCAAGCGGCGTTGTTAGTTATCTCGCATATCTTGCCAAGTTAGCGGAAGCGTCTGATACGGAAATTTCTTCCTTTGCCACTTTACGCGCTGCCTTTGCAAAAAGACACGCATATTTCCACGATATGGGGGCGCGTCTTTCAGATTGCGGATTTGAGCTTTTCCAGTGGGAAGCGCCTTCCTCTAACGTATCGATGGAAGCGTCGTTCGCACGTATTTTAAAGGGAGAAACGATTTCCAATGAAGAGATTGTTGCGTTGTCTTCCGTTCTTCTCTCCGATCTTGGACGCTTGAATTCTGAAAAAGGTTGGGCTTCGCAACTCCACATTGGCGCAATGCGAAACAACTCGACTCGCATTTTGCAGAAGATCGGAGTTGACGCAGGATGCGATTCAATGGCAGACGGCAGCTATGGTAAAGCGCTTTCTCAATATCTTGACAACTTAGATAAAGATAATAGACTGCCAAAGACGATTGTATATAACTTGAATCCGGACGGCAATTATCTTCTGGCTTCACTTATCGCTAATTTTAACGACGGTACGATTCCCGGCAAAATGCAATATGGTTCCGGTTGGTGGTTCCTCGATCAAAAAAACGGTATGGAAGAACAACTCGAGGCGTTGTCGAATATGGGGCTTTTGAGTTTGTTTGTCGGTATGTTGACTGACAGTCGCTCCTTCCTTTCGTATACAAGGCACGAATACTTCCGTCGCATTCTATGTAACTTACTAGGCGGCGAAATGGAGTCAGGACTTTTGCCAAATGATTTTGAGTGGATTGGCGAAATGGTCAGGAATATTTGTTATTATAATGCGGTCCGGTATTTTAATTTTTAAAAAAGCTATTACCATATCGGTGTAAAAAAGCTATTATTGTATCAGTGATAGAAAACACGAACTTAGCCGATATTGTTATCGGAAAGTCATTGGTAAAAAATTGGAGTGTTGAGAGCCGTTTTAATGGAGTATTAAGAGTTCTCGTATAAGAATTCAAAACACATCCGTTTGAACGCAACAATATGCCCGTTGACGTCATCTTCGGCTATATGTAGACTCATTGCCGTTCTGAACGGCGCCGAGCGCTTTTCAACATTCCGGCTTTTAAAGGACCGAACTTTTCACAATGTCGTAAATTTGAAGTGTTGAAACGTGCAAGCTTTTATGTACGTTTGACGTTTATTCAATGCTCAACTGAGAAGACTTTTCGTCAAGTTTAAAGACGGCTTGAACCCAAATCTTATGATAAATTTAACCTTTGAACAAGGATGTTGCTATGAATTACGGTGAAGAATCGTTAAAGAAACACGCTGAGTGGCGTGGTAAGTTTGAAACGGTCGCTCGTGTGCCGGTTGGAAGCCGCGAAGAACTTTCCCTTGCGTACACGCCGGGCGTAGCTGCAGCGTGCAAGGCAATTGAAGCAAATCCTGGTCTTTCATTTGAGTTGACTCGTCGCTGGAACGTTGTTCCTGTTATTACAGACGGCACCGCCGTCCTTGGTCTTGGCAACATCGGTCCTGAGGCCGGTATGCCTGTTATGGAAGGTAAATGCGCTTTATTTAAGGCTTTTGCCGACGTGGATGCAGTCCCCCTCTGTGTTCGTTCTACCGACGTAGACGTTATAGTTGAAACGATTAAATTGCTCCAAGGCAGTTTTGGCGGTATCAATCTTGAAGATATTTCTGCTCCTCGTTGCTTTGAAATCGAACGTCGTCTTAAAGAAGAGCTTGAAATCCCCGTTTTCCATGACGACCAACACGGAACGGCGGTTGTTACTGGCGCGGCGCTTTTGAACTCGCTCAAAATTGTTGATAAAAAGATTGAAGACCTCCAGGTTGCGATGAATGGCGCCGGCGCTGCTGGTATTGCCATTGCCAAATACCTGATTGGCATGGGGGTTAAAGATCTTGTTATTTGCGACTCAAGGGGAATTATTTGTGAAGGCGATCCTTCTTTGGAATCGAATCTTGCCAAGAAGGAAGTTGCTGCTATTTCTAATAAACGCCGAATCAAAGGCGGTCTTGCAGAAGCGATGGTTGGCGCAGACTTGTTTGTTGGCGTTTCTGTGCCTCACTGTGTTACAAAAGAAATGGTTAAGTCAATGACGCCAAACGCCATCGTCTTCACTTGTTCAAACCCAGTTCCAGAAATTGAGCGCGAAGACGCGCTTGAAGCTGGCGCTGCTGTCGTTGGAACAGGGTCTTCTGCCAAGCCGAATCAGATTAATAATGTTCTCGTCTTCCCCGGCTTGTTTCGCGGCGCCTTGGACGTCCGTGCTTCCGATATAAACATTGAGATGATGATGGCAGCTTCTCGTGCTATTGCGTCTGTTGTTTCCGACGATGAACTTTCAGCTGACAAGATTCTGCCGTACGCTTGGGATAAACGCGCTCACCAAGCTGTGGCAGAGGCTGTTGCCGAAGCTGCGCGTCAAACAGGCGTCGCGAGAAAGTGAGCGACTGTTTCTTCTGTTTTCCTATTGATTTGAGGATAACGTTTTAATAGGGGGATTTCTTTTGGAATCCCCCTAATTGTCTATGATGTTCTTTTGTTATGTTCTCCTCCTAGCGCGATTCTACTTCGGCTCGATCCTAATTCTCTCATTTGATTGATTTTTTTATCCATTTTGCTAAAATTCTCTGTGTAGGCTTGCTGTTTTATAGAAGTTTTTCGACTTCGTTCAAGCACTGTCGAGCTCATTTTTGATAAAGCAAGGAACAAATACAATATGACGCCTCGAATTGAACGTCTGCGAAAGTATACTGTTGATAAAGAACAGTCGGCAGGTTGGAAAGAGATTGATTGGACCACCGTATCGCAGTTAAAGACTCGCCCTGATGATTCTCCTCTTCAGCGCGCCTTGCGTTGTTTTCTTGCTGTTCTAGACCAAGAGCGGAAGAATGTTCGTATCGTACCCGACGAAGAAATTGTCTTTATGAGGTCGGTCAAAAACTTGCCCGAGAGATATAGCGTTGAAGAAATGGACGCGTTGCGTTCAGAAGCTTATTATCATGAGCTTGGCGTTGTCTTCAATGTGACGCCCGATTATGAAACAATCTTAAGCGTGGGTTTGGATGAAAGGCGCAAACAGGCGCAAGAATGCAAGGCGCAGGCGTTAGCAGACGGCGACCTTGACGGCGTAGAATTTCTTGACGCCGCCATCGCAGGTATTGACGGCGTGTGTGAACTGACAGACGCTTATCGTGCAGAGGCGATACGCTTAGGAAAAATGGATATTGCCGAACGATTGGCACAAGTTCCGCGCAGAACGCCGAGAAGCTTCCTGGAAGCATTACAAGCGCTTCGAATTCTCCATTTTGCTCTTTGGTGTGAAGGAACGTATCACAATGGCGTAGGTAGAATTGATCAGTATCTGTTTCCATACCTTCAAGCCGACTTGGAATCGGGTCGACTCAATGAAGGACAAGCGTTAGAATATCTCGAGGAATTCTTCATATCGTTCAATCGCGACAGCGATCTTTACGTTGGCGTCCAACAGGGTGATAATGGTCAATCTTTAATGCTCGGCGGATGCGACTCCGAAGGAAACGACGCTTCAAATCTCCTGACAGAAATGGCGTTGACAGCTAGTCGAGAAGTGAGATTAATTGACCCCAAAATCAATTTGCGCGTTTGCAAAAAAACTCCGATCGAATTGCTGGAGAAAGCTGTTCAATTGACGAAAATCGGACTTGGTTTTCCGCAATATGCGAACGACGACGTCGTTATTCCTGGTCTTGTGCATTGGGGATATGATTTGGCGGACGCTCGGAATTACGTTGTTGCCGCATGTTGGGAATTTATCATTCCCGGGGTTGGGATGGATATTCCCAATATAGACGCTGTTTCTTTTCCTGCTGTTGTCGATTCTGCAATGCGGACGCCAGAAGGACGCGCAGCAAAAACGTTTGAGGATTTTCTGGTCGTTGTGAGGAAAACGCTTTTTGAAGAAGCCGATAAGATCGAGAAGAAGTTGGCAGTGGTCAAAATGCTTCCCTGCCCTTTTACTTCGGCGCTTTTTTCAGGAAGTATTGAATCAGCACGAGACGTTTCACTAGGCAATAAGTATAATAATTTTGGAATTCACGGGACGGGCTGCGCCCCCGCTGTCGACTCTTTGGCAGCTATAAAAAGAATTGTCTTTGACGAGAAAAAATTGTCGATCTCCGAATTGACTGACGTAGTCGACAGTAATTTTGAAGGCCACGAAAAAATATTGGCAGAAGTTCGTAATGAAGCGCCAAAGATGGGATGCGATGATCCTGAAGCAGACGAGCTTGCAATACTGTTACTGGATTGGTTTGCTGACTCGTGGGAGGGTCGGCGGAACTGCCGCGGCGGAATCTTTCGTCCAGGCACGGGGTCGGCAATGTATTACATTAGTCATCCGAAAGATCTGCCCGCGTCTCCTGACGGAAGGCTCAGGGGGGAATTCTTTCCTGCAAATTATGCGCCTTCGCTAGGCGTTCAAACCAAAGGACCGCTTGCAGTTGTGCGCTCCTTTACTAAGCCAAACTTAGAGCGTGTCGTCAATGGAGGACCATTGACAATGGAGCTCCATGATTCTGTTTTCAGAACTCCAGAAGCTGTCGAAAAAGTAGCAAGAATGGCGCAGTTCTTTATTCTTTCAAAAGGTTCGTAGCTCCAGCTCAACACGATCAATCGGAATATTTTGTTAGACGCGCAGAAGAACCCTGTGAATTACCGTAATTTAATTGTGCGTGTTTGGGGTTGGTCCGGATACTTTGTCGAGTTAGACAAGCCCTATCAAGACCAAATTATTCAAAGGGCTGAAATGACGTTCTAAGGCTCCGCTGACGCCTTGGCAAATGGAAACTCTGCGATGAACATAAGTTCTATCACAAGCGATATAAGTGGATGCGTCTTCGATATTCGAGAATTTTCACTCTTTGACGGACCTGGCGTCCGGACGTCTGTGTTCCTGAAAGGGTGCCCGCTGCGGTGCGTTTGGTGTCATAATCCGGAGGGATTAAACGCATTGCCAGAGATTCTGTTTTCAATATCGAAATGCATTCATTGCGGTTCATGTAAAGACGTTTGCCCCTTGCGTGGCAATGACAAATGTCTTGTGTGCGGCAAGTGTGCGTCTGCTTGTCCATCGCAGGCGCGAAGGGTATGCGGACGTTTTATAACGCCAATGGAACTCTTGAACGAAGTTTTAAAATCTCAGCCTGTTTTTGAGATCTCTAACGGAGGCGTAACCTTTACCGGCGGCGAACCTCTTATGCAAATTGATTTTGTAGTGGAAACGGCTAAACTACTTCATGATAAAGGCGTTTCCGTTGCAGTAGAAACTTCTGGATACTCTTCGGCAGAAACATACCAAAAGCTTCTCGACGTCGTCGATTTTATCTTTCAGGATGTAAAACATACTGACGACGCCATGCATAAACGTTACACTGGCGTTTCAAACAAGCCCATTTTGGCAAACCTTGAACTGCTAAAAACTTCTGGGAAAACTTTTGTTGTTCGAGCGTCCTTAATACCAACAGTAAATGACTCGCAAGAGAACTTGCTTTCTCTTGCTGAGAAATTGTTAGACGCCGACAACCTACAAGGCGTTGAACTGCTGCCCTATCATTCTTCGAGCGGGGGAAAATACAGTTTGTTGAATTTAACGCCGCCAATGACATTCCAAGAAAAGACTTTTGGAGATGAAGTGTTAGAACCCTTTAGGAAACACGGTCTTCCTGTCCGTCTTCTTTGAGTGGATTGTATTTGCAATAATTTGTATACCTGACAGTTCTTTTGTTAAAATGAATTCCCCAAAAAAACGACGTTTACACACGAATTTATCAAAGGACGAGACCGTTTCGTCAATCGCTGCAAATGACGCTGTAAAACGATGGCGAAAATTAGAACTTGCCTTTGGAGCAATGGTTTCATGCTTTATTGTTCTATCGGTTTTTTGCACTCCAGAAGGCAATATACGCGAAGGAGATTACCTGCCAGTTGTTTTAGTATTTCTTCTCTTTGTAACCGGATTTGCATTATGGACTTATCGTCTGTGCATACAAAGCGCTAAAATCGACGAATCGTCCCTTTTAGAAACGGAAGCGCTGTCTGATAAACCCTTTCGTTTCGTTTGGTTGGCAGACGCCTTCCTAGGCGTTTTTCTCCTTGGCGCCACTCTTTCCTATTTACGCGTTGTCTTTGGGCATACGGGCGAAGTGCGTCTTTCCACAAATGCCTACTGGACTTTCATCACCCCGGTCTTATTCTATTTTTTACTGCGCGTATATAGGAATTTTTGTACAAAGCCTTTAATTCTTGGGTTGTGTGCGCTGACTTTTGCATGCGCTATTTCCGAAAGCGCTTATTCGGTCTATTCGTATGCTGTAACAAATCCTCGGTTGCGAGAAGCTTATCTTGCTAATCCGGATAAGATGTTAAGGGAAGCAAACCTTTCTTTTGCGCCTAATTCGCGTGAACGCTTGCTTTTTGAAAAAAGACTGTTAGAAAGTTCAGAACCGACGGGAACATACGGACTTGCAAATACTTTGGCAGGCTTTTTGGCGCCCGTGTTTATACTAGGACTTGCGGGATTTGTTCACGCAATCATGGCTATCAAAAAACACAAGTCAGTTCAAAACCAAAGCAAACTAAGTTTATCCACTCTCCTTTTGCTTGCTGTTTGGCTTGTGGGACTGGGATTAATTATAGTTGTCATAATTCTGACAAAGAGTCGCGCCGGCTTTCTTGCGGCGGCATTTGGCGTCTCCCTGATTGCCTTGTATTATCTTACAAAGGCTATATCTTTGGGCAACAAACGAACTAAGCGCGTCGTTGCGTTTGGTTTAGGGACAATCGTATTGATGGTTCTAATGTTGGGCGGCGCCCTTGCGTTAGGCGTCATTGATCGTGAAGTCTTCACTGAAGCCGGAAAATCACTCGGGTATCGCATGGACTATTGGCGTGCAACTTATGACATGATACTCGACAATCCTGTTTTAGGGGTAGGACCAGGAGAGTTCCAGAGCGTCTATCCTCGATACATTTTGCCTACAGCGAGCGAGTTTATCGCTGATCCGCATAATTTTGCTTTTGAAATCTCTGCTTTATTCGGACTTCCGGCATTTGCAGCCTTGGCGTTTTTTATTCTGTCTGTTTGGGGAGTTGTTCTTTTGGGAACTAGGCTTGCAAAAGACGAGTTGAATTGTGAGGAATCTAGCGACGACCTAGACAATTCATGGCAAAAAACGTTGAAAAACGTTGCGTTAGGCGGAGGCATAGGTCTCGTTTTTCTTTTTTTCATTTCGTTTTTTCAAGACACGCCTGTTGAAGGGATTTTTATAGGTTGGGCGGCTGTTGCTATAGGGATTACTATCCCTGCCTTTGGCTTTCTGGGCAAAGGACTGACTAAGTCCACTAGCGACCTTTCCGTTGCCGGGGCAATTGCAATGGCAACCTTATTGTTAAATATTTGCGCGGCTGGCGGCATAGGCTATCCCGTTATTTCCACGCTTCTATTCATGTTGGCCGCTTTTAGCATGAATCTCAACGATAAACGTATATCCAACTCCGTAAAAGGGCATACGTTTACAAGTAAGAGGACGTCATTGGGTGTTCTTGTCGTGTCAATTGTCCTTCTATGCGTTTTTTACGTCTCCGCTTTTAAACCACGCTGTAATTCCTTTTTATTCTCACTTCTTTACAATCCGCAAAGTAATGTTACAAGCGAGTACCAAGAGGATTTAAAAAACGGCTCCGTAGAAAAAATCGACGGTTCTTCGTCTGCTGTGGTGACGCAGTTCTACTATTTTTCTGGCCTAGAATATGCTGACTCGCCTTCTAATACAAACTTAGAACGTTGGCAAGGACTGCGCGAACGTGTGAAATATGTCGCGCCTAATTCGGCGTCAGTTAGAGAGAATTGCGGCGATTTTGACTTCGGCCTTTATATTCGACGCAACAAAAGGAATAAAGCGTTTTTAGATTCTGCAATAGATTTTTATCAAGACGCCGTTGCATTCTCTCCAACAGAAGTCGGTAAGCGGGTTAAGTTATATCGCACTTATCTAGAAAAAGAACTCGTGAACGAGGCTTTGAAAGAAGCGGAAAAAGCGCTCTATTTTGATGAAATAACGCCTCACGAAGATCGTAAACTTCAGGACGACGTCCGAGAAGAATTAAAAGCGTTCGTTCAAAAAGCCAGTGTGTTGTAAAACAACGTTTTTGTTAATGAGTTTTATCGTTTAAACATCAAACCCTTGTTTTTACATCTCTGGCAAATTATAATTAGGGCGTGGAGTCGAGCTTCGGAAGAAGCCTTGCTCTATGCCCTTCGTTTTTCTTCTTCACTGTTTTAATGTAATGGAGACAACTTATGAACCATATTTCTAGGATATTTGCAGGACGATTCCGAAACGCAGCGATCGCGTTTGGCTTGTTCCTTTCGTTTTCTGTAATTGGAATCTTGGACGCCTATTGTGCCGACTTACAGTTAGCGTCACACGGAAGTTCTGATTATAAAATCGTTCTGCCGGTCAACCCTACTCCCGTTCAAAAAACAGCGGCAAACGAATTGCAGTCGTTTTTCAAGCAAGTTACTGACGCCGAGCTTCCAATCGTTCCGGAGACTGACGTGTCTTGGAATAATGATGCGAAGTTGTTTATTATTGGTCCTGGTAAATTGTCGCAACAAGTCCTGGGCGACGTTGACGAATCTTCGATTGGATACGATGGGATTATTTTGAAAACTGTCGGTAATTCTATCGTTTTAAGCGGCGCTCCAAAACGAGGACCAATTTATTCTGTCTATGAATTCCTGGAAAGAAAACTTGGCTGCAAATGGTGGACGTCGACCGAGTCTACAATTCCCCACACGACTGATTTGACTATTGCCGACGACCTCGACGTTTTCTATTCGCCGAAACTTGAATATCGCGAATCATACTATCGCGATACTTTTAATAGTCCTTTTGCTGTGAGGATTAAGTGCAACGGGGATCGCGAACCAATTCCAGATGAATTTGGCGGGAGTCACATCTTCCAGTATTTTGTTCACTCTTCCTTTCCATTGATTCCGCCGGAGAAGTATTTCCTTGATCATCCAGACTGGTTCTCTGAAATTGACGGCGTAAGAAAAGTCGGCTGCCCTGGATGGGCTGGCTATACGCAAGCATACACTGAGTTTGCTGCCAAATTGAAGCCTGAGCAAATTCACAGCTCGGGTACGCAGTTGTGTTTCTCGAACGACGAAATGCTCGCAGAACTGGCAGAAAATGCAAGAAAAGCTTTGCGAGCCAATCCTAAAGCGTCGTTCCTCTCCATTAGCCAAAACGACTGGCAAGGTTTTTGCACCTGTGAGAAATGCCGCGCCATTGACGAAGAAGACGGTTCCCATGCCGGTTCGCTTTTAAGGGGCGTCAATAAAGTTGCAGAAGCGTTGGAAGATGAATTTCCAGATCTTTATGTTGAAACGTTGGCGTATCAATACACGCGTAAACCTCCGAAAGTTACTAAACTGCGTAAGAACGTAGTCGTTAGGCTTTGCTCGATTGAATGTTCATTTGCTCAGCCTCTTGATTCTGAAGCTAATAAGACATTTCGAGACGACTTAGTTGGGTGGAGCAAAATTGCCGACAAACTCTTCGTTTGGGATTATGCAACCGACTTTTCGTTTTACTTGCTGCCCTTCCCCAACTATCGCGTTTTGGCTCCTAATATCAAATTTTACGTTGACCATAATGTAGTTGGTTTCTTTGAACAGGGCGACTATCATTGCGAGACGGGCGACTTCGTCCAACTGCGCAACTGGGTTGTCTCTAAGTTGCTTTGGGACCCTTCGCTTGACCCTAAGGCGCTCGTTAATGAATTCGTCGCTGGATATTATGCGCCGGAACTTGTTCCAATCTATCGTCAATATTTTGACGTTTTGTCTGACGCAGTTGAAAAAGACGACTACTATTTAACAATTTATAAACCTAACACCAGCGGTTGGCTCGATTCCGACTCTTTAAACAAAGCTACTATTTTGCAGAAAGAAGCATTACGGATTGCTCGCGATTTGGAAGCGAAGAACCCCGAAAAACACAAAGGATTAGTTGCTAAAGTGCGTCGCGAACAGATTCCGTTGGATATTGTTTGGCTTCAGGAATATCGACGTATGAAGTTAGAATCACGGCTCCGTGGCGTGGAATTCTTAGGTCCTGAAGATCCTCTTCAAGCGGCTCGCGATCTTTGCGCTAAATTTGAAGAATTTGGACTGACGAGAAGAAGCGAAAATGAATCCTTTGAAGGATTCAAACAATATCAAGCGAACCTTGTCGCTGAATTCGAGAATTATCAATCAAATTCTCAAGCGATTCCGGAAATTTGCAAGGATTTGTCTGAAGCCTCTTGGATCGATTTACAAGAGATCGATTTCAACAAACATAACTTTGGTAAGTATACCTTTCTTGTTGAAGATGCAAATGCGTCGAACGGTCGAGCCGTCATGATGCCGGGCGATCACTTTGAATGGGCAACCTCGTGGAATGTTTCGAAGTTAATTGAACTTCTGGAGCCCAAGGACGCCGACTCTGTCGCAGAAACCCCAGTCTATCACGTTTACGCCTATGTGCGTTGCGATGCAAGTTCGGACGAAGGATCTGCTATGACAGCAGGCGTCTATGACGAAAAGAACAAAAAGAGCGCGTCATACAAAGTTATCCCCGTTTCTCAAATTAAGGGAACCGATTATGCCTTGATCGATCTTGACTCAATACCTTTAACCGACTCGATGTACGTCTGGTTTGCGCCTCCTAAGCGTCCCGGCGAAGTAGAAGCTGTCTATATCGATCAAATTGTTATTGTGAGAGAAAAATAACGACCCAAAATGTGTCGTTTTGTGAAAGACGGTTAACAAGGCCTTTTTCTGCAACTTTAATCGACTCTTGTTTTGAGGACAAGGGTACAATATAATTGAGAGCGTGGAGCAAGGTTTCTGTTCAAGTCTTGCTTTGCGCTCTTTGTTTTCCCTTCCCTTTGATGCTTGGAGTAAACATTTATGAATCAGATCGTCAAGAAACTTTTGAAATCCTTCCGAGGCGCAGCGAAAATCTTGGGAGTTGTTTCGTTGGTCTCGACTCTGTACGGCTCATACGCAAATGGCGTCGAATTGCAATTAGCGGTGAACGGCAAGTCCGATTACAGAATTGTGTTGCCTGCTGACGCAACTCCTGTCCAAAACTCGGCGGCAAATGAATTGCGCTTGTATTTCAAACAAGTTACTGACGCCGAGCTTCCAGTAGTATCGGAAAATGACGTTGTTTGGAATGACGAAGCAAAATTGTTTATTATAGGACCGGGCGAATTGTCGCAGCAAGTGTTGGGCAATATCGACGAGTCGGCAATTGGATACGATGGAATCATTTTAAAGAACGTTGGCAATTCAATTGTCTTAAGTGGCGCGCCAAAGCGCGGACCAATCTATTCGGTCTACGAATTTCTGGAAAAGAAGCTTGGATGTAAGTGGTGGACCTCGAGGGAATCGACAATTCCTTATTTGCCGAATTTGACCATCGAAGGAGACCTTGACGTCTTCTATGCTCCAAAATTGGAATACCGAGAATCTTTCTACTTAGATAGTTTTAATGGTCCGTTTGCTGTAAAAATTAGGTGCAACGGAAATAGTGAAAACATTCCTGAAGAGTTTGGCGGTCATCATCAGTTCCACTATTTTGTGCATTCGTCCTTTCAATTGATTCCGCCTGAGGTCTATTTTATCGATCACCCAGATTGGTTTTCTGAAATTGACGGCGTGCGAAAAGTTGGTCATCCAGCTTGGGCGGGACAACCGAAAGCCTATCTCGAATTGACAGCCAAACTTGAGCCTGAACAAATTCACGAAGCCGGAACGCAATTGTGTTTCTCAAACGACGAAATGCTCGCTGAAATGGTTAAGAATGCGCGCGTTGGATTACGTGCCAATCCTAGCGCTTCCTTTTTGTCAGTTTCGCAAAACGATTGGCATGGTTACTGCACCTGCGAAAAGTGCCGCGCTATTGACGAAGAAGAGGGTTCGCATGCCGGTTCGCTTTTGAGGGGCGTCAATAAAGTTGCCGAAGCGCTTGAAGATGAATTTCCGAATCTTTATGTTGAGACTTTGGCTTATCAGTATACCCGCAAACCTCCGAAGATTACTAAACCGCGCAAAAATGTCGTAATCAGGCTTTGTTCCATTGAGTGTTCGTTTGCACAGCCACTCGATTCGGAGGTCAACAAGACGTTCCGCGACGACCTCGTTGGGTGGAGTAACGTTGCCGATAAGCTTTTTGTTTGGGACTATGTGACCGACTTTGCTTTCTACCTTCTTCCCTTTCCAAACTATCGCGTCCTGGCGCCAAACATTAATTTCTATGTAGATCACAACGTTGTTGGACTCTTTGAGCAAGGCGACTATCACTGCGTGACGGGCGATTTTGTTCAACTTCGCAACTGGGTTGTCGCTAAGCTCCTTTGGGATCCTTCCCTCGACCCTGAAGAGCTTGTTAACGAGTTCATTGCAGGATATTATGCGCCAGAACTTGTTCCCATTTATCGCCAATATTTCGACGTCTTATCAGACGCGGTTGAAAAGGATAATTACTATCTTGGTATCTTTAAAACGGATACGAGAGGATGGCTTGATACGGAGTCATTGAACAAGGCGACAAATTTGCAAAAGAAAGCGCTTGAAACAGCCCAGGCCTTGGAAGCGAATGATTCCGAAAAGTATCAGGGATTAACGGCAAAAGTCAGACGCGAGCAGATTCCGCTTGACGTTGTATGGCTTCAAGAGTATCGACGAGTGCGTTTAGAATCGCGGCTTTTAGGGCAAGAGTTCTGCGGACCAGAAGATCCCCTCAAAGCAGCGAAAGAACTTTGTGCAAAGTTCGATGAATTTGGCCTGACAAAGAGGAAGGAATGGGAAAGTCCTGAAGAGTTCAAGCAATACAAAGAGGATTTAGTCAAAGACTTTGAAGGTTATCAACCTGATGAGCTTTTTGTTCCTGACATTTGTAAAGATTTGCCTAAAAATTCTTGGCTGGCGCTTCAAGAATATGATATCAACAAGCTGAAGATGGGCGAATGGACCTTTGTTGTTGAAGACGAAAATTCTTCGAACGGTAAAGCAATAATGATGCCTGGCGACCATTTTGAATGGGCAACATCGTGGAGCGTCTCAAAGTTTGTCGATATGCTGAGTCCAAAGGACTCAAATATCGATTCAGGTCCTCCGGTTTACCACGTCTACGCCTATGTGCGTTGCGACGCAAGCGTTGACGAAGGTTCTGCGATGACCGCCGGCGTCTATGACAGCGAGAACAAAAAGGGCGTTGCTCATAAAAATCTCGCTGTCTCTGAAATTAAAGGCCCCAATTACACCTTGCTTGATCTTGGCTCTATTCCGTTGACTGAGAAGATGTACGTTTGGTTTGCGCCTCCTAAACGTCCTGATGAAGTAGACGCAGTCTACATTGACAAAGTGATTATTGTGAGAGAGAAATAACGTCAGTTTTGATTCTGTTCTTCTAATATTTTGTGAAGAATTTGAAGACGTCATAGGGCAAATTTATGTGTGGAAATAAATTTGCCCTATTTCGTATGTGAAAGAGTAGGTTCGCTAATAGACTGTTGTATGGAGACAGTTTTTTTTGGTTTGAGCAGCCGTTTTACCAAGAACCTGAACGAAAATAAAGTATTCGCCAGCGGCATAATTGCTGCAAACGCTCTAAAATCTCCCTGGAACGTACTAAAACAATATTGACGAAGGTGTGAAGGAAACCCCAAAGACTCTTCGTCGTTAAATTTAGAAGAGTGTAAATTCGAACCATTTGTCGGATTGAGGGTTCCATTAATTCTATACTTTGCAATCTCACAAAATGCTCTTTTCAACATTGTCAGAATATAGTACTCTCTAGCAAAAAAGGAGACGCTAATGTTACGAGGGAGCTA
>JAQVHZ010000148.1 GCA_028695965.1 Thermoguttaceae bacterium | reverse complement strand
TTCCGAAGAATCAAGGAGTTCAGAAGAATTGCAACTCGTTATGAAAAGTTGGACATAACCTTTATAACGTGTTTGGTCTTAGCTTTCATTTTTATTATGTTACAAAACTAGTGTCAACACGCCCTAAGGAGCTTTGAAGATGACGGCGCCAGTTTCTGCATACAACGTTCGAGTTTCGCGGCTATCTTCGCCTCATGCGACTCCGCCCGGCTCTAAAAGCATAACGAATCGCGCGTTGCTTCTCGCGGCGCTTGCCCAGGGCGAAACGACGCTCACTGGCGCGCTTGACGCCGAAGACACGCGTATTATGTTTGACGCGCTTCGAACCCTTGGACTCGAAGCGCGCTTTGACGTCGATTCGCGCGTTATACGGGTCGTTGGGCAAGGCGGCTTTTTTCCAAACAAAGAAGCTGATCTTTATGTCGGCAACAGCGGTACGACGGCCCGTTTTCTTACTGCGGCGCTCGCATTTGCGGAGGAAGGGGGCTATCGTCTCGACGGGAAGCAGCGTATGCGCGAACGACCGATAGGGGACCTTCTCGCCGCGCTGAAATTGCTGGATCGAGACGTTGTGAGCCTTCTAGGCAACGATTGTCCGCCCCTTGGAATACGCGGCAAGCGTAACGACGACGCGTCCTCGCGCACAATCCGTATTGCGGCGGACGTTTCGAGCCAGTTCCTCAGCGGGCTCCTGATGGCGGCTCCTCTTGCGCGACGCGAACTGACGATCAAGATAGACGGCCCTCTGGCGTCCCGGCCTTATGTTGCGATGACGCTTGACGTTATGCGTTCTTTTGGAGTGCAAGTCGAAGCGGACTCTGAATTCCGTAAGTTCTACAATTTTCACGTCGGCCGATATGAAGCGCGAGAATACGCGATCGAGCCGGACGCCAGCGCGGCAAGCTACTTCTTTGCGCTTCCGGCGATTCTCGGGGGCAGGATAACGATCGAGAATTTGTCGCGCAACGCGCTGCAAGGAGACGTTGGATTTGTCGATTACCTGGAGAAGATGGGGTGCGACGTCGAATGGGGCGCGAACTCTATAACCGTTGCGCGCGAGGGAAACGCGCCCCTTCATGGCGTCGACGTCGACTTGAACGAGACTCCCGACGTCGCGCAGACGCTAGGCGTCGTGGCGCTTTTTGCCGATTCGCCGACGTCGATTCGCAACGTTGCCAATATGCGCGTGAAAGAGACCGACCGACTTGCCGCCTTGACAACCGAGTTGCGCAAACTTGGCGCTGAGGTTGACGAATGGGCAGACGGTTTGACTGTCGACCCCACGAACCGAACGCTCCGCGGCGCCTCGATCGCCACTTACGACGATCACCGTATGGCGATGAGTTTTGCGCTTGCCGGTCTGCGCATCCCGGACGTGGTCATTGAGAATCCCTTTTGCGTTGCCAAGACCTATCCGAATTACTTTGAAGATCTCGAACGCGTTACTGAGCCCATCTGATTTTTTCGATTATTTCTGACGCCGCTTGAGAACAGCGCGTCTGTAGCCTGTATAGGCGGCTGATGCGTTGTGTTACGCGTATTTCTTGAAGTTGGTACAAGCGTTATAATTCTTCTTTCCCCTTCTTATTATCCTGCTCGTGGTAAAATTTTCTCTATTTGTCGCAAAAAAAGGCGCATTTCTTCGCAATTTGTATTAAAATGGTAGAATGTAGTATGGGGACAATGTCGTAATTGTTTTCCCATCGACGCGGCAACCGCTTTTTCGCCGTTCGCAAGTAACCTAGGACATTCGAGAATAAAACTATGACGTCGCAAGGATTTCGATTTTTACACGCGTCAGATTTCCGTTTGGAGCTTCCGGTCGACGGCCTTTTGGAATTACCGGATCGTTTCGGCAGCGCGGTCTTAGACGCTCCTCGTCTTGCCGTACAACGTTTATTTGACGCGGCGTTGAAGGAGAAGGTCGATTTTGTCGTATTGAGCGGCGATCTTCTGTCTCCTCGCGACACAGGACCTTGGGGCTTGCTCTTTTTGATAGAGCAGTTTAAGCGGCTGCAAACGGAACGTATTCCAATTTATTGGGCCGCAGGCAAGAGCGACTCGCCCGACGTTATCCCCGCGGCGTTTCGTTTCCCCGACAATGTTCATGTCTTTCCAGTCGGGCAGTTTGAGGAGCGCCTCTTTTCTCGTGAAGGGACCGCCGTCGCGCGTATTCTTGGCACAAGTTGGGGTAAGGCGGGCGTGAAGCCTCGCGGCGGAATCGACCTTGTCGAAGGAGCCGACGACCTCTACACAATCGGCGTTTTTAACGGACGCCTGCCTTCCGAGACGCTCAAGACCGACGCTGTTCGTTACTGGGCTCTTGGCGGTTCCCGCGTTCGCGAGACGGTTTCGCGCAATCCTTGCATGGCGATCTACGCGGGCTCGACCCTTGCGCGCAACTTTACGGAAACAGGCGATTTTGGCGCGACGCTCGTCGAAGTTGGCGAATCTGCCCGCACGACGACGACGACGGTCAGAACCTCTCCGCTCCGCTGGTCGGTCGAGACGCTCGTCGTCCGCGAAGACGAAACTGAAGAGAAGATTCTTAACGAGGCGCGGTCGCGTCTCAAGGCCATTCAGGAACGCGCGGCTGAGGCGGCCGCTTTTTCTGGACAGTCTCTCGACGACGATATTTGGTTCGTCTCATGGCGTGTGGAAGCTGATACGGCGGTCTTGCCCGTCTTGCGCTACGGAGCTGCGACTCCGACGATATTGCGGGATCTCCGCACCGATTTTGCCAAAGCGGCGCCGATTATCTACACGGTCGACTTGGAACCGATTTTACCGGAGCGTATGCCTGAGGAAATGTACGAACGCCAGACGATTTTGGGCGACTACTTACGAATGATCCGATACTACTGGGAAAACCCGTCGGAAGAGATTGATATAGAATCCGCAGTTCCCGCCGAACTGCGCGAATGGGCGGCGCTTGTTCGCGCAAAACGCGAGATCGAAGCGCGGCGCCGCGCCGACGGCGAAAAAGCGGATCTTGGCGACCTTCCAGCGCGTGTCGCAGCGCTTGAAGCGAAAGGTTTCCGCAGCGAGCTCGCCTGTTTATTGGACATAACGACGTTCGATCCGAAGCTGATGAGTTCAGAACATGGCGAGGATGAAGCTCGGGCGGCGGAACTTGAGTTGCGTCGCCGCGAAGCGCTCCTTGAAGCGGCGGTATTGGGCGTCGATCTTCTTTCGGAGACCGATTCTCCCGTCGCGCTGCTGAAAGGCAACACAACGACGAAGACGCTTCCGAAAAAGAATCGCACTATCGCGAAGGAGCTGCGCAGTTTGCAGCGAAATTTAGACGGAAAGGAGATTGACTCGTGAAGATCACGTCTCTAAGGATCGAACGGTTTGGCGTTTGGGAAGACCTTAATCTTCCGAAGATCTCCCGCGGTCTGAATGTGTTTTTTGGTCCGAACGAAGCGGGTAAGACGACCTTGATGCAGTTTATTCGGACCTGTCTTTATGGCGGCGGGGATGATGAACGCGCCCGCTATATCCAGATGGCGCTTGACGGTCGCCGACGCCGCGCGACGAAATTCGATCCGTCGTTGTCGCGTCCTGACCCTCGCCGCGTCGACCCGAACGCCGTGTTGGACGATCGTTCGAACGTTCCTCCTGAAATCCGCCGCTTCTTAGACGCCGGCAAGAAATCGGACGTCGCCGAGCAAACGCCGTCCTCTGCGCAGAGCGCCGCGCAAAACGTCTCGAACGCTTGGATTGGCGGATCCGCGACGGTTACTTCCGACTTTGGCGACCATCGAATTGAACGCCGCTATATCCGCCGCGATTTGGGTTATCAATCTCCGATCGAACGGAAGGCGGGTTTTGTCGTTTCTGACGGTCTTCTGAACTGGAGCGGTCGTTTCTACTCGCTACCGGGCCAAAAGATAGCGGAATCGCTTATCATCACGGGCCCAGACGGAACGCGCGTTGGCGATTATCTTGCC
>JAQVHZ010000071.1 GCA_028695965.1 Thermoguttaceae bacterium | reverse complement strand
AACCGGTTGTACTGGGGGCTTGTTCAGCAAAAATCTTACTGATTCGTTAATTTTTACGTTTTTTCTTCAAAAATTTCCTCCCGAAAATCGAAGGGGGAGCAGAATGGGGTTTTTAGAACCTCCCATATGATAATCCCCAAGTTTTTCAATAATTGAAAAGCATACCGATATTGAGTTGCTTTTTTGAACAACGTGGCTTTTCCAAAACGAAATGTTCGTATAGATTAACGACACATAAAATTCCTTAGATTGATCCTGACTGCAATTATGGAGATCGTTTTAAAGGAACGTCTCATTTGCAAAAGCAACGAGGTTTCGACAAAGTTGTCGGCTAGCCTTTCTCCTAACAGAACGAGAGCAACCAATCTTCGGGCATTATTCCGAAAATTAAGCTTGTTTCCGGGGAATGTGTGGTTTTAAAGTTTTTGGCATTATAACTTGAAATTCGTTGTAAAAGAATTTACAATTCAATACAACAAGCAACGGGAAGCGCAATAACGTTCGTCTTCGAAATGGAGATCTTCAAAAGGCGAATTTACGTTTCAGGACGCCTTCTAAGTTTGTATCCACCCCTTCAGGAGATGCAATCACCTCCTCTGTTTTGACGTCTTCTTGCCGCAAAAAAGAAAGCAACCACTATGAAAAGCTGTATAAAAACCAACAAATTGCTTATCCTTCTGTTTTTTGCAACTACCTTCCTCGGTCCCTCATTCTTAGAAGCAAAAGAGCCCGCTAGCGCGTCTATTTCTTTCAGAATCGGTCATAATATTTGGTCGGACGACGCCCATTTTAACCAACTCTTGGAACTGTTTGACAAATACCCAAATGTAACAGATGAATTTACCTTTTTCACTCAAGGAACACACGCGCCAATAACAGATGAAGAGCTGGAGCGCCGTTGTCTCCACCTGAAAAAAAGAATCGCTGAAACCCACGCTCATGGCTACCGCGCTGGAATCAATATATTGTGTACCATTGGGCAACATCCAGAAGACCTTCCACACTCTATCGGTCCTGAATTTCCTCGTGCCCAGACAATTGACGGAACGATTGCACAAGCGACGCTCTGTCCTAATAACGATATGTTTCGAAAGAGAATTCGAAGAATCTACAAAGCAATTGCAGACGCCGGACCTGACTATATTTGGATTGACGACGACGTTCGAACCGGCCATATGCTGGATTCCAGCGGAACCCCCGGTTCACTCTGTTATTGCGACAATTGTATGAAAATACTCGCTCAGAAGTTTGATAAAGAAATAACCCGAGAATATCTGAAAGAGAACTTTGACGCCCCAGAAACATTAGCTAAAATTCGCGAATTTACCTCTGATTCTTATAATCAACTGTTTTCTCTAATAGAGGAAACAGTGCATCAGGTCAATCCAGACTTGCCGATTGGTTTTATGACTGGCGAACGCTATGACGAAGGTTATGATTTTGCACGTTGGGCCAAAACATTAGCCGGTCCCAACGGAGATAGAGAAGTTTACTGGCGCCCGGGCGGCGGTTTTTATGACCAATCCTCGATGAGCGCCCTATTTGGAAAATCTCACGAAATAGGTCGTCAAGTCTCTCTCCTTCCTCCAGAAATCACCGTCATTCAATCGGAAATTGAAAATTTTCCATACCAACTTTTGATGAAATCCGCCAATGTAACAACATTAGAAGCAGTTTCCCACATCGCAGTTGGTTGTACTGGCGCGGCGTTTAACGTACTTACTGGCAACAATGAACCATTAGATGAGTACGAAGATATGGTTGCGACAATTGCAGAAAGGAGACCTTTTTTTGACCTTGCGGTGCAAAAGTTAGGACGCAAACCTAATATTGGCGTATTCCCACTTTGGGAAAAAGAGGACGGAAATTTTCCAAATAGGACTCCTGTTCAAGCTTTAACGTCTTGCTTTTCTGAAATCGGCATACCAATAGCCTACACTTTTCACGAAGACACGAATGTGGTTCTGTTATCACGTGCATATTTAAGTCATAAAACCCCAGAAGAAGCAAAGAATATTTTTCAAAGAGGCGTTTACACAGACCTCGACGCTGTTAACCTAGCAAATGATCCTGCAACTTATAAGTTAAACGATCTAACGGGAATGGAATATGGCGGTGAAATACGCGTGGATGGCATAGAAAAAATTGAAGAGCATCCTCTGAATGGAGCGTTTGCCAATAGGACGCGCGACTTACGCCAATCCTTTTGGCGAGAGCCAATATATTCGCTAAGGAAAACGAGACCTAACGTTGAAACTTTATCAAGTTGCATAGACTACGGCGGCAATCAGACAGCAGAAACAATTGTTGGTATTTATGAAAATTCATTGGGAGGACGAATTTGTATCAATGGTTATTATCCATGGAGCAATTTCTACAGTTATTCTAAACAGTCCCAAATTCGTGCTATCATACGTTGGTTATCAAAAGATCGCTTGCCGGGCTACGTCGACTCTTTTGCCAAGATCAATTTCTGGTTGCGAGAACCAGGTCCAGACGGAAGCTTTGCGGGAATTGCCATCAACTCGAACTACGACGCCGTCAGAGAAGTCGCCATTATGTTAAAAACTGATTCTGACTTTATCGACGTTTACGATTATAACTGCCAAAAGACAACAATTAGTTCTTCTTACTCGGACAAAGACGGTTATCGTAGATTCATAATTTCTGAAATCAAGCCATGGGAACCAGTATTGATTGTCTGCAAATAAACTAGCCTTCCTTGAGTTTGAGGGTGAATACAGACTTTAGCGTCAAAAACAAGAACATACAAACTTCAAAAAGGACGCCCGGCGTAGTATTCACCTGAAACTTCCGTCCAGTATGCCAAGCAATACATTCATAAGTATGCCTGCGGCAGACCTACGGGGAATCTTCAAAGGGCGCTTTCGTCATAAAAACTAAAAATAGCAAGCGTCCCCTTGAAGAAAATATTAGAGAGGGTAGAATGAGTTCAGTCGGTGGAGACGCCTTCGTCGATATGTTGAACGGCTTTTAACGAGACCCCCTGCAATGGGAGGTCGTGAACCTGGTCAGGCGAGAAATCGAGCAGCCATAAGCGGTTACTCTTATGTGCCGGGGTTCTCGTTGAAAGTCGTTTTTTACTTCTTGACATTTTGTAACTAGAACGTCGGTCATAGTCGCCAGACATTGCGCGCTTACTAGCGCTAAATGTTCTAAACTGCGAAGTTTTTCACCAAACTGCATTCATTTTTTAGCGTAATCTTTAAGGAGGCAAAATGAAACGTTCTCGCCAAGAATCTTCGAGTTCCGAAGCGTCGGGGTTCCTTTTTGCCACTAATCCAACCGAAATCGAACCAGAAGACGAGGTCCAAGAGAATTTATTTGGCGAATTGGAGAATCAGGAAGACAACGCCAAAAAAACAGCTAAAAAATCTCGCAAAACAGATAGCAAAACTCCTGCTCCTTCTTTGGATAACGTTCCGCCAAGCGAGGCAGTTGCGTCAACAGCATCGCAAGACACGGCAAATAATCTTATTGATTCGGCTCCTATCGTATCGGAGCAAGAGTCTCTTTCGTTGCCAAATAGTGATTCCGGCATAGCTGAGATTGCAGAAGAGGCTCCTGATTCTCACAACGAACCGACCGTCAAAGATGAAAAAGACGCAGAAAACAACACCGCTTTGTTAGACTCGGGAAGCGACAATCTTTCTTCTGAGGCAGCTGCTACCAGCGTTTCATCCTCTGACTCGTCTTCATCAGATCAAGATTCGACCACAAAAGCGAACTTGCAGTCCCATTTTAAAGTCCAAACGGCAACGTCTTTGAATAAGCGAGAAGAAACAAAGCCTAGCACATATCAAGTTGTGGCTCGCCGTTATCGGCCGCAGAGCTTCAACGAACTTATTGGTCAAGAGAACGTCGCTCGTGCCTTATCTAACGCAATTGAAACTGACCGTGTTGGACATGCTTACCTTTTTACCGGAGCGCGCGGCGTCGGTAAAACTTCCTGCGCGCGCATTTTTGCCAAAGCGCTTAATTGCGTCGAGGGACCTACGGCTTCCCCATGTCTGAAGTGCGATAGCTGTGTGGATGTGGCAACAGGAGACGACGTAGACGTCATTGAAATCGACGGCGCCAGCAATCGAGGCGTCGATGAAATTCGCCAGCTCCGTCAAAACGCAACAATTGCTCCAACTCGCTCACGTTACAAGATATACATTATTGACGAAGTCCATATGTTGACGCGTGAAGCGTTCAATGCGCTTTTAAAAACGCTGGAGGAACCGCCAGCGCGCGTGAAATTTATCTTCTGTACTACTGAACCTAACAAGATTCCAATTACGATCGTGTCTCGCTGTCAACGCTTTGATTTTGGAGGAATCAACGGCGCATCTATCGCCGAACGTCTCTCACAAATCGCACAACAAGAAGGGGCGCAGGTCGAGGAAGGCGTTTTCGAAATTCTTGCGCGACGTGCAAACGGTTCAATGCGCGACGCCCAGTCGTTGTTAGAACAACTTTTGTCGTTTGCGCCAAAAAATATCTCGCAAAGCGACGTCCATAGTATGCTCGGCTCCGTGGACGACACAAAAATATTTGATCTTCTTGACGCCACGGTTCAAGGAAACGCAACCCGTGCGTTCGAGCTTCTAAATGAATCGGCTAATCAAGGAGTTGATTTTGGAGCTTTAATCGAACAAATAATTGGCGTATACCGCGATCTGATGGTTGTGGGGTGCGGCTGCAGCGCTAAAGAATTAATGTATTCGCCAGTAGCCCGAATAAGCGAATTGCAGGAAGTAGCTCAAAAACTTGGAGCGCGCAGAATTCTAGCGTCTTTGCAAATTTTGGACCAGTCTAGTCAACGTATGCGCTTTAGTTCGCAGTCTAGAATAATAGCAGAACTTGCTTTTGCCCGTCTCTGCCAACTTGATTCTTTTCAGAGCATCGAATCGCTCATCACACAACTTAAACAGGGAACATTTCCGAACGTTCAACTTTCAACGCCTTCATCTTCGTCCGATGTTTCAAACTCGGTCGAATCAAAAAAAAAATAACGACGCGTCATTTCACCAAAATTCCTGTGTGGAGTTGACTGCTAGATCGCAGGAAAGACTTGCGTATGGTAACAAAAGCAGTGATGAAAGAGCGCAGAAAGAGAATTTTGCAGCCTCTTCTCAAATTCCACATGAACAACTTGGAACGTCTAGCAGTGTACGAGATGACACAATCGTTATATCAGAGAAAACCAGCCAAGGGACGCCAAGCATGGCGCCAGAATGGCTTTCCTATTCTCAAGACGTTTTGGCAAACACATGGCTTGATTCGACAAATGCACTAGGCGTTACCGTTTCGAGCAGCGCCACAGCCTTCGGGGCTATTCGAACGGAATCGCCAGATCAATTCGTCGTCTTGTTCCCTACTAGCAGTACCCTTCAGCGTGATTACTGTGAAAATGCAAAGCTCGAGATTGCCGCAAATCTAGAAAAAAAACTACAAAGCGCCGTCTCATTGGTTTTACAGACCGATCCGTCTATTTCCCCCTACGAACGCTCAAGAGCAAATGGGAAGTCGTATCAGCCTGTTCAGGAAACTCACGGTTCAAACGGCCTATCTGCACGTGGTCAAAACCCGAACAGCTTCGTTGCGAATAACCAGAAAGACTTTTCCGGAAACGCAGCAAACGGGCACGATGGTCAAGCGCCTCGCGTCGACATTAATGAAATAAGGCGACAATTCGAGCAAAATGAAGTCGTTCAAGAGATCAAAGAACTATTCGAAGCGGAATTAGGCGAAATCAAAATGCCCGCGCCAAAAGTGCAAAAAACAGGCTTTCCCTACCTATGATTAAAACCAATAGTCGTGATCTCCTCTTTATTCCGGAAGTCGTGGGGTTGGACGCTCGTTCGTCGATCATGAGAATTCCCCCTGAACTTGACGTTCCCCTTACGTCCCGAGTTCGGAGACTCGTCGACTCGAGCGCTTTTAGACGTTTGGCAAACACCTCGCAACTAGGTTTCGTCAACTTAGTTTATCCTGGAGCGACGCACACGCGTTTTGAACATT
Organism: Thermoguttaceae bacterium; assembly: GCA_028695965.1. Taxonomy (GTDB): domain Bacteria; phylum Planctomycetota; class Planctomycetia; order Pirellulales; family Thermoguttaceae; genus RUG369. The sequence continues at coordinate 11,682 of JAQVHZ010000071.1, read as the reverse complement.
CCCTTGGAGTCTATCGGTTAACCCTATTGCTCCTCAAACGACTCGCTTATGACGAACGTTTCGCTGCATTCGTTAGCGTTAAAGAGGCACATACTCTTATTCTAGCAAGTTTGCTCCACGATATTGGACATTTTCCATATTGTCATCTTCTTGAAGACCTAAAAGCGCCTGGCTCAAGCACACACGAAGAAATAGCAAATGAATATCTTTCTGGCGAGTTAGCGCCTATTATTCGTGAAGACTGGGACGTCGAGCCTGAAAACGTAAGCGACGTTCTCCTAAAACGTACGCCTAAACGCCAAAAGGCTGAGTCGGAAACTGAATACGAACGTCGCAAAACGGCTTTTCATCTCCTTTCCAGCATTCTTTCTGGTCCCATTGACGTAGACAAAATGGATTATCTTATGCGCGATAGCCACGCAGCGGGTGTTCCCTACGGAAAAAATTACGATCTTGATCGTCTTGTTGGCAGTATTTGCCTCAACGAATTTGGAGATGGAATTGCCATCACCAGCAAAGGGAAAACTGCCGCCGAGTTAATGGTCTTTGCACGATATGTAATGTTTAGCGAGGTTTATTGGCATCACGCAGCAAGATCTGCAACGGCAATGTTTCAACGCCTCGTCGACTGCATTGCACGCCAAATTGGCGCTTCCAAACTATTTAACGATTTCCGCTCTAAATCTGACGCTAATATCCGTAGTTATCTTTTGGAATGTTGTTATAACATTCCGGACTCTGACGAGTCATACCGCCAAGAGGCGTTACGGCTTTACCAAGGTCTTTTTGGCGAACAACGTGTCCTTTTTAAGCGAATTCAGCAATTTAGCGCCATGGAAGAGCCCGGACTCTATCGTCGAATTGCTGGACGGCCCTACGCGGAGCTCCGAGCTCTATCTAACAACTTGGCCTCCCAACTATCGATTCCACTTACTAACATTCTTATTGACGCGCCGCCAGTCGACAAAGAAGTAGAATTCAAGATCGACGTTTTTTACCCTGACGAAAACACATACCGACCATTGTCAGAAGTTTCCCCCGTTGTCCGAGCGCTGGCTAAGGAACAATTCGATGATTATGTCAAACGTGTAAGAATTTTTGCCGCGCCGGAAGTCGTTCAGCAATTTCGGGAAACTAAAAAGGTCAATTTGGCTCTAGAACGCGCGCTTGAAAAATTTGAATCGAGATGAGTCTGCCGCTGAACATACTTTCAACGAAATCGTTTCACGTCAGAAAGAATTTTGACAAATCCACGTTTTGAAAGTTTAAAACGCCTTTAAACGTGCTATACTCTCGTGTGTTGACATTGTTATTTATCGTATTTCCACGTCGTATATAGATACTAAGGAACCATTCAATGAGCGGCGGCTCTTCCAATAACCAAACTCGTTCTTACCTAATGGAACGCTTCGAAGCGCTTGGCGTCCATCCTCGCGGTAAGCTTGGGCAAAATTTTTTGATTGATCTTAATCTTTTGCACTTGCTGCACGAATCAGCTAATCTCAACGAACACGACGTTGTTCTAGAGGTTGGAACAGGAACAGGTTCTTTGACTGGCGCTATGGCGATGAAAGCGGGCGTCGTTGTAACCGTTGAAATCGACTCTGTCATGCATGAGATGGCGAAGCAAGAACATTGGGATAAGAATAATATTCGTTTCCTACTTGCCGATATTCTCGAGAATAAGAATAGGCTAAATCGGGACGTCCTAGACGTTCTCCGCGAAGAACTGGCTAAGTCGCCCGACAGAAAATTCAAATTATGCGCTAACCTTCCCTATCAAATTGCTACGCCTTTGACGTCTAACCTGCTCCTAACGGACATTCCTCCCGTCTCCATGACAGTTACCATTCAAAAAGAAGTTGGGGATCGAATTTGTGCCAAGCCAAACACAAAAGACTATGGCGCGTTGGCTGTCTGGATGCAAGCACAATGCGATTGCCACATTATTCGTACTATGCCGCCCAGCGTCTTTTGGCCTCATCCAAAAGTCGATTCTGCAATTGTTCAAGTCATTTATAACGAGAAGAAACGTTCGAGGATTCCCAACCTTCGGTTCTTCCATGAGTTTGTTCGCGCCCTCTTTTTTCATCGAAGAAAATTTATCCGTTCCGTTCTTTGCAGTGCGTTTAAAAACCGTGTAGAGAAAGAAGTGGTTGATCGTATCCTTGACGAAATGGATTTAAAGGGTGAAATTCGCGCTGAAACGCTTTCTGTTAAACAGATTCTTGCCTTATCGGAAAAATTTAGAGCGCTCTTTCCCCCTGAAAAACAGACCGTCTTAAGTTAGTCGTTTCGCAATTTTGCAGGAGTCTGCTTATTTCGAAGCCGAAAATATTTTCTGGCAATGCACAGAAATATCATCCAAAATGTCGATGCAGAGCCTGGAAGAAAACTTTCCTACTAACGTAAAGTTACACAACAACGGCACGAAATTCAACGGCGTTGGTTTGTAGGGATTATATCGCTTACTACAATTATTGTAACTTTGTGCAATATTACGGTTTTGAACCTACTTTCTTTGTTATTTTAGAATAAACTCGCTTAGCAATATGTTTAAATCTCTCTAAACTGATGTTAGAATTGTTGGGAAATGTTCGTTTCTGTCGTGTTGACGGTTCAAACGTTTTCGTTACAATGGGTTCACTGCCGCTTTTACAACCTTGCCTTTCTCTGAAGTTGCTTCAAGTATGGCCAGTTTGTAGTTGATGCTCCCTTTCAAGTTGGTTCTTCAACATGAGTTGGAGCAATTAGTTTGAAAAATCACGACGTCTCGACACGAGCCTGACCTTGTTTGGTTGATAGGTTTTGGGAGACTTCGTTTATACTACGTGAAAGGTCTGTATGATGTTCACCTTCTTTGGCTTTGCTGGTTCTACTCCCCAGCTTATTATCCTCGCCGTCATCGCTTTCCTTTTGTTCGGTAATCGTCTTCCTTCCGTTATGCGTTCCGTTGGTCGCAGCGTTACCGAATTTAAGAAAGGAGTTGCCGGCATTGAAGACGAAGTTGACGCCGCCGTCAAATCAGCTGAAAAGAAAACAGAAAGCGACGACGAATCTGAGGAGTAGTTTTGCTCTTCTGGTTAGAATTAGTCCGATGTTATGTCTAGTAAAGAGTTCGGTTTTGTTCGTCAAATCCGGACTCTTTTTGTGTTCGACTTATTTCTGGAACATCAAATTAAAAAACGTTCCTTTTACAGAATTGGGCTGTTTCATTTTGAGCGGTTGTTGTATAATAGCCCAGTTCCCTATTCTATGTGCATTTGCATAGTTCACTGAAAACGTAGAGGATTTTATGGTCAACTTTTTTACCGATAACCAAGACATTCAATTCCTGTTCGATTATTTCGACTTAAAAGATATTGCAGCGCTACAAGAACGTGAAACGCCCAATGGCGACGCCGATTATTTGCCTCGTAGTATTGACGACGTAATTGACAACTATCATAACGTTCTTATGATCGTTGGAGACATTTCTGGAAACATTCTAGCAAAGAATGCAGAAACAGTAGACGCCGAGGGAAACACGCTTAATGCCGACCAGACAGTTACCCTGCATCCACTTGTTCAAAAGAATCTCGATAAAATGAGACAGGCCGATTTGCAAGGTTTTACACTCCCGCGCAAATATGGCGGTATCAACTGTCCGACCCTTATTTACACGATGGCTACGGAAATTGTCTCACGCGGCGACTGTTCCTTCATGAATATGTTTGGTCTCCAAGGCATTGCTGAAACCATTTACGCTTTTGCGTCCGACGAGATCAAAGACGAATATCTTCCACAATTTGCCCGCGGCGAAGTTACGGGGGCGATGGTTCTTACTGAACCTGACGCCGGTTCTGATTTACAGGCGGTCAGGCTCCGCGCCGATCAAGATGAGAACGGCAACTGGGTTCTCAATGGCGTCAAACGATTTATCACCAACGGCTGCGGCGAGGTTCTGCTCGTTCTTGCTCGTAGTGAAGCTCAGATTTCGGATGGACGCGGACTGAGCTTATTCATTTGTGATCGCGGACCGACTGTTAAGGTTCGCCACTTGGAAAACAAGCTCGGCATTCACGGTTCGCCAACGTGCGAGCTCGTTTTTACCAACACGCCATGCCGCTTGATTGGCGAACGTCAACGTGGGCTAATCACTTATGTTATGGCATTGATGAATGGCGCGCGTCTTGGTATCGCCGCTCAATCTCTTGGAGTTGCCGAAGCCGCTCAACGTCTCGCGCGCGACTATGCCAATTCTCGCGAACAGTTTGGGGCGCCAATTGAACATCTTCCAGCAGTTGCAGAAATGGTTCTCGATATGCGAGTTCGCATTGAGGCAGCTCGCGCTCTTTGCTATGAAACGGCGCGCGTATGCGACTATGAAAATAATATCAACCGTTTGCTAGAACGCAATGCAGACGCCCTCTCCGAAGATGAAAAGAAGTCGTATAAACAAAAGTCTCGTTCGCTTAAGAAACTTAACGCGATGTTGACGCCAATGAGCAAATATTATTGTAGCGAAATGAGCATCAGTGTTGCTACTGACGCAATTCAAGTCTTAGGCGGCAGCGGGTACATGAAAGATTATGCGTCCGAACGTTATTACCGAGACGCCCGTATCACGACGATTTATGAAGGTACTTCGCAACTTCAGGTCGTTGCCGCTGTCCGCGGACTTACTTCTGGCGTCTACAAGAGCTATGTGGAAGAATTCCAAACGAAAGAATACGGAGACGAAGCCCTCGACGCATTAAAGGCAAAACTTATCACGGTTCACGCCAAATTAATTGACGCTATTGACGTGGCCCGAGCAAAAGGCTCGGCATACGTTGAACTGCGCGCTCGTAAAATTGTCGACGTAGGTATTGCGATTTTGGTTGGTCATTATCTCCTCGGACAAGCTGCCAAGGATGATCGAAAAAAGAAGGTTGCCGACTATTTCATCACGAAATCGCTCGCTGAAATCGCCGGTTTGTTTGCGCTCATTCAGAACGGCTCCACCCACGTTCTAGACAACTATCTGGAATTTGTTGGAGCTGTTTCGGAAGCAGAATGACTGGACCTGTCTAACGCTTTATGAGCGTAGATTCGGTCGGTGATTAAACCTCCTGTTGAGTTTAACAACCAAACGGGAGGTTTTTGGCGTTTAAAGAGGAGACAGGAACCAGAAAAAAGTCGACAGACTACATTAGAATGGAAAACAAGGAAGTCAAGCTCTTGGCTTGGTCTAGAGACTGCAAGTGATGCATCCTCCCAGCAGAGCCGAATTTCCCACGAAGGCCATGAAGTAATTTGTTCAAAATGGTTGCTCATTGTAGCCTATATATTTTCTGTCAATGAACATTGTTTGTTTTTTTCGATTTATCCTCAAAACTTGAATCATTAGCAGAGAAAAAGTAGTTTAAGATATGAGCAGACGTTATAACGTTGCTATTTCTCCTGAACCAGCGCCTTTTTCTTGAAAAAATGAACCTTTTCTTCTTCCAAACGTCTAAAAATCAGTTATCATTGACAACGTATTGCCGTACGAGCCATTGCTGATTGCGTCGGGGTATAAAATTTAAGCAAGACCAAACGCGACCTTTTCACTTTTTGCAACAACTGAAAGTATTTAGTACAATAGCCAAAAACCATTTGAATTGTTCAAGTCTTTGGTTTGCGATTATAATAAGAGAGGGTTATTCTATGAAAAAAATTCAACTTTTCGGGATTACGTTACTTATGGTCCTTTGTGGCGCCGCTTTTGTGGGTTGTGGCTCCAAAGCTCCTGAGGGTTTCCCAGAAGTCCATCCATTCACCGTCAAGGTCGTGGACGGTTCCAAACCAATCGAGGGCGTCATTGTTCGTTTCAACGTCGCCCAAGGAAGTTCCCAAGGAAGCATAAGGATTTCAGGTAAGACTGACTCGAGTGGAGTCGCCGTCCTTTCAACCGGGCTGAAAACCTATTCAAAACCCGGGGTTCCGGTTGGCGAATATAAGGTTCAATGTGAAAAAGAACCTTTGGCCGAACATTGGAAAACGCCTGAAGAACAATCCCAAATGTCCAAACCCGAGAAAGACGCCTACCTTGACGAATGGCTTGCGAAGTGCGCGGAGTTGCCACGCGAGGTCCCAAAAATCTGGAACGACTACGATAAAACCCCGTTGACTGCTTCCGTTGCGGTCGGCGGCGGTCAAGTTACTTTTGACGTTGAAGGTAAAGCCAACGATTAATTTGACTTTACTTTTCTGTTATAATTCTACGTCTTAGCGTACTAGCTAATTTTTATGCGACGACGTTGTTACTTATTACTTTTCCAAGGAGGCTTTTATGAAAGCTTGTGTTTGTAATCGTCGCAACCGCAAGGGTTTCACTTTGGTGGAACTCCTGGTTGTTATCGCGATTATCGGTATCTTAATTGGTCTGTTGCTTCCCGCTGTTCAAGCAGCGCGTGAAGCAGCGCGTCGCATGCAATGCACCAACAACTTGAAGCAAGTTGGTCTCGCCTTGCATAACTACCACGACACTAACGGCTACTTCCCGCCTGTTCGCACTTCTCCTGGTCACGGTAACGCGACTGCGGCGTGGGGGTGCGTTAGCTTCTATGTTGCGTTGTATCCGTTTATGGAACAAAACGCAAGATGGTAGCTTGTTATGTCCGAAGGGGACGAAGCTCACAGTTTCAATACGTGGGGGCAGGTTTGGATGTGTTCAAGAGCGGAATTCCAAGCTCCGATTCCCATGTTGGCTTGTCCTTCCGATTCTAGCGCCACTTCTCCTTCCCACACCAACCGCGGTCAACGCGGTAGTTATCCCGGTTCTTACGGCGACGCCACTGTTTCTACGACTGAGTCAGGCGTGAATACCCGCGGTTTCTTCCCGGGAGGTCTGGGATTTACGGGAACGACAGGAATCCGTTGTAACTCCATGGCTTCAATCACTGACGGCACCTCCAATACGCTGGCTATTATTGAAGCTGTTACTGGTGATGTGGCTTCATGCAACAAGGTGAAAGGCGGCACGGTTGTTTGGGGCGGCGGTTCGCCGAACGCTTGTATGGACTATGTAGAGACCACTAATCCCAACGTCTATAATACAGGGAGTATCCAAGGCGATTCACGCGGTCATATCCATACCGATGGGCGCGTCTGTACTCTGGGCGTTCAAACGATTCTTCCTCCTAACTCCGCTTCGTGCACGACCGACGCGCACAACGGCTGGGGCTGGTGCTACATGAGCGCTTCCAGTCAACACGCTGGCGGCGTCAATGGACTTCGCGCCGATGGTTCTGTTGCCTTTTACTCTGAGACCATCGACTGCGGCGCCAACCTTAATAGCACGAACTGGACGGGAGCTGATCCTACTGGCACAAGCCCGTTTGGCGTCTGGGGAGCCCTTGGTTCTCGCCAGGGCGGCGAAACCACAACCAACTAAACCCATTCTGCCAGCGCTCCTCATGTGCTGATCTTTTTCTGGGATTGATACGCGATTATTTAGGAGAGCCGTTTTCCGACGGCTCTCTTTTATATGTCCTCTTGTAATTTTACTGCGTTGCCTATTAATTCTTTAAGGCGTCTGACTCTTCTATCATACTCTCTTGCTTGGAACGATTGCCAGAGAGCGTAATAGTTCAAATTCCTTCTCTGGTCGCAATAAGTCGCGTATTCTATCGAGAATAAAAAACCTTCGCACATCCGCATTTGACGTACGAAGGGGAATGAGAATAGAACAAATCGCTACACTTATTTTAAGCGCGTGATTATACGCTAGCGATGATATTCTTGTAACGAACAGACGTCGTCAAGACCGTCCCGAATCGCTTCAACGCCTTCCAATGCCGCAAAAGCAGACGCTAAAGTTGTCATGTAGGGTATTCCGAGACGAATGGCGTTCTTTCGAATATAAGAATCGTCCGTTTGTCCACGCCTTCCAAGGGGAGTGTTGACAACAAGTTGAACTTGACCATTCTTCATCGTGTCAACCAAATTCGGACGTCCCTCATTAATCTTATAAACCAATTGAGCTTCAACGCCAACATCAGCCAGCGCCTTATGAGTTCCTTCTGTCGCTAGAATTTTAAATCCAAGACGAGCAAACCCCTGTGCAACCATCTCAAACATACTGCCCTTACGATCAGTTTCAGAAATGGTCATCAAGACGTTTCCGTTCATCGGTAAAGCAAAGCCGGCAGCCTCTTCCGCCTTATAGAACGCCAAACCAAAAGAATGAGATAAACCAAGAACCTCACCGGTCGAACGCATTTCCGGTCCCAAGACAGGGTCGACTTCTGGAAACATATTAAAGGGGAAGACCGACTCTTTGACTCCATAGTGTCCGATAAACCTCGGTAAGAGATAGGTCTGGGCAATCTTTTCACCAAGCATAACGCGTGTGGCAAACGCCGCCATTTGAATGTTGCATACTTTGGAAACAAGCGGTACTGTACGACTAGCGCGGGGATTGGCTTCAAGGACATAAACAATATCGTCTTCAATAGCATATTGGACGTTCATCAGTCCAACGACGCCCATTTCGACAGCAATACGCGTGGTATATTCGCGTATCGTCTCAATATGTTTTGGCGCAATGCTAATCGGGGGGATAACGCACGCTGAGTCGCCAGAATGAATTCCAGCAAGTTCTACGTGTTCCATAACGGAAGGAACAAAAGCCGAATCACCGTCAGAAATAGCGTCTGCTTCCGTCTCGATCGCGTTTATGAGGAATCGATCAACTAATATCGGACGTTGGGGTGAAACATCAACCGCAGCTTCAAGATATTCAACCAGTTGCTGATCATCATGAACAACTTCCATCGCGCGACCGCCAAGAACAAACGAAGGTCTAACCATCAGCGGATAACCAACGCGGCTTGCTATTTCAAGAGCCTCTTCAATATTCGTCGCCATACCAGATTCAGGTTGAGGGATGTTCAATTTTTGCATCATTTGGCGGAATAAGTCACGGTCTTCGGCAAGGTCGATCGTTTCTGGCGAAGTCCCTATTATCTTAACGCCGTTTTCAGCAAGGTCAGCTGAGAGATTCAAAGGCGTCTGACCGCCAAACTGAATGACAACGCCCTCTGGTTGTTCCGCTTCGTAGATACTTAAAACATCTTCGAGAGTAAGAGGTTCAAAATAGAGTTTGTTCGAGGTATCGTAGTCGGTCGAAACGGTTTCTGGGTTACAATTAACCATAATCGTTTCGTAACCGCTCTTACGCAGGGCCATCGCACAATGAACACAACAGTAGTCAAATTCAATTCCCTGCCCAATGCGGTTAGGTCCGCCGCCCAAGACCATTATCTTCTTTTTCGTGCTGATAACGTTTTCGTCAACGCCGTTATAGGTCGAATACCAGTAGCAAGCATCGTCAACACCGCTAACTTGAACCTTATTCCAAACTTGCTTGACCCCCATTTCATAACGTTGATCACGAATTGATTTTTCTGAAACGTCTAAGATCTCAGAAAGATATTTATCAGAAAAACCGTCAAGTTTTGCTTGCTTCAATAATTCGTCAGGAAGAGACGTCCCCTTATACTTGAGTATCTTTTCTTCTAATTGGACGAGCTCCAACATTTGTTCCAGAAAGAAGCTCTTGATCTTCGTTCTTTTGAAGACGTCGTCGACTGACGCTCCCTTGCGCAACGCCTCGTAAATTTGGAAATAGCGCCAGCTGCTCGGAACGCTGATTTTTTGCATTAACTCTTCAACGGAAAGCTTGTTGAAATTTTTTGCAAAGCCAAGTCCATAACATCCAATTTCAAGAGAACGAATCGCCTTTTGGAACGCCTCCTTAAAATTCTTTCCGATGCTCATAACTTCGCCGACGGCGCGCATCTGTGTTCCTAACTTGTCTTCTACGCCTCGGAATTTTTCAAAGGCCCATCGTGCAAACTTCACGACCACATAATCGCCATAAGGTTCATATTGGTCAAGGGAGCCGCCGCGCCAATAAGGCATTTCGTCAAGAGTCATACCGACAGCCAATTTCGCGGAAACAAGAGCAATTGGAAAACCAGTTGCCTTCGACGCCAGCGCAGAAGAGCGGCTCGTACGAGGATTGATTTCAATCACAATAACACGATCAGAAACAGGATCATGCGCAAATTGAACGTTCGTACCGCCAATAACGCCAATTTTTTCTACAATTCTAAACGCGTATTCTTGAAGACGTTCTTGAAGTTCTTTACTAATCGTCAGCATAGGCGCCGTGCAGAAAGAGTCGCCAGTATGAACGCCCATTGGATCAACATTTTCAATGAAGCAAACGACGATGAGTTTGTTATTGGCGTCGCGAACTACTTCAAGCTCAAGCTCTTCCCACCCTATGACAGATTCTTCAATCAAAACTTCGGAAACAATGCTTGCAGCAAGCCCGCGTGCAACAACCGTACGAAACTCTTCAAGATTGTAGCAGATACCGCCCCCTGTTCCGCCTATGGTATAAGCAGGGCGAACTACTACGGGGAACCCCAATTTCTCGGCGATCGGTTCCGCTTCTTCCATCGTGCGAGCTATCTCGCTTCTTGCGGTTTCAATTCCGAGTTCTTTCATCGTATTTTTGAATTGTTGACGATCTTCCCCGCGTTCTATGGCGTCAAGTTGAACGCCAATTACTTTCACGTCATATTTTTCCAAGACGCCGGCTTTATGGAGCCCTGTGGCAAGGTTAAGCGCAGACTGTCCGCCAAGATTCGGCAAAAGCGCTTCTGGGCGTTCCTTAGCAATAATTCGTTCGAGAGACGGAACCGTCAACGGCTCAATATAGGTTACATCCGCCATGACCGTATCTGTCATGATGGTCGCGGGATTTGAATTCACCAAAACAATTTGGTAACCGAGCGCACGCAAGGCCTTGCACGCTTGCGTTCCAGAATAATCAAACTCGCAAGCTTGACCAATAACAATAGGTCCGGAACCAATAATAAGAATTTTCTTAATGTCGTCGCGACGAGGCATCTTGCATCTCCTAAAGAAAAAATGATGCTTTTGGGGAAGTTTCGGACGTCGACAACGGTATGGAGAAAAAGCCAAGTTTTTCTAAGTCTAACAGGATTCAGATATTGCCAAAACCTCTAATAAGACTTTCGAAAAACGCATAAAAAAACACCCAACCGACGCAACCTCTATGTTGAGCAAAGTCTGCGCTTGCTGGGCGTCCCACTGACTTTCGTCTCGACGCAATCCTAAGCCAAAACAGAACGTCGTACTTATGGCGTTTCAAAGGCGCTTTCTCATGATTTCAACGCATTGATAACGTCGAAGCCAAACAGCGCGCTTGACTCGAAACCGAACCACCTTAAACGCGTCCTATTATATAACGGTCGCCCGTCCCGTCAACAACTTAAGAATTTGTTTTTAAACCTTTTTACCTGAATACAGCCCAACAACAATACAGCCAAACAACTTAGTTTGTAGAAGAAGGAAAGGTTTAATTCTGCAGGCTATGATTTTAATAAGATGATGCAAGCAATGAACTCAGCAAGAAATATGGAACGTAATCGTAACAAAAGTTACCAACCTGTAACGATTCGTTCATCAATCTAATGAAGTAGAAATATCGTGTGAAGCGAGTAAAACTTCTAAGAGCCTGTATTCAGTAACGTTTTAGTAATGTATGTAAGTGAGAGATGATGAACATATTTTCCGCATATGCTATCTTGATTTCAAAATCTTTGGATAGTCTACGCGAATGATTCGCCCAACCGAATG
>JAQVHZ010000070.1 GCA_028695965.1 Thermoguttaceae bacterium | reverse complement strand
ACCGGTTGTACTGGGGGCTTGTTCAGCAAAAATCTCACTGATTCGTTAATGTTTACGTTTTTTCTTCAAAAAATTCCTCCCGAAAATCGAAGGGGGAGCAGAATGGGGTTTTTAGAACCTCCCTTATAATAATGAGCTCTTCGCGCTTGGCAAATTTTGTCGCCGATTTAAAAGTTTTGTATTGCATGGCACTGCGTCCAGTTCGCGGCGAGACCGACGCAGAGCGATTAGAATCATTTTATGCAAAACAAGTTGACGCATATGACCGTTTTCGTAAGCGATTACTAACGGGACGCGACGAATTGATGAGCGCCATGAAACCACGGCGAGGAGAGGTGTGGGTAGACATGGGATGTGGAACGGGCGCGAACGTCGAATTTTTAGGGGAAGATCTTGAAAAATTACAGAAAGTTTATCTCGTTGATTTAACGGAATCAATGTTGAGAATTGCCAGGAAAAGGATTGAAGACAATGGCTGGACTAACGTTGTTACAAGACGAGACGACGCCACTGTATGGAAGCCAGAAGACGGGCCGGTCGACGCAATTCTGTACTCCTATTCCTTGACGATGATTCCTGATTGGTTTGCTGCTGTCGACCGCGCCTATGAAGCGTTGAAACCAGGGGGAACAATTGGAGTTGTTGATTTTTATATAGCTCGAAAATACCCGGGCAAAAAAAGAATGCGTCAGAGTTTTTCGACGAGATGGTTCTGGCCGATTTGGTTTTCACTTGATAATTTATTTTTATCAAACGACATTCTGCCTTATCTTTCTTACAAATTTGAAGAAGTGTCCTTAATCGAGCGTGCTGATCGTCTGCCGTATTGTCCCGTTTTTTGGAAAAAAATGCCGCGATTTGTGTTTGTGGGCCGTAAGCCCCTTGACGCTAAATAAAGGCTGTTTTGAAAAGATAATTGCAAAGAATTATTGCAGGTTTCTAAGCATATTTGGCGGGACGTATTTGCGCTTGTAGTCCACGTCCCGAATTAACGTCAGATTTTTATAGCGCTAAAAAATTAGCAAGCGCTTCTACTTAGAAATTAGGTTGATATAGAGCACGGGAAACAAAAGTATTTTCCTTAAAAGATATTCTTTGTGATTTAAGGAAAACACTTTTGCCTGATAACTACGTCAGACGCACTTAATTGAGCTCGGATTAGAAGCGATTTTAAAATTTGTGGTAACAGAAAGGAATTAATTTTTTGTAGCTGCAATTTTAATATATTCAGCAGCTACCTCTGTTACAGTCCCGTTGATGGAGGCATGGACGTCAGCGCCAAGAGCCGCCTTGCCGTCAGTAACGGGACGAGTTGCGATCGCTTGCCCTCTTACAACAGAGTCGCCAAGATTAACAACTGGCACGCAAGGCGCGCCGATATGTTGCCGGAGAGGAATCTTAACTTCATTAGGTTGATATTGCTTTTTCAAGAGAGGTCCATGATTAACGAAGCCGTCTAGCCCAGTTCGTTGCATCAGTCGTTGTGTGGGCGTCTTCCGATAGGTCGTCAATATATCAGCGCGTGAGGGAGCAAACAGAGGGTCAGACCAGCGCTTTTTCTCTGCCATAAGACGCATTTTGTTCTGATGGGTTACACCACAAGGATCAAGATCTTCTGGGCAGGAATAATAACTGCACAAATTGCATTCGGAACAGAATTGGGTTCCTGCAACGTCCGCTTCACGGTTTGTGTTGAATCCAAGACTGCGCATTGCACGATGGGGTTCGATCGGGTGTCCTAACATATATCGCGGGCAGAGTTCAGTGCAGCGTGAACATTGATCGCAAGCCGAATGACCGACACGCAAAGTTTTGTTCCAGTCCCAACTTTTACGCCGAACGATAAAATGATCTTCCGGAAGGACAATCAAACCTCCTGTCGTCTTGGTCACAGGAACATCTAAACCTGGAACTAAGTATCCCATCATAGCGCCGCCTACAACGTATGCTGGGTTGGAAATTGTCGCTCCGCCAGCAAGTTCGAGGCATTCTGCCAAACTTGTCCCAAGAGGAACGCAGACCGTCGACGGATTTTTAACAGCGCCAGCCACAGACACGTATTTATCCACAACTGGAGTTTCGCCTACGTTCGCCACATTGAGCGCCGTTTCAACGTTTATGACAACCGCGTTTACGGAAAGAGGAATAGCGCCGGGAGCAATGACTCGTCCAAGAGTTAGATAGACAAGGATAAACTCGTCCCCCGAGGGATAGACGTCAGGGAGGGGGAAATACCCTCATGTTAGGACGAAGCGCTTTATTCATCGCTGCAATTACCTTAGTGTATTTGGCCTTAATACCGATGACGGCTTCTTTTGCTCCCACCAAAGACGTTGCACGGGACAAACCCTCAACAATCAAGGAGGCGTTGTGCAAAATCAGTTCTTTATCTTTATGCAGCAACGGCTCGCACTCAGCCGCGTTCAGCACGACTGTGTCAGCTTTTCCAGAAAGTTTAATATGTGTAGGAAAACCAGCTCCGCCAGCGCCAACGACTCCGGCACGTGCGATATCTTCTTGTGTGATAGCCATCTCATTGCATCCTGTTAGCGACAAAAACCGCAATCCATTGGGAAAAACACAACAATTTCCCGAGCGTTTGTCCTCCCCAATTATAGAATATCACGGCTCTTTCGTCAATCGTACGAGCTGCTCTTTTTCAGTTTCAACAACCTATTGTTCTGAATAAACGAACTAATCGATTTAGTTGCTAGGGTGGACAGGTATTTCATTTTGCAATCATGCGCCAACAGCGATGTGTTTTCTTATTTCTAAAGTCCTCCGGGATAGTTCTATTAGAAATTTCTCGAAAGTCGTATAAATCGACAAGGCTTTCTTCGTCGAGTTTGAACTTACGAAAGTTATTCGAAAAATAGACGACGCCACCCGGTTTCATACGTGTAGCTAGGAGGCGAAGCAATTCGACGTGCCTGTGTTGAACATCCCAGTCAGAATCGGTTGATTTGCTGTTTGAGAATGTTGGTGGGTCGCAGATACACAATTCAAAATCTGATCGCGATATCCCAAAAGCATATTCTGGCAGCGCGCCTCGCTCAAGCCGATCTCCATCTCTTTTTTTGTAATATTTTTTACGGGCTCTGTTCTCCTTATTCCGTTCATAATGAGCCCTTCGCTTGATTGTCCCTACCTCTGAGGCTGTTTCTTCTATTAACCGCACGACGTCCCGATTTCTATCAGATGCTGGTGGAATTGCTTTAAGAAAACGAATTACGTCCGATTTGATAAACAAGTTTTCTGTAGGAAGAACTGGTTTGTTCTCGTTCATACGGCGTTTGGCGACATTTTGCCAGTCGCGGGTCGTGAGTTGATTCTCTTCGAGATTAGCTGTCGCCCAATCTAAATATGTTGGAGATAAATCAACTGAGACGGTAGAAGAGGCTCCTCCGTCTGCCGCGTAGCAAGTAAATGAACCAGAATAACAAAAGAGATTAAGAAATCTTTTTCCTAATGCCTCCCGACGGACCAATGCTCTTGTTTGGCGATGGTCTAGGAAAAGTCCCACGTCTAAGTAGTCCGTCATGTTGCAAAGAAACGTTAAGCCACCCTCATGAACACGAACGACGCGACCTGATTCTGTCAATTTTTCGTATTGAGATTTTCCCCGTTGACGCGTTCGCCTTTTTACAAAGACATTTTCGATGGGAATATCAACGATCTCGGCCGCTTTTGCAATCATTTTGTCGAGCCAGAGCCTATGTTGTCCGGCGCTTCTACCGTCTGGACGTTCATATTCGGCAATGTGTAACCATTTGCCTTCGAAGACGTCGATGGCAAGAGGAACTTCGGGAAAATCTTTATCATACAAACGATAGCAGGTAATTCCACGCGCTGGATAACGTCGTAGGCGCCTTACGCAATTAGCAAGACAACGACCAAATTCAGTTGCTTGATGTTCTGCATAATCGTCCAAGCCAGCAAAAGCAGGCGTTTCTAGGGACGATTTGTTCGACGCTTTGGCGGGCGGCAATTCGTTTAAAGTTTGTTTTGGGGAGTGGCTCAATTCCTGCGGACTGGAGCCTTCGCGTTCCAGAATAACGAAATATTCTGGTTGTGTTATGCTCTTTTTTGGTGGTTTAGGTCCCAAGAACTGGAAGTAAACACACTCGGTTCGACTATTATAGAGTTTTCGACGCCGCGTTGCTTCTTGACCAATCGTATTTTCAAGATCAAGCCAGTTCGTGATAATATAGTGACTCCAAGTCGGCAACCGCGAAAGAACGGCTGGAATAGATTCATACAACGACTGTAAGGAACCAAGTTCGCCAATACGATCCCCATAAGGTGGATTGCAGATAACGCATCCGTACTCCCGATTGTCTTCAAGGTCATAGAAATCGCGTTGGAAGAAGGCAACGTCTTCGTCGACCCCGGCGGCTACAGCGTGTTGACGCGCAAATTTTAAGGCTTCCGCGTCAATGTCTGAGCCATGAATTTTTTCTTTCAACGGAGGAAGGATTGACGCCCTAGCTTCTTCGCGCGCATCATGCCAAAGGGTCTCCGAAATAGTGGGCCAACCCTGGGAAACAAAGGTTCGCTTCAGCCCCGGAGCAATATTGCGACCAATCATTGCCGCTTCAATAGGGATTGTTCCAGAAGCGCAAAACGGATCGATTAGAGGACGATTGGGATTCCATACGGAAAGTTGGACGAGCGCGCTTGCAAGGGTCTCACGCAAAGGCGCCGCAACGTTCATCGTACGATAGCCGCGTCGATGAAGTCCTCTGCCCGTAGTATCAAGGGTAATAGACGCCTTGTCTTTTAGAAGCGAGATTTCTACTGTATATAATGGGCCAGTTTCAGGCAAGGTTGACGTGTGCCAAATGCGAGACAATCGATCAACAATTGCCTTTTTAACAGTGCGTTGAAGAGCTGGAACGCTCGTAATCGTCGAGCGCACAGATCTGCCTTCGACGAGAAATCGAGCGTCTCTTGGCGCGAAATTTTCCCATTCGACGGCGCGTACAGCGTCAAAGATGACGTCGAAGTCATTGTAAACGTCGAATTCCGCAAGTACGATAAGTATCTTACCAGCAGTCCTTAGCCATATATTTGCCTTAATTAGGTCGGAAAAGTTACCTTCAAAATAAGTTCGACCTACGCCAACGTCTGAGTTACGGGGGGCGTAGCCAAGTTTTTTGAGTTCGCTGGAAACGACTGATTCGAGACCAGTCGTCGACGTTGCAACTAACTGAAGCATTTTGAAATTTTTGTTCCTACAAGAAAACAACGCGTGTTGACAGGTCCACACGCGCCGTTTATTCGAAAAGAGCAGTTAATGACTTGAGATATCAGAAGAGACCAACGGTATCGCCGTTTTCGTTGATATCTATCGATTCTGCAACGGGGACTTTGGGCAGACCAGGCGCGGCAATAATTTCTCCTGTCATTACGACAACAAAGCCGGCGCCCGCGCTCCAACGAAGCTCACGGACACTCAGTTCAAAACCTTCGGGGGCGCCGAGAAGTTTAGGATCGGCAGAGAACGAATATTGCGTTTTAGCGATGCATACGGGCAGTGTGTCACAACCTCGTGCAACAAGGTCAGCTAATTGCCGCTCTGCTTGTTTCGTATAGGAGACGAAACCGGCGTGATAAATTTCTTTTGCGACCTTTTCAATCTTTTGCTTGATTGACAATTCGTCAGAATAAATAGGCGCAAATTGATACTGTCGAGTCTCGTTGATCGTTTCGAGAACCGTTTGAGCAAGCTCGACAGCGCCTTTGCCACCGTCGCGCCAATGTGTTGCGCAAGCGCACTTAACGCCTAATTTGGCACAAGCGTTTTGAATAACGGCAAGTTCGTCGTCCGTATCGCCTTCGAATTTATTGAGAGCAACCACCACGGGAAGGTCAAATTTCTTGATGTTGGCAATATGACGTTCCAGATTGGCAAACCCACGAGCTACGGCTTCTGTATTTGGCGTTTCTAAATCCTGTTTGGCAACGCCGCCATGACACTTTAATGCGCGCACGGTCGCTACCACTACCGAAAGCGTTGGTTTTAAACCTGCCTTGCGGCATTTTATGTCGAAGAATTTTTCAGCGCCAAGGTCAGCGCCGAAACCTGCCTCAGTAACGACATAGTCCGCAAATTTAAGGGCAGTTTTTGTTGCAGCGACAGTGTTGCAGCCATGAGCGATATTGGCAAAAGGACCGCCATGAACAAACGCAGGACTTCCTTCAAGAGTCTGAACGAGATTGGGGCAGAGCGCCTGTTTCAGGAGAACAGCCATCGAGCCATGTGCTTTAAGATCGGCGGCAGTAACTGGCTTTCCTTCGACGTTATATCCAACAACTATCCTTCCAAGGCGTTCACGAAGGTCGAATAAACCGTCGCTTAAGCACAAAATTGCCATAATTTCAGAAGCGGCGGTAATAATAAAGAAACTTTCGCGCGGGACAGAATTTGCCGTTCCGCCCAGACCCAAGACAATTGAACGCAGCGCCCGTTCGTTAACGTCGAGCGTGCGTCCCCAAAGGATTTGGCGGGAATCCAAATTGAGGGGATTTCCATGATGGAGCGAGTTATCAACCATTGCAGCAAGGAGGTTGTGTGCCGCTGTAACAGCGTGAAAGTCGCCTGTAAAGTGCAGGTTTATATCCTCCATCGGAACAACTTGCGCATAACCGCCGCCTGTAGCGCCGCCCTTAACTCCAAAACAGGGACCTAATGAAGGTTCGCGTAAGCATAGGCAAGAGTTTTTACCAAGTTGGTTAAGCGCATCGCACAGTCCAATGCTAACAGTTGTTTTACCTTCGCCAGCTGAAGTTGGATTAATTGCAGTAACGAGAATCAGCTTACTGTTTTCTTTTAGCGGAATATCCTCAAGTTCGCTAAGGAAAACCTTGGCTTTATATTTTCCATAAGTTTCGATAGCAGATTCTGGAACGCCAAGTTTAGAAGCAATACTTGTAATCGGGCGCAGTTGAGCATTACGGGAAATTTCAATATCAGACGGTATCGATCTAGTAGCCATTTTATCTCGATAGAAGGTTTAACAACGACGCTCAGCGCCGCCAAACTTAATGTAAAAAGAGCGTTGATTCCGACAGTTTGTCAAAATCAAAGGCTGGAACTTGTGGCTCGTATTTTACTTGAATTTCATCTTTTAACAATAGGCTCTTTGCCTTATTGCAAAGATCAAACGCCGGGCTTTAACCATTGGAAGAAGAGTATACCTTAAAAATTTGGACGGCATTTGATTGGTCATTTTTTAATTCTGGCACTGAATAGGGAACAATGATTTGTGCGTTCAGCAATGAAAGAAAAAGGCGTTCGTCTATTTCAGGATTGTTAAAACCATAGTTGCCACGACTTCTAAATCGAGCTAATTCTGAAAAATCAACGAGTATAAATTCAACTCCAGCTTGATGAATATTTTTAAGTAACCTTGTCCTATCCGTTACGCTAATAATTTGTCCTTTGCTGTCCCTTTCAACGCAATCGTCAAGCAATGGGATTAGGGGAGAGTCGTTCCAACAAGTTGAGTATAGAATCGGTATTCTATACATGAAGGCTTTAGCTTCTCCTATAAGCAGCAGCTTTTTTGTAGGTAGGGAATTATTTGACGTCTGAGATGCGTTGACAAAAAGTTCCGGATGTTCGTTGAAATAAATCGACGCGGCAGTAAAACGATAAGGATCACGTTCAAGCGCTTGCAGAGGGGCCATTCTTCCCTGTCCAAGCAAATCAATCAAAAGACTTGAGTACAGAAGGCATAGCAGCGTAGAAACAAAAACAGCGCTTTTTGCCAATCGTGAAGGCAACGTCAAGCCGCGCGTTATGAGGCAGCCAATTAAGACGGCTGCTAACGGCGCAGCCGGAAGTAGAAAACGCACTAGTCTATGGGTCATAAAAAACCAACCCGCCCAGTAAAGGATAAGCAGAGTTAGGATGCTTATGAAAAAACCTTCAGATCCAATTTGCTTTTTCTGAAATAGCTTTTTGAGGCTAATGCCAAGCGCTAACGCTCCTATTGTTCCCAATAATAAGAAAAACGGAGAGGCAAGATCGTCTTGCCACAAGGAGCTTCTAATTGCCGTCCTAATGGCGTTGGCGCCGAAAGAAGCGGAAGAATGAGCTTTATTCCATCGAGCGTCAATTGATTCATTCCAGGAGCCTGATTTGTCGCCGAATACGCTATATGCAAGAGGGAAAACTGGATTTCCTGTTGCAACGGCGTTACGTATGTACCACCCTCCACTAACAAGCAGGGCGGTCAATAAAAAAACGACGACTAAAACTGTCGCTTTTATATACCTATTATTTTCGATTAATGGAGAGTCTTGTTGATCCTCGATTTTCTTCTCTTCTAATTGAACATACAAGGATTCGCTTGAAGGCGAGTCGTTATAAACTTCCACTAGACTTTTTTTAATGAAGAATACGTCAAACTTCCTTGGGAAAAAGTGAATCAAAGTTCCTAAAAGAAAAGCTGGAATTAGTACGAAAACAACGCCTGTATATTTAATTCCAAGAGCAAAACCTGCAAAAAGACCAAGTAATAGAAAGAATAAAATATCATTACTTAAGGATGTTGTACAGTTTATATTGGCGCCATTCGAGTAATTTTGCATTTTAAGGAGAAGTAAATAAAACGCCATGAACAGCGTGAAGCTCAGCACGCAGTCGTTGAGGCCGCTGACATAAACCTCAAAGACGCCTGGAAGGGAAAGAAATGCAATTGCTGACCACAATCCTAATCTGAGGCTATTAAGAAAACGGAGTCCAAAGGCAAATAGCGCTAACGCCGTCAGATAGGCGAAACTTGTTATGATTGTTTTGCCAATAAGAGAGCCTATTCTTAATGTGTCGTCAAATGAAAAGCCAAGATTATCGGCAATATTAAATCCTGCAACGTAATACATTTCAACGCCAAGCGGCATATTGGCGTAGACGTTGTTGGGGGAAAAGGCGATTGTACCCGTTTCAAACATTTCTCTGGCGCTTTGAACATGATATTCGACGGCGTCATATTCAAAGATTGGTTGAGTTGCAGAGAAGACATAAAACGAAGCAAAGAGAATAAGGAGCGCAAACTGGCAATACAGCAACAGCTTATCTGTTCGACTGTTAGAAGCTGTTGATAGATAATCCTTACCGATTTCTGATGAAGAGCGTTTTGCGATAGGGGGCTTTGGCAAGGCTTGTTTGCGCTTCGTAAACACACGACAAGCAACAAAGTACAGCCCCGAAATAAGAATAATTCCAACCGAGCTTTGAAATGTAGGTATTCGGATTTGACCAATTAAGCCTAACCAAAGGAATATACAAGACCAGAGTATTAATCCAATGCCTGTCGCAAAAAGTATGATTTCAAGTTTGTTTAGCTTGAATGTCCGTTTTAGCAACGGCGTACAGAACAGACCTAGGAATAGAGAGGAAATAACGAAAAAGAGCCCCAGGATAAAAGCAACGATCCGTTCGCCTGAAAAGGAAGCAGGAGGGAGATCAACTCCAAACCATATTTCTTTGACGAAATTAGCGTTAATCGTCGGCTCTAAAAGCAGTATCCAGCGAGGAGCGGAAAAATTCGGCAATGGCGAAGTAAAAAAAATGGTTAGACATATAAGGACCAATCCCAAAATTCCTAAGCTGAGAAGAGGATTCAACGTATTGTGTTCGAAAGATTCAGAAGAACGAACAGGGTGACCGGAAACAGACTTGGACATATAGGAAAATTCTCCAAAAAACGTTTGCTGTCAAAAACTCCCAAACGCTTGAAAAAACTGTATCTTCTTTGTATGATACTGTAAACGGGTCAATTGTACAGACCTTTGTGTTTGTTTAGGTCGTTAGATAGGAAAGGATATATCAGCGACAGCAAGTCAAAATCTAGATGAAAGGGCAAAAGATGACTTATGGAAGGTTTAGATTTTTAAGGGTTGTTTCTGTTCTGAGCGTTGCGTTTTTCTCCTTTGTTTTCTTAACCAATTGTAACCAAGGTTTCACCCAGGACGAACTGATCAGCCTTGAGGACGTCGGAGGCGGACCGTGTTTTGTTGGTCCTGACGGGCAACTTGTTTGCAGCACGGAAAAACCACAAGCTGCCGAAGCTGCCGATGAGGACTCCGATGAAGAATCGCCGAAAATAGATCTTGCGACGCAACCTTGGCTGGTCGAGAGCGCTAACTTGCCGACGAGCCATCCTGCTCTTAAACGCGATCACATGATTTGGGCAGATTCGTATCTTTGGACCTCTATTGACGACGTTGTTGGCGCTATACCAGTTGAAAAATGGCTGACAAAGGCGCCGACGCCGGAAGATTTGGCGGGTAAATATATTCTGATTGAGGTTTGGGCTACTTGGTGTCCGCCTTGTCGTCGTTCGCTTCCTTATCTCGATTTCATTTCCAAAAAGTACAAGGACGACCTTGTTGTCGTTTCAATTTGCGAAATGGATGAAAACGCCATTCGCAATATGCCTGGCAATAAGTTGAATATTTTCGACGTCGGTTATTTTGCGGCTGTTGACACTGGACGCAGACTTGCGAACAAACTTGGCGTTTATGGTATTCCACACGCTATTTTACTTGAGCCGACCGTTGGCGGCGTAGTTTGGGAGGGTATGCCGACTTCGCCGCGTTATGAACTGGACGATAAAAAATTAGAACGTTTTTTCAGAATAGGACAGAAATTGAAGGAAGCTGGAAAAATGCCGGAAGTTTCGCCTGTTAAATTTGAGGAATCCGAACCGACACAAGAAGAGCGTGCGTCACGGCGTCAGCCGAATGCAAAACAAAGCGTTGATGATATTCCAGGAGCTCCCAGCCTTTAATCCTTGTAGTGCGCAGTCTTGATAGCGAGACGTCATTTTGCTCTTGCAATTTGTTTGAAAAATCGCCAATATCTAGTACTGTTTGCGCGTCTCGTGGCGTGCTGTTTTATTTGATATAGGCGGAATTGCAGATTGTAACTTGTTGTTTCGTTTGCTCTTTTGAGAATATGTAACAAAAGCGCGCATTTATGAAGAACTTATTATCATTGGGCTTTGCTTATCGGAATACGTGGATTGGGGTCTGTTCTGCGATTATGACTTCGATTTGCCTGCTTCTAACGTTTTCTGGTTGCGCTACGCAGAAGGGAAAGATTGTTAGTCCGAATTCTGCTGACCGCATTGGCAGTCATCGCGCCGGATCGGAAATATACGATCCAGCAGCACAGGCTGCCGTTACTGGTCTGCTCGAACAAGCGGCGAGTTTGCCCGTAGTATTGAGTGATTCTGGAAAAACGGTCGCTCAAATTTCTGAAGACTATGGCGTACGAAAAATTTGTTTTGTCGGCGTTGAAAATGCTGGCGGAGAAGAAATGGGCGATTTGCGTGATGATTTATCTGAAACGATACGCACGATGATTTCACAATCAGACCAATTTGACGTGATCGATTCTCGACTAGTTTCGGCTGGCTTGCGTGAAACGGGACTTCGCGTTGACGATCTCTTTCTTCCTGATAAACGAAGCGCTTTTGTTTCTGCACTTGGAGAACTGGACTCTCCGTTTGATTATCTTCTTTTTGCCAAGGTCACTACGGCAACGACGCAGGATAACGTTGATTCGCAGGTTAAATATAACCTCACCCTTGACCTTGTAAATATTCACACAGGATCGTCGATACGGGAGACAGTAGGTCTGAAAAAACACTACAATCGTTCAGTGAAAGCTAAGATTAAAGATATGTTTTGATTCTGATGAATGCTACTGAGCGTCGTTTACTGAATCGACAACTATCCAAGGTGGACGACGCTGTTTTTTAATGTTCGAGTCTCTAGTAATCATTAACATTTTTAACAAAAACGTTGCGTGTCTAACGGTGTTTACGCTTTTCGTCATTTTGTCTTTATTATTTCTACCCATTTCTTTTGGTCTTATTAGACGTTTTATTACCAAAGACGCTAATCTCTAGTTTCTGTGCTCATGTCTGCGCTGTTTGCGTCGGTTTTGCTTTGTGATTGACATTCTTGGGGTTGTTTCACTGATTATTTGCTTTGCGAACTTGTTTTAGAGGTTGTTGAAAATTATTTAAACTTGATGCATAATAAGCCTAGCAATCTTTTGCTTATTTTGGCTTTTACAACCTCCTTTCTCTAAACATTTTTATAAAAATGTAATGAGACCAAGAATTTTATTGTCTTCATCCAATTTGTCGAAATTATAATTTGACAATGTTAGATTGCCCCAACATTTTTATGGAAGGATTGAAATGGAAAATAACAAACAGACAACGAACAACGACAAAATTCAGTCGAACTCTGATTTTGAAGGAGTATATGACTCAGCGTCGACAGCTTCTTCTGAAGACTCAGCAGTTTGCCATTCTCTTCGTTATCGCTCTTTTTCTTGTCCGTATTGCCGCTTTGTTTTTACTGTGGTTAAAGCAGAGATTGGAAAATGCCTCATTTGCCCCGATTGTGACACGGAAGTTATGGTTCCGAGTGATTTGGACTTTGAGACAGAAACAGATTTTGAAAAACGGTATTTCAATAAAGAAGAAAAGTTGTTGCGTGACAAAGCTTACTCGCCGTTGCGCAATCCAAATCGTACGGGGTTACCCACAGAGGGAGACAACGTTTATACGTTGAAAGATTCTGAAAGCGCTTCGACAAGAGACGTGGATAATGAAATATACTATTATGTACGTTGCCGTATATGTGAAACTGTGATGAGTTTTCCAAGCAATATGCTTGGAAAAAGGGTTACTTGTCCGGATTGTGAAACAGAAAACATTGTAACGGACGTCATGAAGAAACAACAGAGCGTTATTGACGCACAATTTAAACCCCTTGAACATAGCGCTCATGGTATTGAAAGCGTTTCTAATGCAGCTGTGCCCTATGATATAGGAGAGGTTCCAGAAGACGCTAAAGTTGCGATTCAATATTCCAGTGGAAAAATGGTGATAATTGATCCCAAGGAAAATACAATAGCGCCATCTATGCCATCGACTGCGAAGAGTTCTGAGGAGGATAACCCACGTTTAGCGCCCTCAGAGAACGCCCAGAGGATTAGTGGAAACGATAATTCCTCTTTGCTCTTTTTAAAAAAGCGGAAAGAAAAGCAGTCCAAAAAGAAGTTCGAAGAACCAGAAGATCTAGCAAATTATCTGCCTCCAATGGTTTTACGTTCCAAAAATGGCGAGCTTGTATGGGCTTTACCGTCGCCTCCTAAAGTAGCCCCTCTGTTTAATAGGACTTTTCGCGCCATTTCTTCGGGAGAAGTATGGACGCGCGGGATATTCTTGGCTTTACTTTTGCTCATCGTTGCGTTGGCAATGTTTTATTGGGTCATACCTGTTTTAAAAGCTCCATTAGTAGGAGAAGATCGGGGAGCTGGCGAAAAATTATATACTCTGCTAGTAATGCCTATAATTGGCGTCAGCATTTTCCCTCTCATGACTTTTTTGTGGACTTACTTTACCTCTATTTATGATGCAGGAAATTGCGGTGCGTTTCGTGTGATCAACTGGCGAAAAGAAGATTTTCTGGACTATATAGGTCGCGGGTTATGGTTTATGGGGATGATTGGCTTGTGCATGGCGCCAGGACTAGTTCTACTAATAGCGCTTGAATGGTTGAACGTCTCTCTACCGATAATACCAGTTTTGTTTGGAAGCTTTTGGTTGTTTTTTCCAATATTCTGGTTGTCGACAGCCCAATCAGGATGGTTGTTTTGTCCAATCACTTGGGATGTTTATATAAGTTTCTTTAAAAAGGGTGGCTTGTGGATTCAGTTTTATCTCTTTTCTTTTGTCTTTTTTTATATTCCCAGCGTTCTATGGGGAGCGCTAGCCTGGGACAAGCTCTTCTTTTTGCTTACGCCAATTGTCATACCGCTGGGCGCAATGTTTTATGGTTTGTTTTTAGGACGTTTGTCTTGGATCATTGAAGACGAGCTAAGAGACTTGGAGTACGAAGATTAGTTGTCGTCCAGTTGCGCGTTCTGTTCAGAATCGCTTGGCTCTTTCTGATGAGGTTGCGGCAATTGTTTACTGTAGAGGCGAAGCGTTTGCAAGGCAATAGCAAACGACTCTTCGTCTGTTGCCGAAACTTGGTTCAAATCGTCAAGAGAGTTGAAGAGTTGGTCGACAAGCGCGCACAGTTCCGCAGCTGCATATTTGATTTTGGGCGTTTCGAGTTCTTCTTTGGAAGAAACGATTATCAACCAACGCAGAAGTCTGCCATTTACATAGAGTTTCATGTAAGGCGTTTTAAGTTTTGTTTCTGAATTAAAGAACAGGGAATCACACAACGAAGTGTCGGTATAGGCGTCCCAAACTTGTTTTTTCATTGACAAAAGAAATGTCTCGGTTCTTTGTAAGATTGGCTCCAAGTCGGGCGTATTAGCTTTTGAACTCTGTTTCAGCCGCGCCAACAAATAAGTAAATGCCAGCAATTTATCAGTCGAATCAGCTGTGTTCCAGTCGACTTTCCGACGTGATTCTGCTTCCAGTAATTTTTGCAGCGACCATTCTTCTCCAGATTGGTTGCGCCATATTTCATCAGGATCTTGTGAATAGTGAGCTAGTCCTACTGCTACTAAGGAGAGATTAGCATAAGAGGAGCAGGAGCGCTTTTCCCATTCAACTAGATCTTGAACAGTGAACGTCTTGCTTTCCACGCGTATTTCATAATTTCGGTCAACCTTTGCAAAAGCCAACGCTGCCAAAAATTCTCCCCGCTGCGTTTGAAAACCATATCCCACCTTTGGAGCAGGACTATTATTGATTACCCGCATAAGACGCCGATTCGAACAAGGAACGTTCCAGCAAAGCGCGCCTAATGCGTACATCGGTTTCATTTCTGATTTAGCAACGCTTTCTTCCGCCTTTTCATCCTGGCTAGTTGGGCTAGGAGCAAGGAATGTTTCATCAGCTCCTGCGATGAGGGAATAACGCAACAGTCTGCCTGGAGTCGATTGAATGATGGAAAGATTAGGGCTGGAGAAACGTCTTAGCAGAATGTTGACCCTTGCAATAAATTCGGCGTCTGTTTGCGGTATTTTTAGCTCTGGAAGTTTCCTTTGTGGCGCGTTGACGCCTTCATTTAAAAAGGGAATATGGTCATACATTCCACTTGCAAAATTAAAAGGTTCTGTGACGTCTCCTAAGATGACGTAATTGGAACCGTCGCTGCTTATGATGTTTGAGTCGCCTAAGGGTTGCGGAGTAAAGGTTGTATGTTGAGGCGTTTGCAGGACAGGTAATGGAAAGTTTGTAAAATCTCCTTGAATTGAATTAAAATCAGAAAAAATTCCATATTCACTACCCTGCGGAGGGTAGAAGGGTTCTTCCAAAATGATAGACGAATTGAAAGGAACAGTCTCGCCATAACCAGGTTCTAGAATATAAGGCGCTTGAGCAAAAGAAGAACAATTAAATGTGAAACTGAGGCACAATGCGCCCAAAGCGAGAATGGCGCAGACAGGACAGCTGATATTTAGAGCGTTTTTAAAAAGGTAAAAAATTTTTGTTCGTAATTTGCTGTCCATTTGCTTAACGTAATCCTTTTGCTATGCATACATATAGGCGTTATCTCTTGACTCTATTTACGTCGTAAATGACCTACCGACGTCATTTTCAAAAAGTGTTAACTTTGACGCCAAACAGATTTTTTTAGTTTGCCTGTATGAGTGAATTTATATTCATTTGTTGCATTTGCGTCAAGGAATAAAAAAAGGACGTTTTGAAAAACGTCCTTAGAAAGAGGTTATTGTCGTTCTCTTAGTGGCATATGTTCCAGACTTTTTAATTGAACGAGCCGATGCTGAACCAGCGAACTTCGCACGTCAATAACTCGCTGATTGGAAGAGCCCATGAACTTCAGCTTCCAGTCGTGCAACTCCTGAACAAAGGGACCGTCTACTAAGACGTCAATTTCCCCCAGAAGAGCAGTCCAGTCGTCATTATTTGCACTTTGCAGCTCTTCCCAACTATACCCCGTGTAGACGACGACGTTCAAACCGCGCGATTGACACTCACGAGCGAGAAACGTCAAAGGAGGGGCTTGCAAAAAAGGTTCGCCGCCGCTAAACGTAACGCCGTCTAGTAAAGGATTGGAATCAATCTCTTGCAAAATCTGAGCAATTGTTGTCTCCACTCCTCCCAGTGGATCATGCGTTTGAGGATTATGACACCCCTCGCACCTGCGAGGGCAACCTTGCGTGAACAATGCATATCGTATGCCGGGACCGTCAACTATCGAGTCAGAGACGCATCCAGCGATTCGAAGTTTCATCTAGATAAATTCCCGAGTCAGTCGTCCAAGCTTTCAAGCGAGCCATAATTGCCATAGTTAGAATTGTCAACGCTATGCCGGACGCGATCCCGAACCTCTGCGCGCTTTGCGTCGTTAAAACGTTCGAGCGTTCCTACCAAATATCCGGTAATTCGACGAACGCGCTCAAAAGGAGCGTCAGGATTCTCTTTACGTCCGCATTTGGGACAAACTTCATCATTAATCACGCCGTAGAAACCGCATACGGGATCGGAGTCGATTGGATGATTGATAGCTCCATAACCTACGCCGGCTTTGCGCATCGCATGGACGACCTTCTCGAAAGCATCGAGGTTTTGAGAGGCGTCTCCGTCAAGCTCGACATAAGTGATGTGCCCTGCGTTTGTGAGCGCATGATAAGGCGCTTCCAGTTGAATTTTCTTCCAACACGAAATGTCGTAATAGACAGGAATGTGGAAACTGTTGGTGTAATATTCGCGGTCAGTAACTCCTTCGATTACGCCGAACTGTTCTCTGTCTATACGGATAAAGCGTCCGGCAAGACCTTCGGCGGGCGTCGCAAGGAGAGTGAAGTTTAAGCGTAATTTCCTTGATTTTTGGTCCAAATAGTTTCGCATGAAGGAAACGATATCAAGACCGAGGTTTTGCGCCTTTTCACTTTCGCCGTGATGTGCGTCAATCAGCGATTTCAGAGTTTCTGCTAAGCCGATAAAGCCAACGGAAAGCGTGCCATGTTTCAGGATTTCGCCAACAGTATCTTCCTGACCAAGCTTTTCGCTATCAAGCCAAACGCCTTGTCCCATAAGGAAGGGGAAATTCTTTACTTTTTTCGAGCATTGAACACGGAATCGTTCGAGAAGTTGATCGATGCATAAATCAAGTTTACGTTCAAGTTCTTCAAAGAAGAAACTGATATTTCCGTGCGAATTTATAGCAATACGCGGAAGATTGATCGAGGTAAAACTCAAATTACCGCGCGAATAGGTGATTTCACGCTCAGGATCGTAGACGTTTCCAATGACGCGCGTACGACACCCCATATAGGCAATTTCGGTTTCCGGTTTTCCAGGCTTATAGTACGCAAGGTTGAATGGAGCGTCTTGGAATGCAAAGTTAGGAAAGAGGCGCTTAGAACAGACGCGGCAAGCCAATTTGAACAAGTCGTAGTTCGGATCGCTCGGGTCGACGTTAATGCCCTCTTTGACGCGGAAAATATGGATGGG
The DNA here is from genome assembly GCA_028695965.1 of Thermoguttaceae bacterium. GTDB lineage: Bacteria > Planctomycetota > Planctomycetia > Pirellulales > Thermoguttaceae > RUG369. Next base: position 342 of record JAQVHZ010000070.1, on the reverse strand, counting down.
GAAAATGGGCGTTTCGCCAGCGCCTAAGCCCGCTTCATGCGCTAAGAGCACGTTTTTAGTAACAAGGCGGCCTTCAGCCGAAACGTCCATTCCGTAGTTAATCGAAGAGAAGGGCGTTTGCGCTCCAGCGCGGCTATGCATCGTATTAAGATTGTGAACCAACGCTTCCATTGCTTGATAGGTCGCACGGTCTGTTTCTTGCGTCGCCTGCTCAAGCGCTCCCATTTGAATTTCTGCGAGCAATTCAGTATCCAACTTTTCAAATTTGGACGCAGCGCTGCTCGTATTGATTTTTTCGCTAAGACGTTCTAGAATAGTTGCGTTTTCCGCCTTCATGAACTC
>JAQVHZ010000147.1 GCA_028695965.1 Thermoguttaceae bacterium | reverse complement strand
CCGCGTTCTGCGTCCACGCCGTCTGAAGCCGAGCGGGGCGGATATCGTAAAAAAGCGACGCCGTTCCGTAGTCCGGCGCCAGCGCCGCGTCCGTCTTCGTAAGCTGCAATCCGACTTTTTCCAGCCACTTTCGACTGACCAACATGCCGTCCGACATTACTGCACCGTCAACCATTCGCGCCAGACAATGGCCGCGCCCTCTTTTGGATAGATCATAAAATCGACGAAATAGACGCCCGGTTCCGCAAACGGCCAGCTCGCGCGCGCTTCCGGCGTAAACGAAAAATTGTAATCAAGTTCGTCGGACTCGACGTCGGACGGATCGATCAGACATTCCGAACCGATTTCGACGTTCTGAAATCCAGTAATCGGCGTCGCTTCTCCCGTTGTTGTGTAATATAGGTTTGACGACGTTTTAAAGACAGAATACGAAATCGGATGCGCGTTCGTTAGGCCCTCTGTGGTAAGTTCCGACTGTGTCGCCAGCTGCGTGTCTTTATCGAAGAGCGCGGCGTCGCTTTCCGCTTTAATCAGCGCTCGAAAACAAGGAGTCTGCCGCTGTGATATTGTTATATACGCCATTTTAGTTCATTACCTCCTGTATCAGTTCCGGATCGATCGCCCAGTTCGTTACGTTCCACACTTTCGCGGCAGATCCTTTAACGATAATCCAATTAGTTACAGTAAACGGATTTTCAGCGGCGCCTCCGTTCGAGCTGTCAACAATCCAATTTTGAACGGTCCATGCGTCGGCCTCGCTTCCTCCGCTCGTTTTAGCGACCGCCCAGCGCGTAATAGTCCAGAACGGCGCGGGCTCTCCCGGTCCGCTCTCGACCGTCGCCGTTAGAAAATTCACGCCGTCGAAGAGCCGCACGGACGCGCCCGCGGTCAGCGCCGCCGAATAGCTCGTTCCGGCGCTCTGCGCGACCGTCTGCCACGCGCCGTTCGACTGCCGTTCCAGGACGACTGATTTGGTCGAATCCGTCGCGCTCCATGTGAAGCCCGTAGTCGTCGCCGCGAAGTTCGACGCGCCCGCGCTGTACTCGCAGACACGTACGGTTTCGGCAATGGTCGCATTGGCGACGTCAGTCAGCGACGGAACGGCTAAATACCCGCTCCCGCTAATGGTTGCCGCGCCAATAAGAGCGTCTTCCGTTATCGTAAAACGAGCCCCTTGAGGAACTACAACCGTCGCGCCGTTTCTAATATATGCGTTCTGGATTACGAGGGATGAATCGATTATCTTCGTTGCGCCGTTTTCTAAAATAAGCTCGACGTCATCGCCTCCCCACTGTCCTTCAGAGTTGATATAAAGAACGTTTTTCTCCCAAGAGGTCTCAGGCATAACTGGCGTTTCAAAAAACGTTTCGTTGACACTCGCAACTTCAACGAGAGAGCAACGATTGTTCACGAGGACAAAAAGCGGCGTGCCAAAAAAACCTGTAAGATTAACGGATACAAGGGCGCACCCAGCAGAAGACGCGACGTTGTTTTTGAACTCATAATTGCCCGAATTAAAATTCAATTCTCCGTTGATATGCGAAATAGCTCCGCCAGTATTCGCCGCTTGGTTACCGTCGAAAATTACGTCGCCGTTGAAAGTCAAGTTTCCTGATGAACCGCTAGTAAAGATAGCGCCGCTATTACCCCCAAAATCCGTGCCGGAACTTGTAAGTTGATATTTACTCTTCAGAGCGTCGTTGCCCGTAAAGGTGGTCGTGCCGTTAAGTGTAAGAATCCCGCTGTTTTGGATAGCGCCGCCAGCCGCCGAAAGGTTATTTAAGAACGAGCAGTCGGTCGCATTTATAGTTCCGAAGTTCGAAATTGCGCCACCGTACTTAGCCGCGAAATTACCGTTAAATACACACCGCGTCATATTCAACGTGCCGGAACTGAGATAAATTGCTCCACCGCTAAATCCGTTAAGAACGCCGTTTTTGAGAAAAGCTTGTAACCCGGACGCCTGGTTATTTACAAAAAAGCAATCTGTCAACTCAACAGAACCGGTCCGCGAGTAGATAGCTCCACCGTAAGGACCGCCAGTAGGATTGTTTGGCAACCAGGCGAAGTTCCCCAGAAAATGACAATTGTATGCTGACACTTGACCGCTATTATTTGTAATCGCTGCTCCTCGGCTTGTGGTATTATTTGTAAAATGACAATTATAGACCTCGCATATGCCTCCGCCGTTAAGATAGATAGCCCCAAACTGTCCTCTGAAACCTTCGATATTCAGTTCTTTGATAGTTACATTGGCTGTAGTTGTCGTTTCGATAAAGTTGTAGAATCCACTAATATTAATTCTAAATAGCAAATCTCCGTATTCATCGAGGAATGGAGGGAACCCTTCTATCCTTAACTCTTTATCGACCAATATCGTAGATTCAAGGAATATTTGGCGACAACTGTCTACCGGGAACGCCGTCTCGTCAAAGACAATGGTATCGCCGGACGTCGCGTCGAGGACCGCTTGGCGTAATGAACCTGCTCCGCTGTCGTTAGTATTCAAAACCGTTATAGTCGCCATTAATCCTCCTATACAAGCTCGTCGACGCCCGCGTCGATCGCGGCGAGCGCGTCGCCAAGTACGGCGGCAGGGCGTTCGCCTTCTTTTGGGTATTCCGTGAACGTGCAGTTTCCCGACGGACGCAGACGCGCCTCAATCGCAAGTTCCGTCTGCGCGTCGAGTTCCGCGACCGCCTTGTCGAGCCGGGCGTTTCCGTACGCGCACGCGGCGTCGGCGATTTTGTCGAATGCTTCGTTCCAGGTGCCCACCCGAATTGCTTCCGGGCGCGACGCCTGCCGCGCGCGAACCCAGTCGATATACTTTCCTACGCCGATCCCGAGCCGGTATCCAACGCGAAAAGCGGACTTCTTTACTTCGGTTGAAAGTTCCATACCGAACCTCACTTACTTTCCGTCGCAGGAGTAGGAGCAGCGGCGGCAGAGGCCTGTTGCTTGCGGACGATCTCTTCGGCCTGCGCGAGTAAGTATGCGTCGCGGCGTGCGGAAAGCGTCTTAAAGAATCCGGTAATCGTCGCGCCGAACTTCCAGAGGAAGAAGAAGGCGACGATCGCGCAAGTAATAAAAATCGCGAGTCGAGTCGCTTTATCGATTGCACGTTCGCCAGTCGACGCGACGTCTTTCGCGTTCGCCATGAACTCATTACCTTTTTTTACAGCTTCTTTTATATTCTCAGTCGCCTTCTCAATAGCGCTGATACGCCCGTCGAATGCCTTAACGACGCTCATTAACTCGGCAACGTTCGCCGTCAGAGCTTCCTGTCCCTTATTCGTTTTTTCGAGCAAAGGGAAGATACCGGACAGGTCGAATGTTTTCATATCCTTCTTAATCGACTTAGTCGCCGCTTCGATCGAGTCGAGGGAATTGATGACGTCGCGGATTTGCCCAAGCGGGGTAACGACGTCTTGTTCCGATTCTTCACGGATAGGAGGCTCGATTCTCTTAGCGGGCGTCGAATTATCCAATTCGATGGACGCAGCGTCGGTAGGATAAATGAGCTTAACTTCCTTTTCCGCGGCGTACGCAGTTCCAGAAACGATGGCGAGCGTAAACAAAAGCAAAATGAAACGTTTCATAGTGTAACTCCTTGTACAATTTATTTTACCGCAGGAAGAGTAGCACGATTTTGACCGGTCTCAATGAACGTCTTCCAAGCGGCCTGCAGTTCGTGAACATCTTGGTATCCGTAAAAACGCGACAGAGTCGCGTCGATATTGTCAGTCCTAACGAGCTCGGTCATGAAGACGGCGAACCACTGGGAGCCGCCGCGGCCGATGAGGAAGTCCACGACAGAAAAGCCTTGGTGATAAATTAGCAGACTGGAGTCATACTGATTGCGGCCGTAGAGTTTGTCCAAGTCCCAGAACTCTCCGTTCGAGTAACGACGGTAGACGGTTTGCCGAAGGGATTCGCGACGACGATATTCCGAGTTTTGTGCAAGTCCCTCGTTAAGGAAGAGATCGAAGTTCGAATTCAAAAAGTAGAAGAAAAACGCGTGCGTGAGCTCGTGATCGAGCGTCGCGCCGACCGAATTGGCGAACGGTTCGAAGACGACGACCTCTTTTAC
>JAQVHZ010000069.1 GCA_028695965.1 Thermoguttaceae bacterium | reverse complement strand
CGGTTGTACTGGGGGCTTGTTCAGCAAAAATCTCACTGATTCGTTAATGTTTACGTTTTTTCTTCAAAAAATTCCTCCCGAAAATCGAAGGGGGAGCAGAATGGGGTTTTTAGAACCTCCCTTAAATCTTTTTAAAAAAATTCCCACGAAATAAACTAGTTGTTTTTTCTATCTTGCCTATTGCGAACTAGAGAAAAAATTAAAAATAATTTTTAAATTTTACACAACGACAAAGGTTTCTCTATTTATTATTTTTGACCTTAGAGAGAATTAAAACTTTCCCAGTTTCTTGAATCAAGCAGAAGCATCTCTTCCTCTCGTTTACAAAAGCTGTAGTAAGCGTATTAATATAAAGAACCAATACAGAGGTTTCAACAACTGTCTGTGTCTCTACGCCATTTCACAATCCTGCAAAGACGCCTGTTTATTCCATACAAATTTGGTTATCGTTGAAAGGAGACGGCAAAGTTAGCAGATGACGGAATGGACGATCTGTATTCCAGTTCTCAATCTCAAAAGTCATGCCATATCTTTCCCACTTGCCGCTCCAACAAAGAGGAAAAAAGAAAAACAGAGCAGAAAAACAGAGCTAAGATATTACGTAGTCACGAACAGCGAAACGGATAAATGCACGGTTGCCAAAAGTAAGGTCCTTCATCAAGTTCCAGAATTGCCTAATGTCAAGTTTACATCTCATATTGCAACCATATCGGCTCATGATAATTGCTAAGTCCTTGCTAACATACGAATAGCGACACTTCATTCTTGTGTTAATTTTTTGAGCCAAACTCTGTATTCCCAATTCGGAAGGTTCAAGAATAACGGCGCTGTCGTTTACTGGATTGCTTCTAGTTGCAATATGAGTTTACATAAAACATTCACACCACTTTTAGCATTACAACAAACGGCTATAAAAGCTAAAAGAGATTCTAGTCTGTTTAGCAACTAGAATCTCTTTTGTATAATTTCAGTAGGCAAAAAGTTTTGCGTAGACGCCAAGACGTGCTCGTAAAAGAAAGGGCGCCTAGTGGCGTCAAAATTAAGCGCCGCAGCAAACGAGCTACACCAACTAAAGCGTCTAATCTTTGCCCAAAATCACCACCTCAGAAGCATGACCTCGACGCATTCGTTTTACCCAAAATGATAGCTTTCCACAATCAACGCGTGAATTTCGAGCAAATGAATCAGGAAATTTAGACTCAATCCACTCTGTCAGGCGAAGGGACGAACTCTCTGAAACTTCCTGTATAAATTCGTCGCTCTTTCCGGGAAAGACTTTTTCAACCAGCTCTCCAACACGATCAAGCGAAACGCCGCCGCCCGCTCTAACCATTCCTGAATAGTCATAAAGCGTCTCTGGCAAACAGTCGAATTCGTCTTCAATTTCACCTAGCAATTCTTCAATTAAATCTTCCATTGTCAGAAGACCAATCGTCGTTTTTTGATCGGAATCCAGTACCAACGCAATATGTTCGTGGTTCTTGACAAGAGTGTTTAAAACGTCTGAGGCGCGATCCGACTCTTCAACTTTTATGATTGCTCGCACAAATCTTGAAAGATCACCCGACGCCCCCTCGTTCGTATTCCACGAAGAATTGGAGGCGTCAAACTCGGAGACCGCCAGCTCTTTGAAATTAACATAACCTATTATTAATTCCTCGTTATTTCCATAGTAGACGGGGAAACGAGTATAAGTGTCGTTTTGCGCTATTTTAAAAGCGTTAGCAGGCGTAAGATTGTCAGAGAGCATGATGACTTCGTCAATGGGGACCATCACCTTGCTTACTTCTGTTTCGGACAACTTCAGCGCCTTATGGATAATCACTTCCTGCTCAGTGTTCAACAAGCTTTGATCCTTAGCCAATAATGTCAGCAGTGAAATTTCTTCAACAGTGTCGATTGAGTCTGAGCCATCCGTACGAACTTCAAAGGGTTTATTCAAATATTGAAGCAAGTTAATAAGAGGATCGCCAACCTTAGTAGTCCATAACAGAGGACGAGCAATCCAAAAGGCAAGTGTTTTATTAAAACGAACGCCAAGCGTTTTAGGCAAAATCTCTGTGTACTGCAACATTAAAAAAGTAAAAATCAAAGAAAATAGCCAAATCCAAGTCTCGCCATATATCTTAGCAAAAGCCGCGCCTGCACAAGACGCGCCAACGGTATGCGCTGTGGTATTAATCGCCAAAATTAGCGTTATTGGCACGTCAACGTCTTTTTTGAAATCTTCCCAAACCTTTCCAATTTTTGGATTGACTTTGCCTATTTCCGTTATTTGTGCCATAGAAAGACTCAGGAGTACAGATTCTGCGATAGAACACATAGCAGAAACTATCAACGCTGTTGAAACACTACCGATGAAAACACACCACCAGAACACGTCGTCAGACATAATCTATGTTATAGGCTCCTTTCAGACAACACAAAACAATCCAATGGGCACATTGTAATTCAGTTACACTTTTCGAAAAGGGGGCAAACATATTATGAACAGAAATAAGGTCATGACAATATGGATTACCGTAAGCTGTTGCGTTGACTCTCCCAAAACATAACAGTACAATAGAAACGGGCGTCGTCTTTCCCAGCTTTCGCACAAGAGTCCATTGGAGACGTTATGAACAGACTTAATAATTCCCGACGTGATTTCCTCAAAATTAGTTCTGTATTTGCTGTTTCGTCGCTCGCGTTTTCAACCGGCGTCGCCAGTTCTAGATTCGTTTCTCCCGATCAAATAGCGCAACAACGTGAGGAGAAAACAAAGCCTTTGCCGCATGCCTCGCCGTCAAAACTCCCACGGTGGCGAGGTTTCAACCTTTTAGAAAAATTTAATGGTTCAAATAAACCTTTTCGTGAAGACGATTTCAGAAACATCTCTGAACTTGGGTTCAACTTCGTTCGGTTACCAATGGACTATCGAAGCTGGATTGTTGGCAACGACAAGAGGAAGTTTAACGAACAAACGCTTTCTGAAATAGACGAAGCTATCGAGTATGGTCAAAAATACGGAATTCATGTTCATATCAATTTCCATCGCGCTCCCGGCTATACCGTCGCAAATCCACCTGAGTCGCCTCTCGTCTGGTATGATGAAGAAACGCTGGATATATGTAAACTTCATTGGCAAACGTTTGCTAAACGTTATCGCACAATTTCCGGCGATCAACTCAGCTTTAATCTCTTTAATGAACCTGCAGGCTGTACTGAAAGCGAATACTTTAAGGTTGCGCAAACTCTGGTTGACGCCATTCGACAGGAGAGTCCCCAGCGATTAATCTTATGCGACGGTATCGACTGGGGAACTAAACCTTGCCTGTCTTTTAAGGATTTAAAAGTAGCGCAAGCAACCCGCGGATACTCTCCGATGGAAGTGTCTCACTATGGAGCCTCTTGGGTCAATAGTAAGGATTTTCCAGAACCATCTTGGCCTTTTACTTCTTGCAACGGCTTACTCCCCTCCCCCAATAAGCAAGAGCTTTCCAAAGAAGTTAGAAAGCCTATCACTATCCAGGGTCCATTCTCAAAAGATTCAAAACTCATTATCAGGCTTGGCGTTGTGTCCAACAAAGCTGAAATAGTCGTTAAATTTGACGATTCGGAAGTTTTTCGAAAAACTTTCATTCCACAGGGTGGTAAAGGCGAATGGAAAGAAGCTGTCTTTGTCGAGAAATATGGAGTCTATCAAAATCTCTATGATCTTGATATCTCTCTTGAAATCCCTGACGATACACAGACAATTTCAATTGCAAATGTCAACGGAGATTGGGCAACCATAAACAAGCTAACAATTTCTTCTGGTTCGCAAAATGCGGTTTCGTCCGGTTCTGCTGACTGGAACGCTCAAAGCCCCACTGAATTGCGCTATATAGATGCTAACAGCCATCCTACCATTGTTGGCGGAACTGTTCGAAATCGTCAATGGCTCTGGGACAACAACGTGAGACCGTGGAAGGAAGCAGAAAAACACGGTATCGGGGTTATGGTTGGTGAATTCGGCGCACACAATGTTACCCCACACCAAGTCGTTTTGAGTTGGATCGAAGATATGCTCATCAATTGGCAAAAAGCAGATTGGGGTTGGGCGCTTTGGAATTTCCGCGGTTCCTTTGGAGTGGCAGACAGCGGACGTAAAGACGTCGATTACGAAGAGTGGCGAGGACTTAAACTAGATAGAAAACTCCTAAGCCTCTTACAGCGTTATTGACGTGTTACACACCAAGCAGTCATCAATCTCACTCGCGTCAATTGCAATCATGCAGATAAATGTTAATTGACGCGCCGTGGAGTCTATGGAGTCCTAATGACCTCAAAATTCCGTTTTGAATCTCTTCTCAAAATACGTGAAACAGAGCGCAATGAAAAGAAGAACGCGTTTCTTGAGGCCCAGAATGCTGTTCAGGAAATTCAAGCAGTAATCGATCAATGCAAACTTGAATTAGCGTCTAATCAGGAAACAGTACGAAATCAAAGATCGTCGACAATATTGACGTCTGACGAATTGTGTCAACAGCAGAGATTTCACAATCTTTTACTGTCGCGACTTCAAAAGCTGGAGCACAAACTTGACTCGTTGTCCGAACAAGTAGAAAAAAAGAGAAATGAACTCGACGAGGCTATAAAAGAAGTCAAAATACTCCAAACGCTTAAAGAAAAAACAGAAGAACGACGTCTCGAAGAAGAGAGACGTCGTTCTGACAAAGAGATGGACGAACTTGCCACTCAAAAAACGATGCTAGAGCGACAAAAAAAACCTCGAACCTGAGTGACGCCTAACAAAGCTATCTCGTTTATAAGTCAAAATTGAGATCGTCTAAGGTCATGTCCGAATAATCAGCGCCGATACCAGACTCCAATTCCTCCAAGGTGACGCCTTCTTGGCGCTTAACCTCCCACGTCTTCGGCAAGGACCGGATCTGCCTGCCCATGCCCGCGCGTTCGAGAAGGGACTTGTCGAAGAAATTGGTTTCTAAACAGTCGGGCGGAACCTCTCCGGACGCGCCATTAGCGACCGGATCGTATCTCATGATGAACTCGTGCTTTGCAAATGCGACTGTTCCATCAGGGTCGACACGCATATCTTGCGTACGTATGCCGCCGACGGTCGTACCGTTAGTACTTCCCATGTCGAGCGCATACCAATAGCCATTGGACAACACCAATCGGCAGTGCTCAGAAGAAATGTTCGAAAAACGCAACACCACGTCGCATTTATCACTTCTGCCAATTATTAACTCACGTTTACGCAGTGGAATATCGTCGCCCCCACGAAGGGGTTCCAAAATGCCGTACATTAAATGGTCCTCATAAAACTCATATAAAAACACACAAATTCGGAAGCAACCGGTACCGCCAATTATATCCCTACATATCGAGAAGTCTACCCCAAAGACACGGGGAACTGCCTTCCTTGCTTACAATGAGAGCATAAAAATAAGGCAACGTTATAAAATCTATAATGAAGCGACAACATAGCGGAAACCTGCTTGCAGTTCGTTAGATTGTTAAAACAGAAAAATGTTCCCAATTATACAAATGTTTTCACTCCGAATAAAGAAGTACTGCGCCCTTGTTAAAACCTAAAAAAAGGGTATTCTTAGCAGATGCAATGCTCTTGCAGGACCTCGCGTCGGCGTATGGCATACCACCTAATTAATCGCTTTTTTAGGAAAGTAGTCTGGCGAGGTTTGGCGTCATAGAGTATTACTTCGACGTTTAACTTAAGAGGAGCACACCGTGTCTCATAACGACCCTAGGAATACAAAATCTAAGCAATTTGATACTACAACGATGACTACTGGCGCTGACGTTGTCGTTCAATCGTTGATTAACTGTGGAGTGACCAACGTTTTTGGCTATCCTGGCGGCGCTACTATTCCGCTTCACCAAGCTTTTACACGTTATCGAGATAAAATTCGCGTCATTCTTCCCAGGCATGAACAAGGAGCAGGGTTTGCCGCCCAAGGCTACGCGCGGGTAACAGGAGAGGTCGGAGTCTGTACAACTACGAGCGGACCTGGCGCGACAAATATCATTACGGCAATAGACGACGCCAAACTAGACAGCATTCCTCTCGTCGTGATAACTGGTCAAGTCAACCTCAATGCTATTGGCGCTGATTCTTTTCAAGAAACGCCAATAACAGAGGTGTGCCGTTGCATAACCAAACATCACTATTTGGTTGATAAGACGAGCGATCTCGCAAGGATTGTTGCAGAAGCAATTTATGTTGCAAAGTCTGGACGTCCGGGTCCGGTTTTAATTGATATTCCGAAAAATGTTCTTGTTAGTCAATGTTACCCAGACTATGACCAGCCTTTCAACTTGCCGGGCTACGAAGAATCCAATCCTCAACAAATCGATGAAAAACTTATCGGTCAAATTGTAGAACGAATCAATAAGTCACAACGTCCAATGATTCTTTCAGGCGGCGGAGTTACATTGTCTAATGCAACAGAACTCTTGGAGAAGATTGTTGCTAAAACGGACGTCCCGGTAGCGACAACAATGCCAGGATTAGCTAGCTTCCCCCGCGACAATAAAAACTGTCTCGGAATGGCAGGTATGCATGGAACTTATTGTGCAAATCATGCAATACGCAACTGTGATTTGTTGCTTGTGTTAGGAGCGAGATTTAGTGATCGTGTCGCTGCTGTTCCTTCAAAATTTGCGCCAAGCGCCTATGTCGTCCATTTTGACGTTGATCCTTCAGAATTTAACAAAGTTAAGAAAGTCAAAGCGACCGTTTGTGGGGACCTTAAAGATTCTCTGAAAGCTTTATTGCAAAAGCTCAATTCAGATTATGTCCCCACCGACTTGTCTCAATGGAAAAAGCAATTGTGCGGATGGGACGAATGCCATCCCGTTTGTTACCGACTGACTGACATTGAAACCAAAGAAGATCTTATCATTCCTCAATTGGCAATTGAGGAACTTTCAAAAGCAACGCAAGACAAAGACGTAATCATTACTACCGGCGTCGGGCAGCACCAACTGTGGACTACCCTTTTCTATCGTTTCAATAAACCGAGAACTTGGTTGTCAAGTTGCGGACTTGGAACGATGGGTTTTGGACTTCCGGCGGCAATGGGCGCAAAAATTGCGCGTCCTGAAGCAACAGTTGTTGCAATTGAGGGCGACGGCAGTTTGCAAATGAACATCCAGGAAATGGCTACTTGCATTACAGAACACATTCCTGTGAAGTTGCTCCTTATCAATAATCAACATCTCGGCAACGTAGTTCAATGGGAAGATATGTTCTTTGGAGGCAACCGTGCCAACACCTACCTAGGCGACATTAACGATCCTGAAAATCTCGGCAAGGGAGACGGCTATCACTTGACCAAACGTTATCCGGACTATGTTGCAATAGCCAAAGGATACGGCTGGGAAGCAATTGCTGTAGAAAAACGGTCGGAATACCTTGATGCACTCAGGCAGATGCTTGAAAGCCCAAGACCTTTCATGATTGATCTTCGCGTTCCCTACTGCGGTCATGTCCTGCCAATGATTCCTCCTGGATGTTTAGTTGAGGATATTAAAGTTGAAAAATAAAATCAACTCTATGTGAAACCATTAAAAAAGCCCCGGTCGTTAATACGATTCGGGGCCTTTTGGTGTAGAAACGCCTTAAGTTAGATTTCGTTTAAATCATTCGATATTTTCTTTGGTCTTTCCAATCAGAATATACGATCCTTCTCTATCTTTCAAAATGGACTCTCGAGAACTTTCTAACTCGCGAGCCAAAATTTCCAAGACGCGAGGACCACAGAACCCTCCTTGACATCGTCCGCTTCCAGGACGACAACGTCTCTTAACCCCGTCGAGAGTCCGAGCGCCCAATGGACGGCGAATTGATTCAACAATCTCTCCTTCTGTAATTTGTTCACAACGACAGATAATACGACCAAAACTCGGATTTTCTCGAACCAAATCCGCCTTTTCTATATCCGTCATTTCCGCAAAATAAATTTGACGTCGATAAGGATTGAAGCTTGAGTTCTCCTGCAAGTTTAGTCCGGCGTTCGCTAATAACTCAACTGCATATTTAGCAATGGCGGGGGCAGACGCTAACCCCGGAGATTTAATTCCAGCTAGATTAAGCAACCCTGCTACGTCAGGATCAAGTTCAATGATGAAATCATCAGAGCTTGCAAGAGCACGTAATCCTGCAAAATTGCGAATGGAATCTCTAAAATCTATCTTATCGCTCAACAGAGCAGACGACTTACGAACGAACTCCAATCCTTGCGGAGATGACGAAAAGTCGTCTTTATCCACGCCGTCTTGCGCGTCAGGTCCAACCAACAAATTACCATGAACGGTCGGCGATATAAGAACGCCTTTTCCTAATTTAGACGGACACATAAAAATAGTTCGGTCGACTAGATTACCTTGGCGTTTGTCGAGAATGTAGTATTCCCCCTTTCTAGGAGTAATCGTATATCGGGGCTTTCCTATCAGTTGCTGAACTGCGTCAGAAAAAACGCCTGCGGCATTAGCTATATACCGCGCGTCAGTACTATTACCGTTTGCATATGTTAAACGGAATACTCCTTCTTTTCTCAAATCATTTAATTTGACGCCCTCTTTGTCAAATTTCTCAATTTTGACAACCTCTGAGTTAAGAAGGACGTCGCCGCCATTGATAACGCCACTTTCCGCCAATGCCGTCGTTAATTCGTAGCATCCGACAATTCCACCGGTCGGCGCAACCAAGGCGCCGCAAATCGTCGACTTGAGATTAGGTTCCAGTTGCCGAACGGTTTCTGCGTCGACAAGTTCCAAACCTTCAACTCCATTTCTGGTTCCATTCTCATAGAGCTGAGTCAACTGCACTAAATCTTCTTCGCTTAATGCTGCGGTCAAGGAACCGTTTTGTCTGAATGGAACAGAAAGTTCTTCACACAATTTCGGATAAAGCCCGGCCCCCTCAACGTTAAATCGAGCTAACATCGTGCCATTGGGAGGATCATATCCAGCGTGGACAATTGCCGAATTCGCTCGTGACGATCCCAACGCGACGTCGTTTTCTTTTTCAATCATAACCGTCTTAAGCTTATACTTGCCAAGCTCACGGAAAAGCGCGGCCCCAATTACGCCTGCTCCAACAATTGCGACGTCGTATGTCATTTTATTTTACCATTTCAATACCACTCTAATGAGTCAAGTGAAACGACGAATCTCACCCGTTTAGGACGTCAGTATAACGTAAAATTAGTAAAAAACAACGGAAACATAGCGTCAAAATCTACTAACTTAATTCACAAGCAATTTACTATCCTGCTGAGAGCCCTTTTAATAACTTGACGTCTGCATAAATATCAACTTTGGTCAATCTCCACGATTCTCCAAACCCATAAAGCATTCATGAAGTAAAAGAATGGCGCTGCTAACACATAGCGGCGCCATTGGCGTTTATTGTTATCTAGCCGAAGACTGGACGTCTTCACTGGCGTTCGTTTGTAAAAACGTATCTACACAAAATATATGCAAAAAATATTCTTCCGCTCTAACCAAAAGGTTTCGGCGAAAGAGAAACAAGTACTCCATAAACTAACAAAAACTGATTGACAGATTACAATTCACTCAGCAACGATTTTTTTGCAGGAACCAGGTAAAGTTTTCGCCAAGAGCAAGCATATTTCGCAATCCTTCTTCGTCGTTCAAACACTCTCCCTTTTCGAGTCCGATTCCCATATTCCAATATGTTCCGCCAACAATAAACATTCCGTTAATCGCAAAGAAATGATTAATTGCATCAAATACCGAGACGGCTCCCGCACGACGAACTGATACTATTGCAGCAGCTGGTTTGCGTTTCAAAGCGCCTTCGGGTCCTAACACAAAACCAACTCGGTCAATAAATGCTTTCGTTTCAGTAGAAACATTAGCATAGTAAGTTGGCGACGCCAATACAAGACCGTCAGCTTCCCTGCATTTCTGTGCCGCGTCATTAATAAAATCATCGTCAAAGACGCATTTTCCAGGACTAGTTGATCGACATGCCATACATGCAGAGCAACCGCGAACTGGTTTTCCGCCAATTTGCACTAGCTCCGTCTCGATTCCCGCCTCTTCAAGAGGCTCGAAAAATTTTCTAATCAAAATAGAGCAATTTCCGTCGTGGCGAGGACTGCCGTTGAACGCTACTACTTTCATGACGTCTCCAATCACTAATGAATAATACCACTTAGAACATATGATCAAGGTCGTGCTCTTGATACAAAGTCCACACAAAAAGGAAAAGTCCATACAAAAAGGCACGCCCCTTTTACAAGAGGTCGTGCCTTTGAGGAATCTCTCGTTTCACTTCCCAACGTCCTCTCGCGAACGGACGGGCAACGCATCGTCCGTTCGCGTCTGCTTAACGTTGTCGTTCGGCGCCCAATCTATTTTACTTAAAGTCATTGGGAGTGACACGGAAACTAATCATGTTGTATACCATGTTGAACCAAAGTTCTACTGGAGTATATTCGACCAAAATGACGTCGTTCGGTTCGATCAAGATGCGTTGTGAAGAATCACGCAACATTTCTCGCTGACGAATCTGAATCGCATATTGCTTTCCATTCACTTCACGAAGGACTAGAATACGGCTTGCAGGAAGAATGCTGCTCACCTGTGAATTCGCTCCTGTCGTAGCTGCTCCGGCAGAAGCTCCAACCGTGCCGCCTGCCGTCGCAATAGCGCCCATCACGTCAAGGTCGTAGTCTCGAGGAATCGGATACACGCCGCCTCTGAGCAACCCGCCCGTGTAGAACACTTCCGCTTCACGAGATTGAATGTAGACCACATCGCCATCGTACAAGGTAACGTCTTCCGAGGTCAGCTGCGGCGGGGTTTCGCCAGGAGCAACGCGAAGCGGAATACGCAAGACGCCAAGGTCGGAGTTCAGATTATTGATTTGACCAGATTCGTTATAACGGCGAGCAACTTCGCTCACCGCATATCCTGCTTCGGTTCCATTCATATAATCTTTGTTACTGAACTCGTCGCTATATGCCTTGCGAAGGATAACAACTTCATTTTTCGCGTTCAAACCAGGAAGACCGCCGGTCAAGCTCAACGCTTCCAAAATATCATTTCGATAAGCAGGCAACTCCAGCGTTTTAGCTGTTCCGCGCGCGACGCCACCCATATAAGACGCGCCCTTGTTTACAGAGGATCCAACGCTGTACCGCTGGTCGTCGCTAACCACGTCTTCTCGAATCACCGTAACATGATAGGTGCGAGCCTTAATTAAAGAAACAGAGATATTAGCGTCAGGACGCACAATCTCTCGTTTCAACGTATACGCCGAACGAATCGCGTCTTCCGCCTGAATAAGCGTCATCCCTTCAACATAGATCGGCTCCGTCAGCATAGGGAGCGACAGCGTTCCGTCAGCACGAACCACATAAGGATATCCTGAAGCGGGGCGGTCCTTGTCTGAGCCTATGTTATGAATCGGAGGCGCGTCTTCTGGATTGCCAGTAATACCGGCGATATAAATACCCAGAACGTCGTTTGGACCGAGCAGCTCTTCAGCCGGTTTGTCCATTCGCAACTTAACGAAATTGATTTGCTCCATCTCGCCACGAACGCCGCCTTGGCTTTTATTTTTAAAATACCTTGGCGAAACCGTCTCGCTATTCGGGATACTCATACAGCCGCCCGCGACAGCACAAACCAACAAACACGCTAAGAACGTCTTTATTGCTTTTCTCATTTCTATGTGTCCTTACATCTCAACCGAACGAACACGGCTCCATCTGAAACCGAGCTTATTCCTCCTCCTAAACAGCTTTGTCTCGTCTTACTTCGCCGTTGCGCTTAACAAGCGCATATTCAAAAAGACTCGAACGCCAACAGACGTCTTTATCCTCACGCCTGAACGACAACACGTGAACTTGGCTCTAACAGCGTTGCAACCTAACCAACCTCAGCATTGTTCGTCCTGTTTAGGAAATGGACCCGAAAATGCAGCATTTACGAATCCAAAGAGCGCATCTCACAATCGCTTCATCAAATGATCGATCATACAAAGACGTGTCTCTCAACGGACCTACTATCGACTCTCAAACGCTCCTGTCTTTAAAGAAACGTCCAAAATATACCAAAGTAGGCGACGCTCTCCTCGACGACTCTTCGCGTCCTCTAAGAAAGCGCCTAACCCGCTATCTTCTTTTTCGAGTATTTCTTTCCAAATCTGTAAGAAAAATTTAAAAAAAACGCATAAACGGAATAAAATGCTTTCTAAAACCTCTCTGCTCGTGCGAAAACGTTACTCAAAAACCTCCCAAGAGCTCAGCTTTTAATTTTTCACAATCCTCATCCTATTAGGACCTGAATAAATATTCGCCTTGACTAACGCCGGTAATATTGCTAAAAGTAGGCGTTAGTTTCTGGCTTTGTTGCTGTCAGAATATATTTAGAGGCAATCATACAGCAATTGAACTTGGCGTCCTTTGTTTGTCCAAGACTGTTGCTCATTCCGAATAATTCGGTGCAAAAAATGAAATACAAGTTTTTAGTCCTATTCGGCTCAATGTTAGTTGGGAGCGTCATGACTTCGTTTTCTTTTGCCGCGGACGCAGAAGAACGTCTTGCGTCTTTCATGAATCAATATCAAGACGATTACAAGAGAATGTATTGCGACGTGTCCTATACATGGTGGGACGCGATGATTACCGGAAGCGAAGAAGCGTTTAAAAAATCTTCCGAAGCGACGTTGGCTATGTCGAACTATCATGCTGACGCCGCAAAATATGCCGAACTTAAAAAACTCAGAGCCGCGGCAGTTAATGCAAGTCCTATTGAAAAAAGAGCGGCGTATGTCGCTGAACGTTCTTTTGAACAATCGCAGATTTCTCCTGAACTGAACAAGCAACTCATTGAACTTAGTTCAGAAATCGAACAGATTTTTCAGACGCAACGCGCCGTCTATAATGGAACTGAGTATACCAACAACGAGCTTTTAGCCATGTTGGAGAAAGAAACCGATTCTCAAAAGCGTTATGAAATCTGGGACGCTTTAAAACAAGTAGGCGATATCGTCGCTCCCAAGGTAATTGAACTTGCAAAGCTTCGCAACAAGGCCGCTCAAGAACTCGGTTACAATAACTATTGGGAGATGACTGTTTCTTTCCAGGAATTTCAATTCGATGAACTGCTGAGAATCTTCCAAGATCTTGATTGCCTTACCACGCCTCTCTTCAATAAAATGAAGGCGAAGTTAGATGGAGAACTCAAAGAGAAATTTGGGGTCGAAAGGATCATGCCTTGGCATTACGATAATCCATTCTTCCAACAAGCGCCTCCTTCTGCAACCGTGGACGTTAATGAATTCTATCAAGGAATTGAAAAAGAAGATATTGTCGATATTTCTGTCAATTATTTTAAAAAGCTTGGTTTTGACGTTACTCCCATAGTTGCTAACAGCGACCTTTTCGAAAAAGAAGGTAAATCGCAACACGGTTTCTGTAACGACATGAACCTTGAAGGCGATGTGCGTATTTTATGCAATATCAAGCCAGACGTTGAATGGATGGACACGCAGCTTCATGAGCTCGGGCACGCGATTTACGATTACAATCTTGACAGAACTCTTCCTTGCAACATTCGCTCAGCAGCCCATATTTTTACCACCGAAGGAATTGCAATGACCTTCGGCGCCAAGGCTCGCGATCCGCAGTGGCTCGTTGAAAATAGAGGGGTGAGTCCAGAACGCGCTCAAGAAGTCAATTCTGCCTTGCAGGAACAACGCTTGCGGGAACAACTAATATTCTGCCGCTGGACGCTTGTGATGACCTTCTTCGAAAAAGCCTTGTACGAAAACCCAGATCAGGACTTGAATAAGCTTTGGGGAGAAATGACCGCTCGCTATCAAGGACTTGATCCGCTGGAAGGAAGAAACAAAGCTGACTGGGCCTCGAAACCCCACTTTGTTATCGCGCCTGTTTATTACCACAACTATATGCTAGGCGAATTATATGGCGCTCAACTCAGAAAGTCGTTGGAAAAACAAGCGAAGGGCGACCCGGTGAAGTTTGGCGAATTGCTTAAGGAAAACGTCTTTATGCCGGGCAACTCGCTCCCTTGGGAAGAATTTGTTGAAAAATCAACCGGCGAACCCCTCTCCGTTGAAGCCTTTGTGGACGAGTTGCAAACTGCTGACTCCCAAATTCAATGATCATGATTTCTTTTTAAGTCGGGATGCAGCTATTCAAATCATTCAGAAACTTCCAATCCCCTGCATCCCGTTGCTTTTAGAAAGAATACAGGTAAAACGCCAGGAGCGTTAGTAAATAAAAGGCTCATAATTACAGCTTATTCCATTGTTGGAAAGATCAAATGATGGTTCTCAATGAAAGCTCCCGACGTTTCTTAACGTTGGTTTTGTTTTTTCTTTTAGGACCATCATTGCTTGTTTTTGTCGGTTATAAGCTCTACTCTAGAAACACTCAATCTTATCTTATCTCAGTAGAGCGCCGTCTTCCACAACTTGTTGGAGGCAACCTGCATATTTCTGGAAGAGAGTTTTTACGTCCTGGCGCACAAAGACTCTTGAACGTTACTCTGACGTCCAAATTAAATGAAGAAATGGCGTTTTGTCCAGAAATCTACCTGATAGAAGAAAATGACTTGGAATTTATAAAAAGGTTTGCTTCTTCAATCGACGTCTGCTCAACTCACCCTCAAAACGACAGTTTCAGTAAAAGCGTCGTTGATTCAGACTCCATTGCCCCCCATGAAGACAACGTTATTTCTAACAATAGCCGTCAATCCTTGGCGTCATTAGTAAGCGTCAATCTTTCAAAGGGAACGTCAGCTCAAAAAACGAGAAAAAAAGGATACATGCTTATTGTCATCCCAACGCTATATTGCCAAGAAAACCAGATCCTGAAAATTAAAGCCGCCTTTATGAATCTGATTCAAGACACAATAGCGTTGCAAGAAAAAAATACGCCTATACGCGCCCTTGCCGTTGGAAAGCTTTATATCTTAAAACCAAACAAAGACAACCGCTTGCTTGAGCAAGTAGCTTCAACGAAAGCTCCTCGCAAATCGAATCGAGAATTAGCGGCTTACTTCAACGTTCCCACACCCTCTTCAACCTTCTCGTCTCATAAATTATCCAATGGAGAAATTGAAGATAAAGTTAGACTATTTGAGTCCGACAATTCCGTTGTTAATAACATACGGGCTCTATATATTGCCGCCGACAAGGGAGCAAGAATAGACGCAATCTTTAACCTGGATAAAATATCGCTAGTCGGAACAACTCCGCATTTCATCTCTATAGAAACAAATAATAAACAGTCGACCGTTCGCATAGAACTCGACTTCAAAGACGTTCCGACTCCAATTTCGTTTATGGCGACGTTCGTCCCCTTCTTCCAAAAATTTGGACGCGCTTGCTGGTTTTCTGGAAAAATGATCGTCAATTCATTTTCTTCGGAACAAGGATTTATTGTAGCTAAGTCGGATCAAGTGGGCAAAGGCGTGGCGTCAGAAAAAGAACCAAAGGAACAACCAGACGTTCCAAGGTGGAGCGTTCAACTAGAAAACGCCTGCTTCCAAAACTGCATTCTAGAAACGCTAAACGAGAGAGCTGCCCTGCCTTTAATCACTGGACAACTTTCTAATTTGACGATTTCAGAAGGGCTTATCCGTCAGGGAATCTTTGAAGGAACCGGAACGGTTAAAATAAAAGAAGGTTCGATTCCCGTTGAGATACTGGACAACTTATGTAAAACAAGCTGTCTAGAAGTCGCTCCCTCGGAAATTTTAAATTTTCAATTCCTCAACAACTCAGTTCCCTTCACTGAATTAGAGTTGCATTTCAAAATGAATCGTTCAGGGATTGTTTTCGACTCTAAGGCGCCAGAAAAGATCGTTGCCTATTATCTTGTCAATGATAGAGCACAATACTTCTTCTTTCTGCCAGAAAAAACAGCTGGACGCGTTCTTCCATATTCAAAGCCGCTCTATGCTTTTGTTGACCCTGCCGAAGAAGACGTCTTTCGAACCCCCATATTTAAAAATGCGTTAAAACACCTTCCTGTAACGCTTCCTACGACAACTGCAGCGGCGCCAGGCGTTCAAGACAAAGTCATGCGCTAATCTCTACCGCCGTCACTTTTCAAAAAGTATGGGCACAACCTTATTTTCCTCCTCGCCAAACTCAACGTTTGCCCTCGCAATAGACGAAACAAGTTTAGAGAACTTCCAGGGAGTTGGATCAGACGTTTAAGAAGACAATAAGAGATTTTCCAACTGTAAGCCATTCAGGGCTGTTGTTTGGGGACAGTTATAGTCCACGCCTCGTTGGCGCCAACGCTCACTTTGACAAAAACAACTCCTGGCAAATGACACTCATCGACTCCGAGTTCGTCAAAAACAAATGTTGTTTTTCCAGCGCTGACTTTTAACTCCCTCTCAAAAGGTTCATTACCCCGAATTTCTGCTCCCTTCCATAACGAAACGTCCGAATCTAAACATTTCGTAACAGTCCAAGGTTCTTTGTCCAACGTTGCAGATTCTTCTGTAAGTCCCAAGCTTGCCGTCAGAATTGAGGAGTAGTCCAACATTCTCTGTTCCAAGCAAAAGAAAAAGCCTAAGACGCAAGCAAATGTCGCCACAATTAAACTTTTCCAAATGGACAATGCATCAAAAGCGACAAAGAAAATAGCCAAAAGCGCTAACGCAGCACAAACAACTAAGCCAAAACTCGCAATTGTGCCCGCTGTCCTAGCTTCTCTCTTTCTAAAATCTTTGAGTTTAGAAGCAGAAGCGCTCTTCACTTGAAGTATGTTGTCGACTAGTATGGGAGAAGCGCCTTTCGCTTCGCCAGCAACAGTCGATAAAACTTTTTCGCGCAATAGATCAGGACATACGTTCAGGACGTCGTCCAACGTCATTTTCGAACTTACTTGATCAATGTCAGAAGACCATGAAACACTCAAGGTTATAGGAACCTCTCTGTCAGACGCTTGCACTTTATTTTTTCTCGTCGAAACTGTTTGTCGTGGTTCAATATCTACAACTATTTGTTTTCCCTTCGACAAGACGTTATTCTCAGCAGTTTGTTCTTCTATGAGCCAATCAACGCCAAAACTAGGCGCGTTTCCCCCCATATTGCGATACAAGTACGTCTCGCCGATTTTTTGAAGCTCTTTCTTCTCATCTTTCTTATAGACAACAGTTTTCAAAACGCCGCATACTTCCGCTGATAAAGGGATAGCAACATTTGTTGTTCCTTCTGCTACGACAGTCGCAAGCTGAGAAACAATTGCTCCGTTTTTCTCAATAGTGGCAACCAAGATCTCATCATTCAGAGACTTTACCTCTAACTGTATCGGTTCGTCCTCGTCAAGGACAGATTTCGTCGGACGAAAATAAACGCCCTTGCTTTTGACAGCGAATAACGTCGCTTTCTTATTTTCAGTTTCAGAACCCCTAGTCTCTTCTGCCAGAGAGGAATCAAATTGCCCCGCGCTATCAGCGTCATAACAAGAAGATTCTGGCGTCGCCTCCTGCTCAGACAACGTATTATTTTCATATCCTCCGACTAGCTCAACCTTAGAAGCCAATTTACTCGTCAAAAAGTACTGACGCCCCTCGCTCGGCGTAAAAGCAAAAGTTCCGTATCCTTGTTCGTCCGTTTCAAAATCAATGGTTCCCTCGTTGTTCGTCAGAGTTAAAACTGTTGAAACAGGTTCTCCGGCAGCATCAGTGCAAAAAATGCTAATTCTGTTGAAAAAACCGGCGATCAGCTCGCCAAGCTCGGGATAAATACCAACATTAAGTGAGGAATTACCTTCATTGCGATTATCTGAATCGTTGCTGTTTTTTTGCTGTTCCTCCGTGTCTTCGGACAGACTATCAGCAGATAACTCCTCAAGCTGTCGTTCAAGAATTTCACGACCTTGGTAACTCGCAAAGGTAACGCCCTCAGCGTACGAGCCTTTTATAGGATCTTCCGGCGCTTCGAAGATAGTTTGAGATGAATTCTCTAAATCTCTTATG
>JAQVHZ010000146.1 GCA_028695965.1 Thermoguttaceae bacterium | reverse complement strand
GGACCTTCGCGCATATCTCCGACGAAGTTATCGATCTTCAAATCGAAGACCAGTCCAAACCGATCGGCTGCACGGCAAGCCACCCGTTCTGGTCGGTCGACCGCGAGGACTTCATCGACGCCGGACAACTTTATGAAGGTGAACGCGTCCAGCTTTACAACGGCGAAACAAAACGCGTCGTCCAAAAACTGCCCCGACCTGGTCCGCAGAACGTCTATAATCTCGAAGTCTACTCCGAGCACGTGTACCACGTTACCCAAGACGGGGTGTTGGTGCATAATGAATATGCTGTGAATGCAAGAGTAGGTAAAACAAATGATATAAGAATAAATTATAAAAACGGAAGGGATTTTGAAGAATATGCTTTAAAAAGTCAAAACCTAACGAAAAACACATGTAGCTATCAGGGACCTTCTAAGAAGCCTCGAATCCCCGATGCTGTTACAGATAATAAAATTTATGAAATCAAAAATGTTAAATATCAACATTTATCCACGCAAATTTTAGACTATATTGATATTGCCGAAGCGGAAAAGAAAAACTTGTGTTGATAGTCAGAAAAGATACAAAACTATCAGCGCCTTTGCAAGAAAAGATAAATTCGGGAATAATGGAGCTTATCAGATTATGAACAACGAAGAATTACTGCCATATGACGACATATTGAAGGAAGTCTTTATTTATTTTTCTTCTATCGCCTTTTCGGATGAGCAGCACAAATATATTAACACTAAGATGGCACAATACATTTACGCGATCGTTAATGACAAATGTTCCATTGAAGAGTTTTGCGCTTCCTTCTTCAACTTAATGGAAGAAGTATACTTTATGTCGCTCAAAATTTCCGAGGCAGTGTTGTCCAATTGGTATACCAGGTGGTGGGACGGAAAAGTTATGTCGAGAGAAGAAAAACTAGACCCATTAGAATCAGAGATTGCTAAAATGGGTTTTTTAATTAATGGGCAGGTTTTGAAAAGAAAGCCGAAATTGGCGAAATCGCCGGTTTTCTATGAGTTCGTTCGCAAAGTGATTTTAGACGGTCGTTTTGAAAGAGGACGAACAGGTTTTATATATCAAATGCTTCAAAAGACTGGGAAATCTGAGGGAATCGATTTTCTTCCCTTTTTAAACGACGATCAATATGCCGGATGGGTGATTCTGGCTCTTTTAAATCTCAAAGACGGGCGTTTTGTGAAGGAGGCGGAGAGGTTTCTTGAAAGAGAGCCGAAGCACTTTTATCGTCGTCAAATCGAGAGATACATCGAACGATATAAGGAAAACGAATAGAAAGACGCTAAGCCAAAGTTTCACAACAGCATTTGGAGAACTGACCAGCGGCGTTGAGCTTGCTGTCGATTCGCTTAAAAAGCGTCTGAACCAAAATGATGAAAACTAGAGCTGACGCCCGCTGAATATGCGGAAAATATAATCGTCGAGCCTTGCGACCGACCGTCGACGGCGCTTTACTGGACGGCGACCCTTGCGCTTGGCGCGGCAGGCTTTGCCGCAACGTTAGAGAGCAAGCGTCGCCGCGCCGCGTTTGCAAATTGGCGAAGCGAGACGTCGGACGAACCAGAAGATGAAACGTTGGACAAACTTGAAGGCGAAATGATGACCGAACTCGAATTGACGCCGCCGCTCGACGAATTCGACTCCGACGATTCGTTAAACGACGAGCTTCTAACCGCTCTTGCCGCTAATCGCGAATCGACAGACGCCGAAGCCGCGCCTCTTGATAATCAAGACGCGCTGTTTCTCAGCTCGATAGGAATTGCTTCCGACGAGCTTGCGTCTGTAAAAGCAAAACCGAGAAAGAGCGACGTTTTGAATCTTTCGAAAAAACGTCGGCAGACCAAAAAGGCGCCGAATCCCCGGATAACGACGCTGTTGAGTTGGTTCGGTTGTTTAGCGATTCTGTGTTCCATCGCGTCGTTCGTTTATTTACTCGCCGCGCCGAACAGTTTGTCCCAAGCGCCGCCGCAGCAAGCGCTCGCGGCGGCGCCGGAACGCGCAGTCTTGGAGCAGCAGTCTGTCCCGGTTGTTCCCCAAGAGAACGAAATAACAGAAGCCGTTGCAAATGAAGAGTTTGTTGCGAACGAAGAACTTGCAACAAGCGACGAGCCTGTTATAAACGACGAGCTTGCATCGAACAACGAGCCTGTTTCAAACGAAGGACCTACTTCGAACGTCGAACTTGCAACAGACGTCGAGCTTGCGGCAAACGCAGTAGATTCGGCTGAAGCGCCCCCGCCGCCGCAAATCTATCGCAAAAAGATCAGCGAAGTAATGATCGGCGAACGCGCTGTCGGCGCGAACCCGCAAGGCGCGAACCCGGAAGAGTCCGACGCAACGATTTTCGAACGGGTCAAGCATTGCGGATACGCTCTCTGTTATCAAAAAGAGAACGGGACGCAGTGCAATATCAACCTGTTGCGTCCGGAAGATTGGCTGGACTACGAAATCGTCCAACTGCGCCGCAAAACCGACGGCAAAGTGTTGGACGATATCGATTTTCTGCTACTGGAAACAGCCCCCTTTGACTTCTCTGGCGCCAACGATTACGACCTCGAAGTCTGGGTCGAACTCCCTGAAATGGGCGTAGTCGGCTGGGCGAAGCTAATGGAGATTGACGACGAAATAAGAGTCCAGCCCGGCGCAGGAAACGTCGTAACGGGGACCTTCGCGCATATCTCCGACGAAGTTATCGATCTTCAAATCGAAGACCAGTCCAAACCGATCGGCTGCACGGCAAGCCACCCGTTCTGGTCGGTCGACCGCGAGGACTTCATCGACGCCGGACAGCTTTATGAAGGCGAACGCGTCCAGCTTTATAACGGTGAAACAAAACGCGTCGTCCAAAAACTGCCCCGACCTGGTCCGCAGAACGTCTATAATCTCGAAATCTACTCCGAGCACGTGTACCACGTTACCCAAGACGGGGTGTTGGTGCATAATGACTGTCATCTTCATCATACAATACCGCGCGAGGTATATAATCCGCGATCTGGTAATAAAGGGATACTGCATCATCTGAAAGACAAAAAAGAAATCAAAGGAGTTAAAGGCAGTCCAAATAGAATAAGTTTGGATGCTGACGTCCACAGGGAACTACATCGACAAGGCTATAATAAACTATGGAAAGAGAAATTAACAGAGCTGGCGGCTCACAAATCAAAAAAATCTGCTAAGGACATTAAAGTTCCTGCAGATTACGAAGTAATTACAGTGGAAGACGTGCTGGCGCTAAGAGACGAGATTTTAGCTCATTACAGGAGGATTATACCAAATATGCCGTAGTTTTATTAGGCTGTGTTGCCCCTTACTGTTTTGTTATTATTCTACCTTAGAAAACATATAAACTCAAATTGAGAACAATCCGTTTTAGAATCCATAAAAAAGAGGTTCCAATGACTTCAAAATTGTGGCTTATTACCCAGCCATACGATGATGACGTTCCTTCGGACGCGCTGGTGTACGGCAGTTTACCGAGATGCCCCGTTTGCAATAGAATAACGCCTACTACGTCTCCGGAATTAGCGCTTGCGTGGTATTCAAAGGTAACAAATCCTCGCGTCGTTGCGACGATGAGTTATGGTTCTGGAATTGTCATACAGAAAAAATACGCCGATATACTGGCGGAAAAGTTTTCTGGCTTCAACGTTCTTCCAATCAAAGAGGAAGAAGACTCCTCGAACAACGAGACGTATCTTTACTTTGATTATTTTGATTACAGAGCGGAACGTGAAGATTATTCAATCCGGTATCCCTACACGGGTCCTGAATTCGTAGGAATTAGTCCGACAGTTTCCGCTTGGCCCGATTTGGATCTTTCAATGTGGGGCTATGATATGTTGTGTCCTGAATGCGGTCATTTGAAAATTAAGAGTTATGAGAAAACGACGCTGGATTGGTACAACGTTCCGAAGTCTCAACTTAAAGGGACCGACTTCTTTTACATGAAAGATAATATCTCTATTTGGTGTTTTTATTGCACGACTGCGTTCAAGGAGGCGCTGGAATCGTTCAACGACGGCTCGTTTTGCTTTAAAGAAGAGGGAGTTATTTACGACGACTCCGAATCGCCGTTTGAGCCGCCTTTTGTCAAGCCTTGGGAGAAGTATGTATACACGCCCAAAAATACCGCAACAAGCCCTGCCAAGCCCAGAAAGAAAAA
>JAQVHZ010000145.1 GCA_028695965.1 Thermoguttaceae bacterium | reverse complement strand
AAAAGCAGGGCAACCATATGTGCGACCAGTTCTTCGGGTTCCACGCGCGGCCGGGCGGCGGGCTTTTCATGATGAAGAACGTCTTTTCGGATAATCCGGAAGTCGTCGACGTCCTGAAAGACTCGGTCGTTCAAAACGGTCGGCTGAAAGGAACGAAGCTCGATTCGACCTGGGGATTCCTCGCGCCGCACCTGTCCTACGACGGCAAGCAGATCTATTTCGCCGCCGCCGACACGAAAACTCCCCGGCACGTCTACGAATGGACGACGGAAAACTCCTACCACATCTTCCGCGTCAATATCGACGGCTCCGAGCTCACGCAGCTCACCGACGGGCCGTGGAACGATATCGACCCGTGCCTGCTCCCGAACGGGCGCGTCGCGTTCATCTCCGAACGGCGCGGCGGGTACGGCCGTTGTCACGCGCGCCCTTGCCCGAGCTACACGCTCCACTCGATGAACCCGGACGGAAGCGATATCGTCGCGCTCAGCGTCCACGAAACGAACGAATGGGCGCCGACGGTCGACAACAACGGCATGATCGTCTATACCCGTTGGGACTACGTCGATCGCGGGTTCAATCAGGCGCACCATCCTTGGATCACGTTCCCCGACGGCCGCGACTCGCGCGCCGTTCAAGGGAACTACTCCGAAAGTCAGGAATGCCGACCGCATTTTGAGACGACTTTCAAGCAGGTCCCCGACTCGAACCTGTTGGTCGGGATCGCGTGCGGGCACCATACGCAGAACTTCGGCTCGGTCATCTTGCTCGACCCGTTAGTTGAAGACGACGACGTCGGAAACGACCCGATGGCGCCGATCCGACGCGTTACGCCCGAACAGCTCTTCCCGGAAGCGGAGATCGGAGTCCACGGCCCGCCGCACAATTACGGCCAGCCGTTCCCGCTCAGCGAAGATTTCTTCTTGGTCGTCTACGACGCGTTCAGCGGGTCCGCTAAGGGCGAAGCGAACAATTACAGCGTCTATTTGCTCGACTCCTTCGGGAACCGCGTCCTGCTCTACCGCGACAAGGATATCTCCTGCCAGCATCCGATCCCGGTGATGGCGCGCGACGTCCCGCCGGTCATCCCGAACCAGACGTTCGTCGGCTTGACCGAGCAAGAGCGCGCCGTGAAGAAGGTTCCGGACGTCCTGCCGACGACCGCGACGGTCGGGCTCGTCAACGTCTACACGACGACCCGGCCTTTCCCGGAAGGAACCGAGATCAAGGAACTCCGGATCGTCCAGATCCTGCCGAAGACGACCGTGAATGCGAATATGCCCTGGATCGGGTACGCGGGCGAAAACGGGGCGCGTAAGGTCCT
Organism: Thermoguttaceae bacterium; assembly: GCA_028695965.1. Taxonomy (GTDB): domain Bacteria; phylum Planctomycetota; class Planctomycetia; order Pirellulales; family Thermoguttaceae; genus RUG369. Next base: position 2,909 of record JAQVHZ010000145.1, on the reverse strand, counting down.
CGGGACCGTGCCGGTCGAAGAGGACGGCAGCGCGCGCTTTGAAGCGCCGGTCGACGTGCCGTTCTATATCCAGGCGCTCGACAAAGACGGCGTCGCCGTCCAGACGATGCGCAGCGCGACCTACGTCCATCCTGGCGAAACGCTCACGTGCCTCGGCTGTCACGAAGGTCGATTCAATACGAGCCAAAACGTCGACACGGTAACGCCGACTGCGTTCACGCGCCCGCCCTCGACGATCGAGCCCGAGGTCTCCGGCTCGAATCCGTTCAACTATCCGACCTTGATTCAGACGGTCCTCGACAAGCATTGCGCCGAGTGCCACGACGAAGCCGCCAAAGAGGGCAAGACCTTCGAATTAGGGCGCGGCCCGGAAGATCAGTACTTCGTTTCGTCGTATATCAATCTCCGTCCTTACGTCTACGTAACGGGCAACGGGAACGCGAACCCCGGCGCGCCCATCACCGAGCAGCCGCACCACGGCGGCGCGTGGAACGCCTTCACGCCCGGCAAGACCATGCCCGGCGAATTCGGCGCGAACCGCTCGCCTTTGTGGAAGCTGCTGAAAGAAGGGCATTACGACGTCCAGCTCTCCGACGAGGAGATGCGGCGCTTCGCGCTCTGGATGGACAATAACTGCGACTTCTTCGGCGCGTACGAAATGGAAACGGTCCAAGCGCAGCGCCGCGGCGAAGTCGTAACGCCGACGCTCGAATAGACGTCGGACCTCATCTGTCAACAAACAGACGACGGGGCTGAACCCCGTCGTCGCCAAGTTCACTATAAGAAAGGAAACTTAACGTGAAAAAACTCAATCTCTTACTCAGCGCGCTCCTCGCGCTCGGCGTCGTCTCGACGGCCTTGGCGCAGGACGCCCCTGCTCGCGGTCAACGCGGCGCTCGTCAAGGCGCCGGTCAGGCGATCCAACGCGGTCTTCGTCAGACCGAACGGCCCGCGCTCCAACGCGCGAACCTTAAGCCGACCCTGTTCGCCGACTTAGGCGACGAATGCTACACGCCCGACGGCATGACGATCAGCGACGAAACCGGCATGCTCTACCTGAGCGTCCCGAACTTCGGCCGTATGGACGAGAATATGGTCAAGGCGGATTCCGCGCAGGGCGGGTACCTGTACGAAGTCGACCAGGAAGGTAAAGCGACGCGTATCTTGGAATTCCCCGTCTTGGAAAAGACCGGTCAAGCCGGCCCGATGGGCTTGGATTTCGGGCCCGACGGCAACCTGTACGTCTGCGACAACCAGTACTTCCATAACCCGGACTACTGCTCCCGCATTCTGCGCGTCGTCTTCGTCGACGGCAAGCCGACTCAGGAAGTCCAAGTGGCGGTCGAAGGGCTCAAGCTGGCCAACGGCATGACCTGGTTCAACGGCAACTTGTTCGTCAGCGACTCGTATTTTGACGTCGAACTCAACGACGAACAGCTTCTCGGTTCCGGCGGCGTCCTCATGTTCACCGCCGACGAAATTACGAAGGCTGGCAAAGACGGCAATCCGCCGCTCCAGATCAAGTCTGGTCCGGAAGACCCGCACTGCGTCGCCTTCACAACCGTTCAGAAGCTCGGCCGCGACGGCGACACGGGCGCCGACGGTATCTGCATCGACAAAAACGGCACGATCTGGTTCGGCAACTTCGGCAACGGCTACATTTACGCGCTCCGTCCGAACGACGCCGGCGAATATAAGCAAGAGAACGTCGAAACGGTCTTCGACGCGCTGAACCAACGCGCGTTTGGACGCGGTCCGATGGCGGAAACGAAGCTCGAATGCTGCGACGGTATGTTCTACGACGCGAACCTCGACTGCGTCTATATCAACGACTCCGTCAACAACGCCGTTTGGATGTTCAAGCCGGTCGAGGCGGGCCAACAAGTTCGCCCGATTATCCTCTGGATGAACGACGATTCCGACGGCAAGGACGGGCTCCTCGACCAGCCGTGCGAAGCGGTCGTTTACGCCGGCAAGCTCCTGGTCGCCAACTTCGACTACCCGTTCCCCGGCATGAAGAACAAGACGGTCGATCCGCCCGGAACGATCTCCGGAATCGATTATGCTGAAGTCGAAAAATTCGTTACTATGTGGAGCAGTCGTCCTCGCGGACTGCGCGAAGGGCAAGGTCAAGGCCAGGGTCAAGGTCAAGGCCTGCGTCCTCGTCTGGGCCGCGCCGCCAACGCCGAATAAGGCACAATGAAACGATAGCAGTATCGTCATAAGAACGCGCGGTCTGAGTTCCGCTCAGATCGCGCGGTTTGTTTATGAGCGCTCGATTCCCTGGCGACGCGTTGAGGAGAGTCGAGCGCTTTGTCCGCGCTTCGACCGGAAAGGTCGGCATTTGAAAATATGTTGGACGCCATCATGACTAAACGAAGATTATATCCCAAGATAAGCGCGGCGCTCGCGTTCTCGGCGGCGCTCTTTCTCGGCGCGTTTGCGGCCGCGCAAGACGAGCCGACCGCCGGATTCCGATCGAGAGTCGAAGCGGATTGGGCTAAGCAAGAAGAAACGCGCGACCGAACCGTCGGAACAGCCGACGCGCTGACCGACCTGATCGAGCGGTCCGACGCGCTCCTCTTCTGCCTGGAAGAGAACGAATTGGTCGGCGCCGAGACGCTCCGCGCGTTCCGAGCCGCGATCGATTCCGCAAAAGAATTCGCCGAAGACGCCGAAGACGCCGACGAAGCCGCGATCGCCGACGCCTACTGCGCGTTGCGCTGGGCCTCTCGCGATGCGATCTTTGCCAACGAGCTCCTGAACGGCGCCCCGATCGTCTTCCAGAAAGCGAACCGATTCGGGTTCCAGATCCTGCAGGAATACCTCTCTTATTACGAACGCTACTCTAACCAACGGGGCGGGGGCGTCTTCCGGCTAGAGAAGCCGGGCTATTCCTTTAAGACGAC
>JAQVHZ010000068.1:14920-18707 GCA_028695965.1 Thermoguttaceae bacterium | reverse complement strand
TGGACCGACTCGGTCGACGTCTACTCGATCGACGAAGCGTTTCTCGACCTGACCGGGCTCTTCCTCGACCTCAAAGGTCGGTTCCGCGGGCTCGACGAGGACCCGTTAGACGGCAGGTCCCTGGGCGATATCCCCTTGCAGACCCGGCTCGAGCTCGAACGGCTCGCGCAGGAGATCGTAACGACAGTCAAGCGCTGGACGGGGATACCGATCTCGCTGGGCCTGGCGCCGACTCGGACCCTCGCCAAAGCCGCCAGCCGGCTCGCCAAAGACGAAGCGGCGCTCGCCGGCAAGAAATACGCGCTCCTCTTCGAGCGCTCGGAACGCGCGTCGGGCCTGCGCCGGCTCCCGGTCGAGAAGGTCTGGGGCGTCGGCAGGCGGCTCTCGGCGACCTTTGCGAAATCGGGCGTCAGGACCGCGCTCGACCTGGCAAGGCTCGACCCCGTGTTCATGCGCGAGACGTTCTCGATCGTCCAGGAGAAGCTCGTGCGCGAGCTGCGCGGCGAGCGCATGTACGACGCCAAGCCGCCTCAGCCGCAGAAATCGCTCCAGATCTCCCGTTCTTTTGGCGAGACGGTCGACTCGCTCGAGGCGCTCCAGAAGCCGGTCGCGACCTTTGCGGCGAAAGTCGGCGCGAAGCTTCGTTCTCGCGGGCTCGCCGCTTCCGGGCTCTACGTCTACGTCATGACGAACCGGTTCAACGCGCAGGCTCCGCAACGCAGCGTCGGCGCCGCGCGCAACTTCCCGAAGCCGACGAACGCGACCCCCGAGATCATGAACGTCGCGCTCCAGATCCTGAGCCGGCTCTACTCGCCCGGCTACGCCTACAAGAAAGCGGGCGTGATCGCGCTCGACACGCTCGACGCGTCGGTCGCCGAAGCAAGGAGGTTCCTCTTCGACCCGGACCCGACACGGTCCGACGAGACCCGACGTCGAGACGCGCGGCTCTGCGACGCCGTCGACAGGATCAACCGAAGCCTCGGCCAAGGCGCGATCTTCTTCGCCGCCGAGGGCGTCGACCGAGAATGGCGCCCGAACGCCGAGTTCGTCTCGCCCTGCTACACGACCGACTGGAACGCGCTGCCCTGCGCCTCGTAGCGCGTTACGCGGCGCTCTCTTCCGAGGCGGGTTCGGCGTCCTTCTCCTGGGTAAACGCCAGGAACGGGCTCAATTTGCCGTTCGCGGTAACGAAGACTGCCTTTCTTGCGCGAGTCAGCGCGACGTAGAGCAGCGACCGCTCTTTCTTCTCGGCGAGCTCTTTGGCGACCGAGTCGTCCTGGTCGCAGTTCTCGAGCGCGGCGACCAGAGGAATCACGCCCTCTTTAGCCTCCACGAGCACAATATAATCGAACTCGAGCCCTTTCACGCGGTGGACGCTCGCCAGCCGGACCCCCGGCGTCGTCTCGCTGATCGAGACGTCGTCCGCCCCGATCCGAATCGGCGCAAATTCGTCCAGGACCTTCGCGTACTTCTCGACAATCTCGGTCCGTCTGGCGACGACGCAGACGTTGTGCAGGTCCCCCGCGCGCCCTTCGCTCCGTTCCGACTCGCGGATCCCGCGCAGTATGTCGACGACCCGTTCCTGCTCTTCCGCTTCCGTCTTTTCGCAGACGACGACCGGGTCGACGCCGGACGTGAGAGAACAGCACGCGTTCAGCGGATCGAGCTCGCCGTCGAGGTCGTCGTACTCCGTCCCGCTCATGATCCGGGACGCAAATTCGTAGGTCTGCTGGGTCGTCCGGTAATTGACGCGCAGCTTGTGCCCCCTGCCCCGAATATTGATCCCGGCGGCGCTCAGCGCGCTCTGGTACCCGTAGATCCGCTGCCGCGCGTCCCCGACCAGAAAGAGGTCGTTCGGACCTTCGTCGACCATCTGGCGGAGCATCTGATACGCGGTGAAGCTGAAATCCTGCGCTTCGTCGACGACGATGGCGCGGTACTTAAAGGTCCGATTCTTCTCGTCGGCGAGCATAATGGCGACGTCCCGATAGAGCTCGTCGTACGTCTTGATCTTCTTCTCGATCATCCGCGCTCGGAACTCGGAGATCACGCGCCAGACCCCTTCTTTGGCTTTTCTGCCGAGCGGCTTGCCTCGTCCGACGCGCGACGCGATCTTGTACTGGTCGAACGTGTCGATGTTCTGCGGCTGGACGACGAGCGCGTACTCGTCGACAAAGAACTGTTTCGACAGCTCGAGCGCGTCCGGCTTCAGGACGTACGCTTCGTCCCATTCCTGCTCGCTCAATTTGCCGTCGTAGTCGATATTGAACGAGTAGCCTTCTTTCCTCACGTACCGGACCGCCCAGCTGCTGATATTGCGGACCTCGATCCTCTTCATCGCCTCGGGCGAACAGATCGATTTCAGGAGCGCTTCGAGGTCGTTGGCGAGGTTCCGCGTGAAGGTCGTAACGAGGATCCGGTCCTCGGGCGCCGTAAAGACTTCTTCTGCAAGGAATTTCGCGCGGTGAACGACGACGACCGTCTTGCCGGTCCCCGCGCTACCAAGGACGCGGACCGGACCGTTGTAGGACCGTTCCGCAAATTTCCGCTGCGCTGGATGCAGGAAGAGCCGCCAGGTCTCCAAGGGCATATAGAGCGCGTCGCGGAGCTCTTTTTCGTCTTTCGGGGTCCAGAACTGCGCGCGGGACGTCGCGTCGGTCAGCGCCTTGGCGAATTCGTCGATATCCCACTCCTCTTCGGGCGCGGCGGCGGCGTCGGGCTTGCGCTCTTCCGGCTTGCTTTCTTCCGGTTCGCTTTCTTCCGACTCGCCTTCTTCTTCGTGCTCCGCGCCGGTCAGCTGTTCGCGATAGAGCTCGAGGACGTCCTCGTACGCTTCGTTGCCGCCGAGGAAGCTGAGCGCCTCGTAGGTCAGGGGCGTCAACGCGTCTTTCAGGGCGACGAGCTCGTCGAGCGTGTCGATCCCGAGAATCTTGTTCATGACGTCCTCGGTTACGCCGAGCGCGGCGAGCTTCTCGCGTCCGAATTTCGCGAAGATCTTGTTGAAGACTCTCGGGATCTTCGGCGGGGCAGGCTTGACGGGCTTCGCCGGCTCCGGCGCCGCCGCGACGCTCCCCGTGATGCTCACGACCCCGACGACCCTGTTCGCTTCGTCGTAACAGATCCGATTCTTCTCCGCCCACGCGTAGGCGGCGTCGTGCTTGTCGACCCAGAGGAAGAGAAAGACTTCGTCCCTGCGATAGAGGATGATCCGATAATCTTGATCGACGCGGGCGCTGTAATAGTACTTGCGTCCTTTCAACTCCTCGAGGTTCAGACCTTTGGTCATCGCGTTCGTCTGCAGTTCGAGCAGCGTGTCGCAGGTCTTTTTGCTGATCGTCTGAGGCAGGAGACCGTACGATTTCATGAAGGTAATCGCATACGCAACTTTGTTGTTTTGACCAAATTCGCTCATTGCTTACTCCTTAGTGTCGGCGGCGCTCTGTTCGCGCCGGGTCCAGCCCAGTTCGAGCGCCTTGCTAACGTTCTTAGTATCCTCGTCCCAAAAGACTTTCGCGTCGGGCCACGCGATCGCGACGCGCCCGACAATCCGCCTGCCGTCGTCGAGGTCCCAATGCGTCTCCGGCGCCTCCCAGCCGCGGCGCTTCGCGTCGGCCAAGAGCTCGTACGCGGCGGGAAATTCCTCGGCGGCGTCAAGCCAATCCTCGTCGCCGGGCCCGAATTCGCCCTCGGCGCGTTCCTCGGGCAAGGCGTCGTTCCAGTCGGGCAAGCGCTCGCCCTGGCGCAGCGCGGCGCGAGTCGTCAGGTAAGCGCCGGGCAAAAACTGGAA
>JAQVHZ010000068.1:0-14910 GCA_028695965.1 Thermoguttaceae bacterium | reverse complement strand
CGAGCCACGAATTCCACGCGGCGCGGTACTCCTCGAGCTCCGCCGCCGAATCGGACTCAAGCGGGCTCGCGTCGTCGAAGAGCGCGATCAGCCGAATCCTTTCCCACTTCGGGTCCTCGGCGTTCGCCAGCAGGCACGGATCGACCGGCGCGAACGTAAAGAACGCGAACCTGCCTCGGATCCTCTTTGCGGAAACGAAGCAGGCGCCGGGCGCGGTCGATCGAGCGCGCTCGAACTTGCCGAGCTCCCAGAAGAGCGTGTCGACGTTCAGCCCGTCGTTGATCGCGTCCCAGAACGCGACGGCGTCCTCTTCGGCAAGGAGCGAGTACGTCCTGTCCGGCGCGGCGTAGAGCGCGATCGCGGCGGCGACGTCGAGCCTCGGCTCTTTTTCGGGCTCAGGCTCGTCCAGGCAGCGCAGGAGCGCGTCGAAGGCGCCGCGCCGAGCGCAGACGGGCGCTCGAGACTCAAGGTATTTCAAGCGCTCCGGCAGGACGCCGTCCGTCCGTTCGCCGAACGGGCTGGACCAGAACGACCCCGCCGACCCGTCGGCGCGCTCGACGTCCTTATAGGTCAGGGACCAGACGCGCATCGGCTTACTGGCGCGGACGATCGCGCCGCGCTGTTTCACGTCGGTCTGCAGCTGCTTGCCGTCGCTCGTCGGGGAGCCGTGGAACTCGAACCCGTCGGTAAAGACGGCGACGGGCGGCGTCGACGCGTCGGCGCGCAGGGGACGGATCCAGAAGTCGACGCGCGAATCCTCGGCGACCCCGTCCTTCTCCTTCTTGAGCTCCTTCTGCGGAAGAATCTCGTAGCGCCGCTCTCCAAAGGTCGCAACATACGCCGCGTTCCCGCCGACGACCGTCCTTTCGAACTGGAACTTCGGCTCGACTTTTCCCGCGCTCTCTTCGAGCCGGTCGAGGAACATGCGCTCCAACTCGCTCTCGAGCTTCCAGCCGTAGTCGATCGCTTCGATCGACTCGATTTCATCGAGCTTTTTGCCCCCTTCTTCCCACGACTTCACGAGCGCGCTCAGCGCTCCGATCGCCGCTTTGCGCCCGATCTTCGTTACGTCCAGCTCGCGGCTGTGCCGCAAGATGCACCGATAGCACCCGTCTTTCTCCTCGTCCTGTTCGCAGGGGCACTCCCGGAGACGCTTGAGCGCCAGCTGGAGCGCGACAAAGAAATCGTTCGGGGACTTCGCGAACTGTTTCAGGTACCCCGTCCCGCCGGGAACTTCGTCGTAAATGGTCAGCGCGTCGTGCGCGACGTCCGAGCCAGCCCCTTTAATCGGCCGGATCGTGTCGCGCAGGTGGTCGACGTTCCCGTGATAGAACTCCTGGAGCGCCATCCTGACGCCCGCCACAAAGGAGTGTTTCAGCTGAGAATTCACCGGGATCGCGATCCGGACCGCTTCCGACTCGAATTTGCGATAGAGGTAGAGGCATTCGACGACGCCGCGCTTCGTCTCCTCTTTGTAATTCCCGCAGCCGACCTTATGGACGAACGGCTTGTCGTCGGTCGGGCGCGGACCGACGTTCCCGCACAACTTGCAGACGTGGAACCCAGCCCCGCTGATCTTTTCGCCCGCCACGTCGATCGTAACGTCCGCGTCGTATTCGCCGAAATTCACGTCTCGGAATCTCGCCTTCTCCCAGTACTCGAACCCGAAGGGCAGCAGCGCGTCGTTGAGCCGATACGCGGCGCGAGGCGTTACGGCTTCGTAGTTGATCAGCATGACCCGTTCGAACCGCTTCGGGACGCGCTGGTCCGCTTCGTCGAAGACGCGCGTCTCTTTTTCCTCCTGGTCGGCGACGACCCTGTCGAGCCGCGCGACCTGTTTCTTCTGCGAGCCTTCGCGCCACGACCCGCTTTTACAGCGCGGACAGCAGAGCGCCGACGAGTCGTCCGCCTTCTCTTCCACATAGCCGCACTCGCCGCAAAAATGCCAGCTTTCGACCTCGAACGCGCCCGCCGTGTCGATCCGGTTGATCGTCAGTTTTCTGCCCCCGACGTAGAAATTATTCCCGGGCGCAAGTTCCGAAATCGCGACCTTTGCGGCGCGGCCGTACTCCTCGGAGATCGTTTCCGTCCCCTGTTCCTTGCCTTCCTTCTTCGGCTTTTTGCGCCAAAGCGCGGACCGGAGCGTCATCCCTTCTTCCGGGAACGCGTAATTCGGCAGGAGCCCTTCGTCGGTCAGGTACTCGTAAGTCGTCTTCTCCTCGATATTTTCGGCGGCTTTTTTCAGGGCGGCGCTCTCGCTGGCAAGCGCGTTCAGCTCCTGTTCGGTCTCCCTGTCGATCAGCTTTGTCTTCTTTCGCTCCCTGATCTTCCGGTCGACCGCGATTTTTTCCCTTCGGTACGCGTCGCGCAGGTCCTCGACCTTCCCGATATTGTTCAGGAACTTCCATTCGAACCCGCCGTCTTCCGCGTTGAAGAAGAAGAAGACGCGCAGCGCCGCCCAGGTCGTCTCTTCGACGACGTCGGCGTCGAACGCGGCGCGAAACCGGTCGAAGATCGCGTCCCGACGCTCGCGGACGTACGCGAAGAAGTTGTTCGGAAACGCCCTTTCCCTGTTCCGTTTGCGCTGCGCGAAGAGCTCTTTCAACACGCTCGGGACAAGGTTCTGGACCTCGCTTTCCGCAAGCGTTCCGCAGGCGTCTTCGATCCAGCGGTCGAACGAATAGGCGCAAATTTGGCGCTCCAAGACGGCGGGCGCGTTCAGGAAGACGCCGGGCGGGTCAACCGCGCCTGAAAACGCCTCTTCAGGCTCGTTGAAATAGTAGAGGTCGCGCGGTCGGTTCTCCGCGACGACCAAGTTGAACGAATTGCCGTCCCGACGCCCGCCGCGACCGACTCGCTGCACGAAACTCGCGCGCGTCGGGGGGACCGAACAGAGCGCAATGCACGAAAGGTCCCCGATATTCACGCCCATTTCGAGGGTCGGCGTGCAGGAAAGGACGTTGACCGCCGCAACGTTCGCGCGGACGCCCGCGATGAACTCGTTCTCGAGCTCCTCCCGCTTGCCCCGTTCGAGCAGCCCGGTGTGTTCCCGAGAGACGATCCGACAGACGTCGGTCGACGCGTAAAAGGACCGGTAGTAGTTCGTCTCCGGGCTCGCGTCGCGCCTGAAGACCGAATCGCCCGACTCCCAATCGACGGCGCCGTCCCAATATTGCCGCTCGGACGCCGGCGTCGCAAGCGCGCGCTTCGTCCGCTCGTTGACGATCCGATCGACGTCCGTTTCGACGAGGAGCGTCTCGGGCCTCAGCGCGTAGGTCGGCGCGACGTCCGACTTGCGCAGGATTCCGAGCTTCACGCCGGTTCCGACCAGGAGCGGGTAGACGTCTTCGCCGCGGTCGGCGACCCTCTGCCCGAGCGCCGCGCGCAGAATCTCCTGATACTCCCGCGTCCGCTTGCCCCCCGCGAGAACGTCGTGCGTCCTCGAAAACTGGGACCCGATCTGGACGAATCGCGGGGACCGCTCTTTGCCGAAGACCGGCATATAGCGATAGACGCGGCCGACGCCGAACCCGTTTCCTTCGTCGAAGAGCGGGCCGAGCTCCTTCATCCAGACGCCCCCGGAGACCCGCAGCGTCCGGACGAACGAGACGATCCAGCGCCCGCCCTTCAGCTCCAAGTCCGCGACGTCCCGCAGCCCGATCGATTCGCGCAGTTCGAGCGCGAGCGCCTGAATCCACTTTTCGCGCAGCTCCGGCTTGAGCGCCGCGGTCGACGAGCGCGACTTCTCCAGCGTACGACCGATCTGCGAGACGCGCGCGTATTCGGCGACGATCTCGTACCGGACCCGTTTCTGCATAAACTCCAGATAATTCTCGATCTCTTTTTCGAACTCGAACAGGTCCGACGTCTCTTCAGACGGGAACTCGCTCCAGCGCTCTTTCAAGACGTCGTAGCGCCAATCCTGGAGCTGGGGCGCCAGGAACTGCACGATGAATTTGAACGGGGCGCGCAGACGCTGTTTGGGGTCCTGCTCGTCGGCAGGCTCGGCGTCCCGAAACCGCTGGAGCCAATAGTCTTTGAACCCGTCGGCGACCTGCGTCAAGGTCGGCGCCGCGTCGAGCGATTCGACGTACTGCTGGATCGCCGCGCGGAGCGTGAACCGGAACGAGCGCCCGACAAAGAACCCGGCGCGATGCGACGCGTCTTGGACGGAGTCGGAAAACGCAATGAGCTTCTTGTCGTCGTTGTATTTCGAGCCGAAGAGCTGCGACAGAACGACGCTCGTCAAGCTGGCGGCGCGCTGACCGACGATCGCGATCTCGTCCGCGCCGCAATAGGGGCACTTCCGCTCTTGCTTACCCCCGCCGTTGTTCTTTATGTTCGGCGTCATGATCGTTACGGGCGTCATGAGCGCGCCGCATTTCCGGCACCCTCCTCGGCGCGACTTGTCGTACGTCAGGCATCGGGGGCAGACGTGGTCCTCGGCGCCCGGCAAATTGCGCTGTTCCGGCGCGTCCTCCTTGTCCGGCGCGTAAATGTAGCAGATGTCAAGATCGTTCGCGAAGAACCGGCGGTAGATCTCCTGAACGTTCGTGCTGAACCGCCCGCTCGTCTTGAGCTGGAAGCTCAGGTACGCGACCCTGCCGCACGAACGGCAGTGGACGAGCGGAAGATACCCCTGCGCGTCCTTGTCCGCGTCGTTCAGGTCCGCAAGGAAGATCAGCTTCGGCGGCTTCGGCTCCTCAGTCGGCGCCGACCTTTCCGGCGCGTCCGGACCCTCCTCGGCGTCACGGTCGTCCGGAAGTTCCAGAACGCTCGCGCCCATCCGAGCAAGCTCGCGAAGCCAGAGCTGGACGCGGACCCGTAAGAAAGGAGAATAGGCGTCCGTCCCGCCGTCCTCGACGTCCTCGCTCTTGGTCGCGCGCCGCGCGTACGAAACGAGCGCAAAGAGCGACTCGAGCGCGCGGTCGCGCTCCTCTTTCGGACGCGACGCAAGGGGGACGGGGACCGGACGCCCGTCGACGTTCGTCTCGACGGAGATCGCGGGTCCAAGCTCGTCGCAGAGCGCGTCGGCGTCGAGCGTCTTGCCGTTGGCGGCGCGCAGAAGCTCCTGAAAAGGCTGGAGCGACGCAAGGTCCTCGCCGAGCCGGACGCGCGCCTCGCCGTCGTCGGCGCCGAACCGGTACTCTTGCCCGAGCCACAAGCGCGCCTGTGCGGCAAGGTATGCTTCCGGCGTCCCATGCCGGTTCGGATCGAGCGCGTCAATATCCTCTTCGCTCAGCGTCTTGAGCCTGGCGGGTCCCTCCTTCGGGAGAAATTCGTCGGGGTCGAGCAGGTCCTCAGCGATCACCGATTCCGGCGCAAACCCGCCCCCAAAGACCGCGTTCGCAAAGGCGACGAGACGCGCCGTATCCTCCGACCCGGAACCGAGCGTCGCCGACGTCCCGACGCAGTTCACCTCCGAGCGCGCGACGCCCAGGCGCGCGTAAACGCGCCGCAAAAGGCACGCCAAGTCCGCGCCCTGAGCCCCGTCGAACGTGTGAAGCTCGTCGACGACCACATAACGCAGCGTCCCCGGCTCGTTCTCGCGCCATAACGGGTAGTCCCTTGCGCGCACAAGGAGGTAGTCGAGCGCTTTATAGTTCGTGAGCAGGATCGACGGCGGCCTGTCGCGAAGCGCGTGCCGACTCGTTATGACCGAATCGGCGATCATCTTTTCCTCGTCCTTCTCGGCATAGCCGCCGATGTAGAGCCCGACGTCGATCTTGCCCCTGAGCTCCGGACGGTTGTGGATCTCCCGCGCGAACCGCTTCGCCTGGTCCGTCGCCAGCGCGTTCATCGGATAGACGACGATCGCCTTGACGCCAGGCTCCCCGCTGCGCGCAAGGCAATGGTCCAGAAGAGGATAGAGAAAACATTCGGTCTTGCCGGACCCGGTCCCCGTCGTTACGAGCGCGCTCGCCCCCCGAGAACCGCACAAACGCTGAAACGCCTTCTCCTGGTGAAGATAAGGAGAATAGCCGAGCGTTATCCCAGAAGGAAAAGCGTAGTCCGTGCCGCCATGACGAAAAGGGAGCTGGAGCGTGTAGTAGGGACCGCGGAAAAGGCTCTTGCCCCGACGGAAAAAGTCCGGCCAAAGTTCCGAAAAACAACCGGAACTGATCGGAAAGGTCGCTGAAAGATACTCTTCGATCGCGGCGCGCGCTTGAGACGCTAATACGGATGGGAGCATAAATGAACCTCGCGGGGAATAATCCAACAACTCTTAATCACAACGGCGCAAGCCCGGCGGACGGCGACGGCAGGCTCGCGGAAAGTTCCTCTTCTCAGCGCCTTACGAATCGCCGTGTTCGTCGAAAAACGCCCACGCGGTCCGGTAGTCCTCTTCCCGGTCGCAACGGTCGAAGGGCGCGACGTACTCGATAGTGCGCGTCGGCGTATCGGGAAGCCAGTTGTCTACCACATCGCGCGTGAAGACCTCGCCCGGCTTCGCGTCTTTCTTCTCGTTCCATTCGGGCCGCGAGAAACCGACGCCGGTCAAACCTCTGTTGCACGTGAAGACGATCCGCCCGTTCGCGTCGTACCACGTGTCCTGCTCGTACTGACGAAGGACAGGGAACTGGATCCTGTAGATCTCGCAAAGTTCGTCCAACGTCATTCCCAAAGCACGCGCTGTCAAGACGTCGATTTCTACAAGCGCTTGGCGGCGCGCGTAGTCGGTTCGCAGAGGCGTCTTCATCGTCCAGTCTTTGATTAGGACGCTGAACGATTCGTTTGGCAAGCGCAGGTCTGATTTCGTCCAACTGTCTTGTGCAAAATCGGAGCTCCAGAGGTCTTGCCATAATTGGGCGTAGTGGTTTGTTAAGCAATTCAATAAAAGCGTCCGAAGATTCAAGCGCAAATTGGCGTCAAGACGAGGCAAGTTCAGCCACAAATAGTGTAAATTTGCTCTTCCCGTCGATTTAATGTAGTAATCTCCTGCAAGCGAACATACAAAGGCAGCTGCTCCCAATAATTCTGCATTATCTTTAAAGACAGTCGATTGAACTCCATTGATATGCCCCACGCTCGTAGGAATAATAGACCCGGTAAGAGTCCTCTCGCCTGTTTGATTCAACATACCGCGAAAAGCTAGCCGGAAATAATCCGTAACCTTCCCTGACTTACTCCAAGGCACGCCGGGGGTTCTCTCTGTATATTCTAAGTCAGGACAGCCAGGAACATAATTTGTTCGGGGTAGATAATCCCCCGGCAAAACTGTTAGATCAATTTTGTCATAATGGCTGTTTTCTTTACAAACAACTCGCGGAGTTTTATTATATGGATTACCAACAAAGAAATGCGGACCGGATAAGATTAATTCCCTTGGCGTTTTCGGAAACTGAGTCTTCCTGTAGATTGTATGATCTTTTTGTGCTTGCGTTTCATGCCACATTTCAGTAGAACGTAAATCTGCTTGAATATCACCTAAACGTTTAGGATACTCGGCAAATTTTTGTAGAATATTGATTAGCGTCGTCGTATGAACGTCAGGAAGCCGTGCCTCCATTACAGGCGTCTCAGGGGCGTCATAGAGTTTTGCAAAGATCTCCAATTCGTTCAGCGTAACGTTGATAACACGATCCTGATGACCGGCTATATTCCAAGCGCCCTTGTCGTCCTTGATACCGCCAACCTTTACTGATGTTTGCCTTTCTATCGAACTATCGACAGCCGAAACGACGAAGAGATTGGAGATATGTTTAAATCTCGGCGCGTCATGGGGGTTTCCGTAAACGTTTATGCTATACCTCACATGACCGTCAACATCATTAAAAAGGCGCAACATATTGCCAAACTGGAAATGATAGCGCAAACGCTGATATATTTCTACACGCATACGCCCACCGTTTGGGTCGTCATAGACGCCTTCCGGATGAACAAACCCAGAAACGCCGCTAGGCGACGCGTTCGCCCACGCAACCGGCAAAAAACATTTATAAAGATTTGTTTGCGACCCTTTTAAAATAGCGTAGTTACACGGCGCATTCAAAAAAGCCTTTTGTCCTGTCAAGCTGACATATTCGTCGAGATAAGCTCTTTGAATTGTTGAATCCTTTAAAACACCATTTCTCAACTCAGCGGTAGCGCTTGCGGAAAGCTTTTTGATAACAAATTTTGGTCGGTAGTCGGAGATAATTCCCCCCTCATTCCACTGGAGCTTAATCCACGGCGGATTCCCAAGCGTCAAGTCAAACCCTCCTCGATCTTTAAAGATATCGGCGAACTGCAGTTCCCAATGGAGGAACCGCTGTTCTTCGTCGATCTTCTGAACGAGCGCGATCCTTTTGAACCTTGCGGCGAGTTTGTCGACGTCGACGTAACCGAGCATGGAGGCGAATTGGAGCGTCTGCGCGCGGTTTTCATCGACGACGACTCTGTCTTCTTCGGTAAAGATCGGGGCGTCGATTTCGTACGCTTTTGTTCGAAACTCGCTGACGACCTCTCCCCGCAGGATGAACTGGAGCTCCATCAGGTATTCTTCGCGGGTCGGGAGGTCGAACGCGTTCTGAATGGGCCAGAACCACAGGGCGCACCAGTAGTCGGCGACCGTTTTGATCCGTCTGAAAGGGGTCGAGCCGTAGATCTTCTTATTGAGCTCGTCTTTGAGGCGCTCGTTCTTGTCGCGGAGGGGCAAGTTTTTGCGCTCGCGGTCCTTCCTTCCAAAGACGTCGAGCCGGTCGGTTGTCTCTTCCCGGAAGGCGCGCCAATCGTCTTCGCACTGCGCCCAGAGCTGGTCGATTATGTCGGAGAGGACTTCGAGGACGCGGACGTCCTTTTCGTCGAACGGCTTGAAGAACTCGGCGCGCCACGCGTCGATCTCTTTCGCGCAGTCGGCGTCGACGGTATGTCCGTCGCGTTCGACAGGCATGGACTTTGCGAGCTGCCTCACGACCTTGTCGTCGTACTTGCACATGCCGGGGTCGGGGACGAGGAAGGAATAGACGGTCTTCGGAGGGCGCTTGCCGCTCGCGATCGGCTTCGGCTCTTTGCCGACCCACTTCGGATTTTTCCCTCCGACGAGGTCCTTGGAGTCGTAGACGCGCCTTCGGACGCCGACGAGGGAGTTCCCCGCGACGAGCTGTCCGCCGAACCACGGGGCGAAGACGCTGTAGAGCTCCGTCTCGGCGTCGTATTCGGACGAGATCGAGTTGAGCCAGAGGGAGACTTCGGCAAGCTCGATGGCGATCGGGTTCAAGTCGACGCCGAAGACGTTTCTGTCGGCGATGTAGGCGCGGACGCGCTGCGTTTCGAACTCGATCTTGTCGCTCTCGATCCATTCCCCGGTCTCCTCCTGCTTGCGGCGCAGGTAGGCGTCGGCGAGCTGATTGACCGCTTCGTTCAAGAATGCGGCGCTCCCCATGGCGGGCTCGCAGACGGTCAGGTCGAGTATTTCGTCGGCGCTCTTGTAGTTCGGGTCCGTCTTTTCGTCGCCAATCAGCTCTTTCAGGGCGTATTTGACGAGGCATTTCGTGAGGGAGTTCGGGGTGTAGTAGGACGCGCTCTTTTCGCGGTCCCGTCCGGCGAGACGATAGATAAAGGTCCCCTTAGGATACCTGACGAGCTTCCCGTCGGAATCGTAGACCCGTTCTTTTTTAGGGTCGAATTGTAGAAGCTCTTTTTCGGTAACGAAGAACCCCTGCCCGAGTTCGTTCCATTCGTCCCCCGCGCGCTTGACTTCGTAGAGGTCCTCTTCGGCAAAGAAGCCGCGGTACGTCAGGAGCCCTTCGTAGACGGAGCCGAGCTGCGCGACGCCGAGCCTGGCGTAGCTGATCCTTCCTCGCCGCGCCCGTCTGCCCTTGCCGGTCCCCTCTTTCGTGAGGGAGAGGAGCTGGATCGCCTCCTGCCAGACGAAGTTGCGGAACTTGACCTTGTTCAGGGTCGGCGTGTTCTCCGGATCGAAGAGGTCGCACTCGATCTTGTCGATCTGGAAGGAGTTGGCGGCAACGCGCTGCTTCTCCCTCTCGAGGAGTTCGGCGTCGAGCGCCGATTCTTTGAGGAGCCCCGTCTCGGCTTTCTCGTCTTTTTCCTCTTTTTGGTCTTTTTTCGGGGCGTAGCCCTGGTCGACTAAGCGGAAGAGCGTTTTCATCGACTCGTCGAAGAAATGGCCGTCTCGGGACTCCGCGGTCAGGGGCGTCGTCTCGAGCTCGCGGAGCGATTCGAGCGAATAGCCGGTCCGATAGGCGTCGGAATTCAACGGGAGGTATTGGAGCCGCTCGGCGCGCGCTTCCATGAAGAAGAGGAAGAGGAGCCGATAGAGGTAGCGCAGCGATTCGCGCGAGAGGCGCCCGGCGAGGTCGTCGTCGAGGTTGAAGACCTTCTCGCGGCGCACGTTCCTGTAATACCAGACCGCTTCGTTGCCGAAGAGCTCGACGACGCGTCGCGCGGCGTATTTCAGGTCCTCGGAGACCGAATAGGCGTGCCTGTTCGAGTTCTCGTCGAAACGGTCGAGGAGCGCTTCGTCGGCGCCGGGACAGAGCGCGTCTTTGGCGAGGGACGCCCAGAGGGCGCGCAGGGTCGTCGGGTCGCGCCGGTTGAAGATCTCGCGCAGATCGAAGCGGAGCGTCCGCTTGTCGTTCCACTTGCCGACGTCGACGAGCGCGATCTGGTCGGCGGAGGCGGCGATAATCCAGCGCGGCGCGGAGGAGAGCGCAAAGATTTCCGTAACGAGCAGTTCCTCGAGCGGCTTGCCGACCAGCCGGTTCTTCGGGTTCGGCTCGGCGTCCCCGTACTGCGCGCCGATAAAAGCGTTGGCGAGCGGGTTGTCGCTCTCGGCGTCGGCGTCTCTCCCGACTTCGAGGATCCAGAGCCAGGGCGAGCCGTCTTCCCGCAGGACTTCGGCGAGGATCGGAACGGACGCGCCGCTGGCGGTCAGGCGCAGCTTGACGTCTTTGCTCTTGTAGACGTCGTAGCCGAGCTTCAGAAAGAAGGCGCGCAGGAAGGGCGCGGCGGTCTCGAGCGCGGCTCGCTGCGACCTCGAGCGCTCCAGCTCGTTGAAGGTCCGGAAGAACGGCTCTCTCAGGGACGCGAGGAGCTTCGAGGCGGTCCTCAAATTGGCGGTTTCTTCCGCGTCGTCGGCGTCTTTGCCGAGCGCTTTCATGCAGGATGCCAGGTCCTCTTCAAGGAGCGAGGCGAAGTAGAAGTCGCTGAAGAACTCGTTCGTGTTGATAATTCCAGTTAGGTCGGCGGACATCTCAGAAGACTCCTTTCATAGCGGCGATCACGGAGACGGACGGAGAATCGGCGGCGATCGTCGCGGCGTTGTCGTGCCACGACCAGTGGTCGTCGAAGACCCGCGCGACGTCCAGCTCGGCTTGTTTGGCCTTTTGCAGTTGGCGCGACAGCTCCGCGTCGGGAACGCCCGCGAGTCTGAAGAGCGTCCCGCGATCCTCGCCCCCGATATATTCTAGCTTGCGTGCGCGCCAGTCGTCGAGCTTCGCCTTGTGGGCGCGCGCGGCGGCTTGCAGCTCGTCGCCTTTGCGGCGCGCCTCGGCGATCGCGTCGGCGGCGACCCTCTCGACGACGAGCGGCAGGAGCGCGCTCAGCTCCTTTTGGGTCTCGGCGTCGAGGTCCCGGAAGACTTGCTCGTTGGGGTCTGCGACGCCGCTCGGGTTGTAGAGGGTTCCGGCAAGGCCAAGCTTTTCGATCCACTCTTCAAAAGGCTTCGCGTCGACGATCGCGCCGTCTCGGCACAGGACGCCGCGCCACTGCGAGACGACCGGCTGGCTCTGCTTGTTCGGCACGGTCGCCGAAAGGACGAAGAGCGTTTCGTTCTTCGCGAGCTTGTCGACGGTCAGGAAAGGCGCGCGCATCCGCCCGAACGCGGTCAGGACCGTCTCGTTCAGGAACTGGACGACCGGGTGTTCGTTCCACAGGTACTGGATCTCGGGCCATTTGCCGTCTAGTTTCAGGCATTTGCCGTACTCCTCCTTGACGCGCTTGGCGGAGCTGCACAGGTAGAACGCGCCCGACTCCGGCACGACTTCGCCGGGCAAGTATTTCAGGCACGCCGCCAGCGATTTGTTCGGCGTAATTCGGACGCTTCTTTCTTCGGCGTAGATTCCAGCCTTTTCTGTTTCGTACCTGATTAGGTCGTCGGCAAGGGTAACGCGCTTCTGCGCCGCCGAATTGATGAATTTGAGCGCGTCAAGCAGGTAGTCGTAATCGCTCTTGTAGAGGGTCGGCTCGGTTCCGTGAACGACGTTCTCGACGCTCGACGCCTCGTCCGTTATGACCTCGTTCATCGGGTCGGACTCTCGGACGCCAAAGGCGGCGTCAAGGAAGCCCATGTCGACGTCGCTCTTCGGGGCGGCGCTCCTTTCGATCGCCTGCGCAATCACCCTTTCTTCCGACTCGGCGTCGTAACAGCCGGTGAACTCGGACGGGTCGCCGATCGAGGCGACGACCTCTTGGTCCTTCTTCGTGAGGAGTTCGAGGATGCGCAGGTCCCCGCGTATCTTTTCGTTCTGGGACTGGACCGACAAGTATCGGATCTCCGGGCGCTTCTCTTGCCCGTACCGGTCGATGCGCCCGTTGCGCTGTTGGAAGGTGATGAGGGACCATGGCGTGTCGAAGTGGACGAGCCGATGGCAGCAGTAGTGCAGGTTGATCCCCTCGGACGCGACGTCGGTGCAGACGAGGACGCGGGTCGGCTCCGATTCGACGCCGAATTTGCTCACCGCCTCCATAATGGCGACGTCGCCCAGGCTGGCGTCGAGCTTAATGACCTCCTTCTCCGACAGCCCAAGGTCGGCGCGCAGGCGCTTCACGAGGAAGTTCACCGTCGCGACGCGTTCGGCGAAGATAACGAGCCGGTCGTCGCTCCGCCGCGACGTCCAGCCGATCGAGCTCTTGCCGGTCGGCGTCAGCATATCGAGCAGGAGCCTGTAGCGGGAGAATCTCTCGGGCGTAATCTTGGCGACGAGCGCGTCGAGCTTGCGCAGCGTCTCGGCGTCGTCGCGCGCTTCGGGAGTCGGCGCCTTGTCGAGCTCTCTTTCGAGCGTTTTCAGGCGGTTCTTGATTGTCTCGCGGCACGCGTCGGGGCTGCTGAAGAGCGCTTTTTCGAGCGTCGTCTTGAAGAGGAAGTCGCCCTTTTTTCGGCGCTGGTCGAGGCGCTTGAACTCGATTCGCGCCAGGAAGTCGAACGCGTCTTCTTCCTCGTCGGTCGCGGCGATCTCCTTCTGCTCCACGATCCGCTCCGGAAAGGATTTGCGGACCTGGGCGGCGACGTCTTTTTTGAATCGTCGCGTGAAGAGGCCCTGCACGTCTTCGGCGGTATAGGCGTCGGGGTCGGCGATCGCGGTCGGGTCGAGCATATCGATCAAGCTCGCAAAGGAGCGGCGCCTGCCGTCGTGCGGCGTCGCTGAGAGCATGACGAGCGAATCGCACTGCGTCGAGACGAGCTTCGCCAGCTCGGAGCGCTGAGAATGACCCCGTTCGGCGACGTTGTGCGCCTCGTCGATCACGATGACGTCCCAATAGCAATGTTGGAGGTAGTTCCGGTACTCGCCGGCGCGTTTCAGCGTGTCGATCGAGACGATCGCTTTGTCGTAGTAGTAGAACGGGTTCGCGTTGGCTGGGATCTTGTTCCGGACGCGCTGGATTCCGACCGAGTCGAGCCGGACCAAGGGGATCGAGAAGCGCGACCAGAGCTCCTTCTGGAACTGCGTCATCATGCTCTTCACCGTCAGCGCCAAGATCCGCTTGCCCCTGCCCCGTTTGATCAGCTCCGCAAGGAGTATTCCGCACTCGATCGTCTTGCCGAGCCCGACGGCGTCCGCGATCAGGATCCTTGCGCGGGGCGCTCTCAGCGCCTTGATCGCGGGCGTGAACTGGAACTTCATCTTGTCGATAGCGGCTTTGTGCCCGACGTAGATTCGGTCGTCGGTCGGGGTCTTCTGGCGCCGCTGCGACTCGATGAATAAGCGGGAATTGCGGTACTTCGGGGAGAGGTCCTCGACGAACTTGGTCTGGCGCGGGTCGACGATTTCGATCTTCTGCTCGAGGTCGGTCAAGAAGACGCGGCGCTGGCCCTGCGTCAAGGACGAGACGCCGACGACCGTCAGCGCGTCTCCGGACGTCGACTGATCGACGCGCCGCAGGAGCCATTCTTCGTCTCGGATGATCAACCTCATCCCGGGTGTAAAGTTGCTTTTGTTCGCCATAGCCCGCGTCGACTCGCTTTCTTATGCTACTAGGAAATATTGAGGGCAATATGTGGAAATTATCTTCTTTAAATTATACTATCTTTTCAAATAGAATGGCAAAAAAAGAGCCCTAAGCCAGCAAAAAAAGGGAAAAATTATAAAATTTTGCGAAATATAGCAAATAAAGGACATGGAACGCGCGCGGCGCCGAGCCGACTTTTTCGCTCGGCGACGTGTTGCGCGATCGACGCAAACGATTATAATTGGCAAAGATAGTCGGCGCGGTTGAGCGCGCTGAACAACGTAAGAACCGTTCGTGCAGAAAGAGCCCCAAAGAAAGAGCCCCATGTACAGCAAAGAAGAATTAATGAAGATCGTTCGCGACCGTTCCCTCAAAATCGCGCCGGAAGGAGAGGTCTTCACCTTGGCGTCCGGAAAAAAGTCGACTTACTACTGCGACGGCAAGATGACGACGCTCGATTCGCGCGGCGCCGTCCTCATCGGGGAAGGGATCTTGGAGCTGCTCGAGGCGGATAAGGCGCAAGGCGCGGGGTTCCCGGACGCGGTCGGCGGCATGTCGATCGGCGCGGACCCGATCTGCGCGGCGGTCATCACGATCGCCGGGACGCGCGGCGTCGACCTGAAAGCGTTCCTCGTCAGGAAAGCGACGAAGGACCATGGGACGCAGAAGTATATCGAAGGCCCGGTCAAGGCGGGCGACCGCGTGATCGTCGTCGAGGACGTCGTTACGACCGGGGGCAGC